>QMQE01000128.1 GCA_003650445.1 Acidobacteriota bacterium | reverse complement strand
GGGAAGAGGTTGAGGTTAAGCAGAAGGCAAGGTTGAGCCCGGAGGGGAGAAGACAGGGAATAGCCAACTCCCTGATTTTTCTTACCCCTACTCCTACCCCTACTCCTACTTCTTCTTCTGCCGCCCACTCCCACTCACTTGAGCGTTTCCCCCATTTCTTGTCGCCTTCTTTGTGCAGTGTGAGGGAGAAGGCGAGATTTTCAGCCTTCTCCATATTTGAGACAACAGCATGTTTATTCTGTCAGTTAACGGTTATTAATTTAGTATTGTCCCCGGGATTACCTGAGGCCTTCTTTCGAGAACAACGTGGTGCACTTTAAATTGGAATCCGCCATGTCATTTAGAGAAAGCAGACAACCCGAGTTTATGAAAGGTCTCTGCAGCTAGATAATAGCTTGCATTTTCATCAGAGAAACTGAGTTGAATGCCATTTTCTATTAGAAGCTTTGCCAAGTATGACTGCTTAAGGGAAACTCCCGCTGGATTATTTTGGAAATAGTGTAAGATCAACCCCCTAATTCCTTGAGCTTTGAAAATTGAGTCAACCCCTTCGTCAAATAGGACAGGGATAAGCAAACCCTTGTCCTCCAATTCAAGACGTTTCGGTAAGTTAAGCGTCATTCCGTCGTGAATTCTTTCAATGGTCTCCCAATAGTCCGCCTTCGGGAACATGTAAACCGACAGCATCGATTGAAGTTGTCCACCGGGGACAATAAATGGCTTAACCTTGCTGTCACCAAATCGGACATTTACAAGATAAATTCTGCTCTGGGAAAATGTGTAAATCTCAGGTGATTTTGCGCACCCAACTCCAATCAAGAAACATAAACTTAGCAGAAAATGAAAAAACTTCATTTCTTTTCCTTCCAATCAATGGGTGAATCCAGTTCTTTTGCAGAAAACTTCCAATCGAAATAGTGATTCCGCTTATTCAGACCGAATCCCGGTCTTATTCTATTTTCCATTTTTTCAGCTCCAAGTTCGGTCCGTCTTCTGCCATCTCTACTTTGGTTATCTCTTCCGCAATCTCGGTCGTATGCGTGCCAGAGTTCGTGAGCAAGTGATGTAAAGATATTGCCCCTCTCACTGCCCTTACTATCCAGAGGCTCATCCGGTACGCTAAGCAGAGATTCACGGATTGTCGTCAGCGTACCCGATGGCTTCTTCTTATCTTCTAGCTCTACATCCTTTTGTCCCTTTTCCTTGTTCGGCTGATCTCCAACCCATGGGGGAGTTGCTTCGTTGCTGTTTCCACTACCAAGGGTAATATAGTGTATGTTCTTAGACTCATCAAGCGCCGTGATCATTTTCCCTGCTCCATCGGGGTCCATATCCTTTAGCGTTTGAATGCTCTTCTTTACAAACTCCCGCTCTTCTTTATTTTCGATCAGAGAATAATCAAGTACCATCCCCGTCGGGTCCGTTCCCATCACCGGATTCCCCCGCACATACCCATACAGATTAAAGCTCATCGGATCCATCGGATCGTAATCATACCCGGGATCCACCTGCAGGAACCTTCCTGAGCCTGCTGTGTAATACCTCGCCAGCATATAGTCCAGACCCGTTTCCGGGTCCCTCTCATGTCCCGTGAATTTCATACGGTTGGTCTGGAAGTCGGCGGTGGTGATTTCTTCTCCATAGGCGAGGTAATCGTGGTTGCTGAGCACTTTCCCATCCTGATCCGTGATGACTCTGGGAGTTCCCAGATGGTCCGTCTTGAAGAAGACGAGATTGAAGGGCATTTCGATTACCTTGACGGTCGCCGTGGCGACAGCTTTTGTTGCTGTTGCTGTCAGATAGATATTGATGGTGGCCGGGATATCTTTGGTGTAACCGCTGAAATCATCGGTGACTGTCAGGATGGTTTTTCTGGCCCATGGTTGTTCGGTCACGTTGTTTCCCTCTATCTTGTACTTGGCTTTTGTAATTGTAGCACCCTGCTTGATTTCGATCCAGCGCTCTTCTGTGCTCTTCTATGCTCTTCTATGCCTTTCCTTTGGCATACCTCATTTATTGACAAAAGGGAAGAAGCGGATATAATGGGAGAAACTTTTTCCGGGGAAGGAGTCCCCCATTCAACTGCCAAGCGGCTGATGACTCCTGGTGCCATCGGTAATGTCAGGAGGAACCATGACAGACCAGGATCTCATCAACAAAGATGCCAGCCGAAAAATGGCCGCGACTGGCCAACCCAGATTAGCCAGGCTGCCTGAATTGATCGACAGTGCCATTTCAATTCTTCAGTCAGAGCAAAAGGACGCCTTTCAGTTGCCAAAACTTGAGGGCATCCGCGATCAACTGCGCGAAGAACGTCTTCACCTTGCCGTGCTGGGACAGTTCAAACGGGGGAAAAGCACCCTTTTGAACGCGATTCTGGGGGAAGCCCTCCTTCCCAGCTCAGTGCTTCCGGTTACCGCGCTTCCAACCTGGATTCGGCCGGGAGAAAAACGAGTCTCCGTCAGCATTGAAAAAGAAGGTGGCACAACCACAGAAGAAATGAAAAGCGGTAACCTGACCCGGTTTCTCAACCGCTATGTCAACGAGTCATCCAATCCTCAAAATGTCATGAATGTGACTGAAATTCAGGTTTTCCATCCCTCGGCTATCCTGAAACAAGGTGTCGTGCTCATCGACACACCGGGAATCGGTTCCACTTTCCGCCACAACACTGCCGCCACAATGAATTTTCTCTCCCAGTGCGACGCGGCACTCTTTGTCACCTCTGCCGACCCGCCACTGACTGAAACGGAGATTGAATTCCTGAAATCCGTCCGAAACCGGGTTCCACGGCTGTTCTTTGTCCTGAATAAGAGCGATTATCTGAATGCTGAAGAGCTGGAGGAGGCTAGTTCATTCCTGAAAAAAACTGTCCGCACCCAGGCGGAAATCGATCCGGGCCCTATTTTCCAGGTGTCCGCAAAAAAAGGCCTCGCCGCAAGAAAAGAGCATAACGATGAAGAATGGGAAAAAAGTGGTATGAAAGAGCTGGAAGCCCGGATTTTGACCTTCCTCGCAAGGGAAAAACAGGGGGCCTTATACGAAGCGTTGAGCCGACGGACTCTGGACATTTTGAACAACCTGCAGATGGAGTTGGCACTGTCGCTGAAAACGCTGGAACTGCCACTCAACGATCTGGAACATCGAATGGCCCTCTTTGAGGAAAAACTGGAAGACACGAAAAACAATCGCCTGGCGGTACTGGATCGGGTATCGGGGGAACAGAAACGCACATTGAAACAGGTGGAAGTAGAAGCAGAGCTTTTAAGAAAAGAGGCATTAAGAGAAATCGAACAGCTCCTGGATAGTTCCACAAGAGACACGGGTAAAACGGAGTGGGAGCAGACAGCCCGAAAAATATTAGCTGACTTTATCCCCGGCTACTTCGAAAGCCGACTGGGGCGCTTTTCCCTGCGGTTTAAGGAGCGGATGGGATCGGCACTGGCCCCCCTGCAACAGGAGACCAACCGCCTTATTGAAACCATCCGTCAGAATGCTGCAGATATTTTTGAAATCCCCTTCCATGCGCCGGAAAGCCGAAACGCTTTTGTCGCAAAGAGCAAACCCTACTGGATTACCCATAAATGGAAACAGTCTCTGAGCCCAATCCCCCCGGGCGCACTGGACCGGGTGCTATCCGCCGGATTGCAGCAGAAACGGGCGAGAAAACGAATCATGGAGCAAGTGGAAGAACTGGTACGAAACAATGTAGAAAACCTTCGCTGGTCCATTGTTCAGAGCGTTCAAACCTCTTTTCGCCGCTTTGGCAACCACATGGATGAGGTCTTTGATGTAACCCTCCATGCAACCCGGGGGGCAATGGAAGCTGCCATGGAAACACGAAACGAAAAGGGGAAACTCAGCGCAAAAGAAATCAGGCGAATTCGAAGAGTAGATGAACAACTCCGTAAAATCTCAACAGCTCTTTCTAAAATAATGGAAACAACTGAACCTTAATCAGCCGATTCACGCCTCCCTCGGCCCACGAAAAAATTGTATAACGAGGCAAAAATCGCGCCACCAACAAAACCGTCCACCAATGCCCAAAGAAGACCGATAAAACTGCCGGTTACACTGATACTGTACCCTCGATACAGTCGTCCGACAAGTGTCACTTCCCCGCTTGCACCGTCAAAGGCAATCATCCACCACGTCAGGCAAAATAGCCCCAGGCCCCAGACAATGCCACTTGTCAATGCAAATGCTTTTACATCCAGTTTCATGTTCTCACCCTCCTTTCCATTGGAAAAATTCAGCTGCCAATCCTGCCCTCCACTTCCCAATACCCGGCAGATGTTCATATTCAAGATTTCACCTTTTACTGTTTATCAGAATAGCACCGGCTGAACCTCTCTGCCAAAAGCCGGCCCCTTCCATTTGGCTCTATCACTTTTCACAATCACTCTTGATAACGCGTTATTCCCCTGAAAAAAGGCCTATTCTGTCAAAAACCCATGCAAAAGCGGGCAGTCTCGTGTACAAGCACTATGCATATTTGTTAACTCATTCATTATTCACATCTTATTTAACCTGTGCAGCAATTGTGCAATCCGTTCAAACCCCCGTCACCACTGAGGTTTCGTCGTATTTCACACTGTTTTCCACAGCGTTTTCCACAGATTCTGTTAAGAAATTGTAAAGCCCTCTATTTCAGTATACATCCGCAATTCTCGCCACAAAAGGACGAGAACAGCCCCACCTGGGCAATCCCATTCCGACAGAAAATTGACACAAGAAAAGGGGAGCGAACCCCCCTTGTTACTGAACAGCAATCCCCGGCTCAGGACAGAATTTCCTCGATAGTCACATAGTCGCCGACTCTACCGGTAAGGTCTTCAATTTCGGTATTCACCGGCAGGGTTTTCTTCCCCGGCTTCCAATTTGCCGGGCAGACCTCACCGGTTTTGTACGCATGTTGCCACGCCTGGACCTGCCGGATCAGTTCATGAACATTCCGACCCACCGAGGGTGCCATGGTCTCTTCCGTGACAATAATCCCATCTGGATTCACAATAAACCGGCCCCGGAGTGCCACCCCTTCCGCCTCAATCATCACGCCGAAAGAGCGGGTCACCTGCCCGGTGGGATCTGCGGCAATGGTCATCCTGAGTCCTTTCAAGAGCGGTTCCGTCTCCACAAAGCGCTTGTGGGAAAACTGGGTATCGGTGGAAACCGCCAGTACATCCACCCCCATTTTGCGGAACTCGTCCAGTCTGGCATTCATGGCCGCGATTTCAGTGGGGCAGACAAAGGTAAAATCTGCGGGATAAAAGCAGATGATTGCCCACTTCCCCTTGTATTGTTCCGACGAAACCGTAACAAATTTCCCGGTTTCCGCGTTAAAAGCTTCCAGTTTGAATTCCGGCATTTCTTTCAGTACCAATGATGACATTTTCCCCTCCTTTTGATTCCGGTTAATAATCGGGTTCACATTTTCTGGTGCATTGTCAGTTTTTTTCACTTGTTTTTGAACAGGTTTGTTACACGCCATTTTTCAGCCTCCTGAAGGTAAGATACCATAAATTATTTTTCGTTACAAATAATTTTTCTTTATTACAAGAAAATCTTTTGCAAGAATCCATATATTCATGTAGAATAGATGATGGAGGAGAAGATGGACAGAATAAACAGCTCAACTATTCAAGCCCACGGGTTAAAAGCCACACCCCAGCGGCTCCTGATACTGAAACACATCAAAAAAGCCGGGCACATTTCCATCGAACAGCTCTTTGAAGCGGTTCGGCGCGAGTTTCCGTCCATCTCCCTCGCCACGGTGTACAAAAATATCGACGCTCTCCTTTCCACCGGTCTGATCCGGGAAGTGGGAATTGTCGGAGGGAAACACGTCTTTGAGCTGGCCAAAGGCGACCACATGCACTTCATCTGCAAGGAATGTGGCTCCATCATAGACATTCCGCAGAAAGGCGAAATCTTACCCGAAAGCCTGATGGAAAAGCTCCCCGGCGAGATAAAGAAAGTGGAACTGAACATCTACGGCATCTGCAATTCCTGCAAAAACAAGGTGTGAGACCGCTTTGTCCCCCTTCCTTTCTCAAAAAACCCACTCTAAATTGGACATTTCCACCCCTCTGATTGACTGGTTTGAAAAAAACCGGCGAGCACTTCCCTGGCGGGAAAATCGAACCCTTTATCGGGTCTGGATTTCCGAGGTCATGCTCCAGCAGACCCGGGTGGATACCGTCATCCCCTATTTCCACCGCTTCTTGAACTGTTTCCCGGACATTTCAGCACTGGCGAAAGCCAAGCTTCAGAACGTGCTGAAACTCTGGGAAGGGCTGGGATACTACGCCAGAGCCCGGAATCTCCACCGGGCAGCCCGGAAAGTCAAAGAAGAATTTGACGGAGTTATTCCCGATGAACCGGAAGCATTTCGTCGCCTCCCTGGCGTCGGCCCCTACATTTCCGCCGCAGTCATGAGCATTGCCTGCGGTCACCCGATCCCGGTTGTGGATGGAAACGTGCTGAGGGGCGCCTGCCGAATTTTCGCCCTTGAAAACGACATTTCCCACCCCAACACGAGAAAAAAGCTTGCTGAACTGCTGACAAAACAAATCCCCCACGACAGGCCCGGGGATTTTAACGAGGCCATGATGGAACTGGGGGCCACCATCTGCTCACCAAAGTCTCCAGACTGCACCGGTTGTCCGCTTGCCCATCTGTGCATTGCAAAACGAGACGGCCTTATCTCTAAATTGCCGGTAAAAACGCCCAAAGCACCTGTCCCGGAATACCGGGTCGTGGTCGCTTTAATCCGCGATTCCGTCGGACGGATTCTGATTCAGAAACGGCCGGAGAATGGACTCCTCGGTGGCTTATGGGAATTTCCCGGTGGCAAAGTCGAAACAGGAGAAACACTCCCGGCAGCACTGAAACGGGAATGCCGGGAAGAGTTGGGAATCAAGGTGGAAATCGGGGAAGAAATCGCCACCATCCGCCACGCCTACACGCACTTCAAAATCCGCCTCACCGCCTTTTCCTGCACCATCCTGGACGGCGACATCCGAAGCACCTTACCCCTGCAATGGGCCACGATGGAAGACATCGCCGCCCTTCCCTTCCCAAAAGCCAATCACAAGCTGTTTCCCGCTCTGCGGAATGAGTAGGGGTAGGGGTAGGAGTAGGGGTAAGAAAAATCAGGGAGATGGCCATTCTCTGTCTTTTGATTTTCCCTGATTTTTCTCATCTTGTCATCTAACATCCAACATCTATCATCTAACATCCGGCGCAACGCGCCGCAGGAGTAGGGATAAGAAAAATCAAAGAGTTGGCCAACCACTGTCTTTTGATTTTCCCTGATTTTTCTCATCTGTCATTTAACACTCAACACCTATCACGCAACATTCGGCGCAACGCGCCGCGGGAGTTGGCTATTCCCTGCTTTGCTTCTGCTAATTACAAATCACGATTCACAAGTCACTGCGCCTGCCCCGCAGGCACCACCCCGCAG
>QMQE01000127.1 GCA_003650445.1 Acidobacteriota bacterium | reverse complement strand
TTCCTCCGTTAAATAATTGTGGTTTATTCGCCAGGTGCGTAAAAGCACCGTTTCGGAGAAATAACTTTCCCCTCTTCTTTCAGCTCTTTAATTGCTTTTGAGACTTCTTTCCCGTCAATAGACAGTGCTTTGGCGATATCGCCGGGACGGACCGGTTTACCGACCTTTTTCATTTCATTCAGAATGTTTGTTTTCACTTCACTCATTTTTTCCTCCATCCTTATCAGGAACTATTCGTAATAGTACCATCCTGATTCTCTTTGTCAAGGCTTTTTTGTAAAGTTTTGGAAGAAAAAAAGCGGGAGGAGGATTGTCCCCCCTCCCGTGATGCAAATCAGCTCAATAGGCTTCGTCGTCGTGGATGATGTCTTCGTTTACCGGATGGCGTAATGTGATGTAATGCCAGGTCTGGTACGCGATGACAAAAGGAATGCACAGCAGCACCACAACAAACATGATTTTCAGTGTTCCCTGGGTGGATGCAGAATTGTAGATGTTCAGGGATGCCGCAGGGTCAAGTGAAGATGGGTAAAGGTTCGGGAAAATACCGCCGAGGCCGAAGTAGGTAACAGCTACGATGGTGACACATGACGCGAACCAGGCTTTCCACCAGTCGCTTTTCGAGATAAATATCCGAACCATAATCAATGCGATTACGGCAATCAGCGGGATGATAAACATAATCGGATGCGCCATATAGTTGTTGTAAAGGGATGTTGCGAATTTGGAATAAATGAGGAAAATGACAGCGAGAATCAGGACGATTATCCATAATTTCGATGCGGCATTTTTTGCCCGTTCCGCCGGCATCCCAGTGGTTTTAACCGAGGCCCAGAGAGCACCGTGCATGAAGAAGAAGAACAGAAAGAACAGTCCTCCCGCCAGGCCGTAGGGGTTCAGCAGCGTAAACAGGTTTCCGTGAAACATTCCCTGCACGTCAAATGGAATCCCTTTGAAAATGTTGGCAAAAGCCACTCCGAACAGCAGGGCGGGGAAAAAGCTGCCGACAATGAGACACCAGTCCCAGATTTTACGCCATCCCGGGTTTTCAATTTTGCTGCGGAATTCAAATGCCACACCCCGGAGAATCAGAGCGAACAGAATCATCAGCAGCGGCGTGTACAGCGTACTGAACATGACTGCGTAGGTTTTGGGAAACGCGGCAAAAGTAACGCCGCCCGCGGTGATGAGCCATACTTCGTTTCCATCCCAGAATGGGCCCATTGCATTAAAAATCATCCGTTTTTCTGTGTCATTTTTTGCGTAGAGGGGCATTAGGGCACCCAGGCCGAGGTCAAAACCGTCCAGCATGAAATAAACTGCCCAGAGGAGTCCCCACAGGATAAACCAGGTAATGTTCAACATGTGATTTCCTCCTCAGTTTTCTTTCGGCCCTTTGCGGGCAAAGGTGAATAACAGGTAAAAATCCGCGATACCAAGCAGGGTATAGACCAGTGTGAACGCAATCAGGCTGGTTGCGACCTGAGGGGTATTGATTGCGGTGGATACAGCATGTGATGTTTTCATGAGTCCGTATACAATCCACGGCTGACGGCCGACTTCCGCCACTGTCCATCCCAGTTCGATTGCGAGGTAGGGAAGGGGAATCGCCCAGATTAAGATTTTCATAAATTTTGGATAATTCTCAATCTTGTCCTGCCAGCGCCACGCGAAGAATGCAAGCAGAATCATGAGAAATCCGATTCCAACCATAATTCGGAACGCGAAGAATACCGGAGTAACCGGTGGCCGTTCATCTTTCGGAAAGGCTTTCAGGCCTTTAACTTCGGCAGTGGTTGAGAAATGTGAAATAAGACTGAGCAGTTTTGGGATTTTCAGAAGTTCTACGCTGTTTCTCTCATTTGCCGGGTCCGGAATTACCAGCAGGCTCATCCCTGCGGGTTTCTCTGTATTCCAGAGAGATTCCATAGCGGCAAGTTTTGCCGGTTGGTATTTTGCTACCTCTTCACCGCTTAAATGTCCGGTGATGACTACAACCACCGCGAAGATAAAGGTGAAGGCTGCGGCAAGGCGGAAAGATTTTTTGAAAAAATCCACATTGCTTTTCCGCAGAATGTGCCATGCGCTGATTCCCATAACAAAGAACCCGCCGACTGTGTAAGCTGCGGGAAGCTGATGAAAAAATTTCAGGAAAGCGTAGGGGTTGGTGATGACATCAAGAAAACTCGCCAGTTCCGCGCGCCCGTTATTCAATGAATATCCCACCGGGTGCTGCATCCAGGCGTTTGCTGTCAAAATCCAGAACGCCGAAATGTTGGAGCCGATGAATACTATCCAGATGGCGGCAGCGTGCATCTTCTTGCTGAGCCTTTCCCATCCGAACACCCATACCGCGATGAAAGTGGATTCCATAAAAAAGGCAAGGGTGGCCTCAATTGCAAGGAGAGAACCGAAAATATCCCCCATGAAAACCGAATATCGGGACCAGTTTGTGCCGAATTGGAATTCCAGCGTAATACCGGTGACAATTCCAATGGCAAAGTTAATGAGAAACAATTTTCCCCAGAACTTGGTAATCCGTTTGTATTCCTCATCCCCGGTTTTTACGTACATGGTTTCCATAATTGCCACCAGTAGCGAAAGTCCCAGTGTCAGCGGAACAAACAGGAAGTGGAAATAAGTTGCCACAGCGAACTGAAGCCGTGACAGTGTTAATACATCCATACTTGTTACCTCCTTTCATGATTTTTGTGAAACCTGGATTCATTATAGCGCAAAAATTCGGCTTGGAAAAGTTTGTGCTAAAAACATAATAATTATTGATAGCAAACTATACACAGGTTGTCAACCTTGTGAGCGGCTGCCGGGAACTGACAGTTTTTGTTTTGATTGGAGGAGGAATCGGGCTAAAATAGGAGCATCGGAAAAACCGGAAACAGAAGGAGGAGCAAATGCACGGAATTAAAATGCAATTTACGATGGTGAGAACGGTGATGCTCATTGCCGTATTTCTAACAACGGCGGTTTCAGGCGGGATTCAGGCGAAAGGCCTCAATTCCAAACGCACAAAAGCAATGAAAGAAAAGGAAAATATTCTTTTAAATTTCGAAAATGTTCCGGTTGGAAAGCTGCCTGCAGAATGGATGGCGGATGCCACGAGGTTGCGGGGGCCGATGGAGACCTGGCAGGTAATTTCGGACAGGAGTGCGCCTTCCGGCAGCCATGTTCTTGGAATGACCAGCCCGAACCACCGCTTCGGCGGTACGTTCAATATCTGCTGGACCCATTCGATTTCTTTCATGGACGGTGAAATTACGGTGCGTTTCAAAGCCCTGAAGGGCAGGGGCGACCAGGGCGGGGGCATCATGTGGCGGGTCCGGGACAGGAACAATTACTACGTTGCCCGCTTCAATCCCCTGGAGGACAATTTCTGCGTGTATTCTGTCATCCAAGGCGTTCGACGGATATTGGGAAGTGCCACAATCAAGCTCCCTGCCGGAAAGTGGCATACAATGAAAATTGTTCAAAAGGGGAGTCATTTTGAGGGATACTTGAATGGCAAAAAGCTGCTTCAGGGAAACTGGAGCAAGGTAAACGCTTCCGGAGGCGTGGGCATGTGGACAAAGGCGGATGCAGTAACATCCTTTGACGATTTTTCTGTGCGACTTGTGGGACATAATTTGCAAAAACAGGTGAAATGATGAAAAAAACAGTATTTTTCCTTTTGATTGTTTGTTTTGTTGTTGCAGGGATTTTGCTGTTTCGGCCATCAAAGGCAACGGTGAAAGAAAAAGCAAAAGAACAGACTGTCGTGGTGTATGTTTCCGAGGACCAGGTTTTTTCGGAACCGATTTTGAAGGATTTTGAAAGGGAAACCGGTATCCGGGTGAAAGCGGTGTACGATACCGAGGAAGCGAAGAGTACCGGCTCCATGAACCGCCTGATTGCAGAGAAGAATAACCCCCAGGCCGATGTGTACTGGGCCAATGAGCCTATTCGCGCAGAGGTCCTCAGGCAGAAAGGGGTCAGTTCTCCCTATACTTCGCCAAATGCCGGGGATATCCCGGTTATGTTTAAGGATAAAGACGGGTACTGGACGGGTTTTTCCGCCCGGGCCCGGGTGTTTGTTGTAAACAAAAAGGTGAAAGAGAAGCCTGAATCCATAAATGCATACACAAATCCCAGGTGGAAAGGAAGATCTGTGATTACGAATCCCCTCTTCGGGACGACAACATCCGAGGTCGCCGCCCTTTTCACAATGTGGGGGAACGAAAAAGGAAAGGCGTTTATGAATGCTTTGAAGCTAAATGGTGTGGCAATTTCCACAAATAACGGGGAAAGCGCTGACTTTGTTGCCGCAGGGCAGTATGATTTCAGCCTTGTGGACAGTGATGACGCGGTAAACCGCATTCGCCAGGGAAAGGAAATTGTCATGGTGTACCCTGACCAGGGAAAGGATGGAATCGGCTGCTTTATTGTCCCCAATGCGACAGTACTGATTAAAGGGGCACAGCACCCAAAGGTGGCGAAAAGGCTGATTGATTATCTCTTATCGAAGGAAACGGAGCGGAAACTGGCTTTTGCCGATTGTGCCCAGATCCCCCTTCACCCGGGGGTTAAATTGCCGCCGGAGTTGAAGCCAATCGGTGAAATCAGGGTAATGCAGGTGAATTACAGCGAAGTTGCTGCCAAAATGGTCGAAATTCAGCCGTTTTTGAAGGGATGGATGGGGTTGTAGGTGCAAAAACGCGTTTTCCTGACCCTCATCGTCATTCTTCTGTTGATTGTGGGCCTGCTGCCGGTTCTTTCCATGGTGGCAAAAAGTCTCACCGTTGATGGCCACTTAAGTTTTTCAGCATACGAGGGGGTACTCGCCTCCAGTCACCAGTGGGTGCTGATGGGACACAGCATGGTATTGTCGTCCATTGTAACGGTGCTGACTGTGGCGGTGGGTGTGCCGTTGGGGATTCTCTTCGGTAAAACAGACTTTCTCCTTCGACGGTTTTTCATTTTTCTTTTTGTCATTCCGCTGTTGATTCCTCCATACATCTCAGCAGTATCGTGGTTTGACCTCCTTGGCACCGGCGGCCTGCTGGCCCCCATTACCAGTCCCCGATTCACAGAGACAGTTTCCCGCCTCCTTTTCGGCCTTCCCGGTTGTGTACTGGTTCTCTTTTCCGCATTCCTTTCCATTCCCATGGTGTTGACCATGGTTTTCCTGAAATCGGTCAATCCCCGTCTTGAAGAAGCCGGGCGACTGGTTTCCGGTTGGCGGGGAGTGCTGAAGAGCATCACCATCCCTCTGATTCTGCCCGGTATTCTCCTGTCCGCTATGTTGGTGTTTCTCCTCAGCTTCGGGGAATTCGGCGTTCCGAACTTCCTTCGCTACGATGTTTTTCCGGTGGAGAGCTTTACCCAGTTTTCCGCCTTTTACAACTTCAAAGCCGCTACTGCGGCGGCAGTCCCCCTCGCGGTGCTTACCCTGGCAATCCTTGCGGTGGAATTCTGGTTTCTCAGGGACAGGGGCACCGGGCTCAGCCTAGCCCATGAAGCCGCGAAAGCCCAACCGGTACGCCTTGGGAGGTATCGGACTTTGATGCTCATGTGGGTGAGTCTACTGGCTTTTCTGCTGGTGGTTTTGCCCCTCATTGTCCTCTTGATTCAATCCGCCGGGTTTGAAAGTTATGGCGAGGCACTGAACCGGGCAGGGGACAGCCTCCTTCGCAGTCTTCTCTACGCGGCTGCCGGGGCGACAGTTCTGACCCTCCTTGGCTTTTTTACCGGCTATCTGATCCAGACGAAGGCCGTGTGCTTCTGGCGATCTGTTGACTTTATGACCATTTTTCTTTTTGCCCTTCCCGGCACCGTCATCGGCATCGGCCTGGTGAGCCTGTGGAATCACCAATGGGCCAATTTTATCTACGCCACACCGTTGATTATCATATTGGGTTATCTGGCCCGGTACACGGCCTTGACCAGCCGAATCTCCGCCACCTATCTGGCGCAGATTCCGAGTTCCATGGAAGAAGCCGCACAAATTGCCGGTGCCAGCTGGTTCAGAAGAATGGCACTGATTGTGGCGCCACTTGCAAAACGGAGCCTCTTTGCCAGCTGGATTGTAGGGTACATCTTTTCCCTGCGCGATACCGGCATCACCATGCTGGTTTACCCTGCAGGCCATGACACGCTACCGGTGCGGATTTTCACCCTGATGGCCAATGGCTCTCCTGGTCTCATTGCGGCGCTTTGTATTCTTATGATAGCCGTTACCATCGTACCTGCCGGGATTCTGTGGATGATCTCCAACCCTGTTTCTAAAAAGGAAGCAATATGAAAATAATTGAGTTGAATTCTGTTTCAAAAGGCTACAACCATGACAGTGCAAAGGCATTGAACGAGGTTTCGCTGAAAATAAACAGCGGGGAGCGCACCGTCATACTGGGGCCGTCTGGCTGCGGTAAAACCACAATTCTAAGACTCATTGCCGGTTTTATTGCCCCGGACAGCGGCAGCATCAGCATCGGTGGGCAGAAAGTAGCAGAAAACGGACGCATTCTCGTTGACCCGGAGCATCGCAATCTCGGCATGGTATTTCAAGACCTCGCACTATGGCCCCATCTCACCGTCAGGGGAAACATTGAATTCGGGCTGAGAGCGAGGGGCATCAGAAAGGACGATCGAAAAGAAAAACTAAAAAAAATACTTGAACTTGTGGGGTTGAAAGGGTTTGGCGACCGAAAACCGGCACAGCTCTCCGGTGGTCAGCAGCAGCGTGTCGCCCTGGCACGGGCACTTGTTCTTGAACCCGGAGTGCTCCTGATGGATGAACCTCTATCCAGCCTTGATTTTGAACTGAACGTTCGTCTCAGAAAAGAAATCCTCCGTCTCCATAAAGAGCTGAACTTTACCCTCCTGTACGTCACCCATAACCGTGAAGAAGCCAATGACATTGCCACCCGTGTTGTTGTTATGAACAAAGGCTGCATTAGCAATGGCGGAAGTCTGTAGCCGAATTATAGCTGCTTACAATGCAACTCTGAGAGTTCGTCTCTAACAATATTAGAGCGCATTTGAAATCACGGAATTAAGATGGGAATAGAAGGGGACTCACCGCAGAGGCCGCAGAGTACGCAGAGGGGGGAGGAGCGGAAGGGAAGGGAAGAGACGAGAGGGAGAAGAATTTAACACAAGGGCACTAAGGCACAAAGGTAAGATAAAGAGAGAATAATTACATAATATAAAAAAAGATAATTGGGAAAGGATGAAAAAATGGCCAACTATTTCGCTGTCAAGGAGAACCCACGTTTCAAAAATTTTGTTTTTGAAATAGGAACTTGAGCTGAGGTGAACCGTTGAGCTTGCTCATAAGGGGCGCTTCCGGGAAAGTTTCGTACTGCCGGTGTCAGTCGGCAGTGCAGGTTTACATACCCTCAATTTCCCTCTTAACATTCTGAACTTTATGCACTTGTGCCTTTGTGTTAAATTCTCTTCTTTTCCCTGCGGTCTAGAGCGCAAAAGACGGGAATTGGCTATT
>QMQE01000126.1 GCA_003650445.1 Acidobacteriota bacterium | reverse complement strand
TTTCCGGCTCAATCCTCGAATCTTTAATGGCTGAACTTAACAAGAGTTTTAACTTCTATACATCTGTTTCCAGGGGAGGCAACGTCAGCAGAGTGTACGTCACCGGCGGCCTGGCCGATTTAAACGGTATTGAATCCTTCTTCCTGGAACAACTGGGCGTCATAACAAACATTCTTCATCCTTTCAAAGGCCTGCAGGTCCGGGGTGGCATCCCAAGAAATGCCAGTCAGTTTGCCGTCGCAATCGGTATGGGGTTAATGCCATGGTAAGATCACACTACGAATCCCATTTCAACCTTTTTTCAAAAGACCTTTCGCAGAAAAAAATGCCGGAAAACTTTTACTTCAACATGATGATACTTGGCAGTGCTCTCCTGATCACCCTCTTCATTATTGTATTTGCCGTAGTCGGCACTCGCTACGCCGTGGTTTCGCACAAGCATGCCTCTTTGACAAAAAAACTCGAAGCGCTTCACCAGAAAGACAAGGAACTTATGAATCTGTCGGTACAAGTGGCAAGGCTTAAATCTGATAATGAGGCACTGGCAGGGAGCATCCAAACCGTATCGAGTCTGTTTGACCGAAAGACCAGCTGGACAGAAATCCTTGGAAAAATAAGCAGTTTAATGGACCAGGGCATCTGGCTCGACAATTTCAGCGGAAAAAGTTTTCCTGACACCCAGGGACGTTCCATTTCGCTTTCACTTGACGGGGGCACAACTTCTCTCAAAGTTTTCAACAAGTTCGTCGGTAAAATGGAAAAAAACTTTGGCAGTGTGAAGGTGAACGTAAGAGCGGCAGAAAACGACGATATTCGATATTACACTTTTTCCATCACAATGCTATGGACGGAGAAAAGGAAATGAGACAATTTCTCTTAAAACTGGAAAAGAAATTTGTATCCCTGCATCCCAGAGACCAGAAAATAGTTCCTTTCTTCATGTTTATCTGCATTTTCCTGGTTTTCTATATGCTGATCATTTCGCCTCTTTCCACAAAAGCCAGCCAATTGAGCCTGGATAACAGCCAGATGACCCAGGAATCCTTTTCGCTGGAACAGAAGCTCAAAGTGCTGACAACTGTAGAACAGCGCCTGGCTCAGGGTAAAGAAAAAAGCCTTGCTTTCAGAAACCAGTTTCAGAAATTGAAACGGCAGGTACCAAGCCAGGATGAAATCGCAACTGTTCTCAGCCATCTCGCTGATTCCGAAAAACTCACTTTTCTGATTCAGAGTATTTCTGAAAAAGACTATATCCAAACAAGAAAATATACCAGTATCCCGCTATTGATATCAGCAGCGGCAGATTTTGACCACATCATTCATTTTGTAAAATCCGTGGAAACTTCTGAACGGTTGATGACCATTGATACAATTCAAATCAATGTAGATAGAGAAAATCCATCAAGAATCATGACATCCTTTGCAGTTAATACATTCAAGATCCCGGCCCTTGAACAGCTCATTCAGGTGTACAGGGAAGAAGTACAGGAGAAAAAGAATGAAACAAAGAAAAAGAAATAGGGTTTTTATCTCCTTGCTCCTGGTTTTCTTTGCACTATCCCCTTTGTACGCTGCCAAGAAAAACCCGTTTACACGGCCCGCCTTCCTGTCTCAGGCCAAGGCACAACAGAAAGCTACGGAAGAGAAAAAACCGGAAACGACGCTGGCAAACATTTCCCTTACCGGCATTATCAATGGTAGCATTGCCATCATCAACCATCAATTTTATCGAAAAGGCCAGAAAATCGGCATCCTCACCATTGAAGAAATTTCCGCAAACAAGGTAGTTCTGGAATCCCGGGGCCTCCGTTATGATTTGATTTTAAATTTATCTAAGATAAAGAAGAAGGAGTAAGACATGAAACGGATTTTGCTGCTGATTCCAATCCTTATTCTAACCATGTCGTGTGTGCATAAGGAAAATACTAAGACACCCGCCACCGGTGACCTGGCCAGCTTGACAAACTTGAAAGTGCTGGACGTCAAGCCAATTCAGCCGGTGAAAAATCCGAAAGCCATGAATAAAATTCCGGCAAAAGTTTTGAAAGAAGCAAAAACCTACACCGGAACACCTGTCACTCTCTCCTTCTACAAAGCAGATATTCACGATTTTTTCCGTGCAATTTCCCAGGTAGCAAAAGTTAATTTCCTCGTCCATGACCAGGTTCACGGCACCATTACCATTGAAGTCCAGAATATCCCGTGGGATCAACTCCTGGATACGGTTCTGCAATTTAACAAACTCACCAGCATCCGCAAAGGCGGCATCATTGAAATCATCCCCAGAGCTCTCGCAGACAAAAGTACGGAAGTTATTAAAGTGAACTACGGAACAGCAGATGATATCGTCAAAACCCTGAAAGGAGAAACCGGGCTGGGCAAATCCTCCAAGGGGGGTGAAATCGTAGCAGACAAAAGAAGTAATTCAATCATCATAACTGATATCCCGGAAAACATCGCTAAAATCAAACGGATTATCGCATCACTGGATCAGCAGCCCCAGCAGGTCCTGCTTGAAAGTGTTATCGCGGAAGTTACACTGGATGACACCACCCAACTTGGATTAGGCTGGTCATTCGGGCAAAATGGACGTCTGCGGGGTTCCTGGGGAAACAACTCCTTTGAAAGCTCCGGCTCTTCCAACTTCCCCCTGAATAACGTTGCAGAAGGGACAGGGTTTCAGTATGCTCTTTCGGTCAATGACGGTCAGGTTATGGCCGTCCTCAATGCCTACGCTCAAGCCGACAAAGCAAAGGTACTCTCCCACCCCAAATTGGTCACCTACGACAACACCGAGGCATCAATGAAAGTTGTGGAACGACGTTTTGTCCAAACCTCCATCAATACCAACACTGCCACCGGAATCGGCGGTATTTTCAGCAACTTTGAAGAACGGGATTACGGCATTGTCCTCAACGTCACCCCGCATATCAACCAGCAAGGAGACATCCTCCTGAAAATAAAGCAGGATGTAAGTGATTTAACCGGCGTTGACAGCAACGGGAATCCCATCTCCACCCAGCGAATCATCAACACCACACTCCTCCTTCGAAACGGAGAAACCATGGTACTGGGCGGCTTGATTCAGCAAAAAAATAAAAATGGAACCCGAGGGCTGCCCTGGTTTTACAAAGTACCCATCCTGCGTTCCCTGTTTGGCACCCGGGAAAAAGAAAACAAAAGAACCGAACTCTTACTCTTTATTACACCGCATTTGATTCGGAATTTCAATGACGCAAAGGCCGTTACAAACGCCGTAATTCACCAGAAAAGCAGTGTAAAGACATTAAATTAAAAAGATGAAGAATATTTCTGCCGCCTTCTTTGGCTTTTTTCTGGCCCTGAACGCCTTTGGCCAAAATCCTTTTGTTCAGACAGATACACCGACTTTCACACCCCCGCTGAGCCCCCGGAACGTCGGCTATCAAATCTCTGCGAATCTGGACACCGACAGTCACATCATCTCAGGAAGGGAAAAAATCTATTTTCTGAATACCAGCCACAAAGCCATTGAATCCATTCAGATCCATCTGTACTTAAACGCTTTTGCATCCAACCAGACGCCAATGGAATCAGAGATTGCCCCCTTACGGAAAATGCTGAAAGTTCCGGTAAACCGAAAAACCATCGGCTACTGCCGAATTCTCCACCTCACAGTGAATTTCTCCTCTGTATTGCATACCTTGCAGGTGAACAACACTGTGGCAGCGTTTACCCTTCCTTACCCCCTGAACCCCGGAGAATCAACTCTCATTGAAATTGAATTTGAAACCAGGCTTCCCCGGCTCGTCATCAGAAGCGGCTATGCCGGTTCCTTTCACATGATTGCCCAGTGGTTCCCCAAACTGGGAGTTTTGAGAAAGGATGGTAGCTGGGACTGCCCCCAGTATGGTGGAAACGGGGAATTCTATTCCGATTTTGCCGTCTATGACGTCCGCTTCGATGTACCGGAGGGATTTAACATTATCGCAACCGGTATCAAACAGGAGAAAGCGACTGCCAATCATAGAAACAAATTTCATTACTACGCTGAAGATGTTCATGATTTTGTGGCCATTGCATGGGATCAGTTCAAATTCAGAAAAAGAAAAGTAGGCAACTGCCAGCTGACGGTCGCCTACCCGCCAGGCCATGAATCCGTATCACTGCGCGAAATGGACGCCCTTGAAGGCACATTCCGCTGGTACAACACCCACATTGGCCCCTACCCCTATTCGGCCTACACTGTCATTGATACACCTTTTTGCGCACTGCCGGCTTCGGGGATGGAATACCCGATGATTTCAACCGGATTTGCCCTGAAACTTGTCCCGGAATGGTTTCGTTTGCCCGAAGAAACCGTAGTCCACGAATTCGGGCACAGTTACTTCCAGGGAATGCTGGCATCCAACGAATTCCGGGAAGCATGGGTAGATGAAGGCATCAACACCTATATGACCGCCCTGATAATGGAAGACCTTTACGGAAAATGCAACTTCAATGCCCTTCCCCGCTTCTGTGCAGATGGCTTTGACCGGATGCTCAACAACGATTACACTGCTCTGCGCTATCAGAAACCCGATCAGCCTGCTGACACATACACCAACCGGAACGCCTACACCGAAGCCAGCTATGACAAAGTTTCCATGCTACTCAAAACAATGGAGAATATCATCGGTAAAGACAAAATAATTGAAATCATGAAAGACTACTTCAATCAATTCCGCTTCACCCATCCTAATGGGAAAGATTTTCTCCGTATCTTCAATGCCCACACAGATAATCGCTACTCAAAACTCATGGATATTGTCATACACAGCAATACTGTTCCAGACGCAGCAATCCTTCAGGTGAACCGGGTAGCCATCCCACCTTTTAAGGGATTTGTACCGGAAAAGACAGCCTACATGGAAGCGACTGCCAATGAAAAAACCGTTCGATTCACCGTAATCATGGGAAAACACCAACTCCCCCTTCCTGTCCCCTACCGACTGACCTTCAGCGACGGCAGCGTTCTCAATGGACAACTGGAAGCGGAAGAATCAACAAAAACCGTCATTGTGAACAAAGGGTCCGAAATCCGTCTCGTTGAGGCCTGCATTGACCCGAAAAGGGAAATACTCATCGACATGGATCGGTCCAACAATCGATACAGTAAAAAGGGAAACACAGCTAGAAGAATGGGAAGCGCCGCCCTGCTTCTGATTGTAATGGAGTTATATTTCTATGTTTTTTAACACTTTGAAAAAGGAAATGGCCATACACTACCTGACTCAGGTCGCTCTCCTCATCCTCGCTTATTTTGTAACTGCACCGGGGCATTTTATAAAGGAACACTTCGGCCTGTTTCATGTTTTCGGACTCTGGCATCAACTGGCCCCTCTTGTCTTGCCCCTTGTCCTTATTCTCTACGTTCTGGATGGCTGGTTGATTCTATCCTCCCTTTCCACCCTGCTGGGACGTCCCCTGAAACGTATGGATTTTTTAATGTACCTCAGCACTTCGATTTTCTACCTTTTTCTTTATCTTCTTTCAGGTGGAATTTTGTATGCAGCCCTTTCGCCACTGATCATTCACCTTCGCCTCAGCGCTAACACAGAGGTTCCGGTACTGCTTAGCTATCTCCTGTTGATTCTCCTCATCGGACTCACATGGAAATGGCTGACTTACCTGAAATGGCGTTCCAGAATCATCTACTTTCAACGTGACATTGGTTTTTCTTTGAAAACACCGATGGCCGGATGGCGCAATTCCTTGAAATGGAGAGATTTTTTTGCATTCTTACTCATTGTATCCGGCACTATAGGCATCCCTCTCTTTTTCCTCGGAATCGGCTGCTACCTGCAAGCGCCACCTCTCCTTGCCTCCGCACTGATGACCGCCATGCTCTGCTTTACCATTGGAAAATTTTTCCTTCTGTATACCCTTTGGAATCGAATCGCTGAATAAAAAAAGGGAAGCCCCAAAAGGCTTCCCTCAAAAAAGAAAATTATTTTTCTCCACTCAAAATTCTTTCACTTCCACCACCTGCTCCCCTTTGTAATATCCGCAATGGGGGCATACTCTGTGGGGCAGCTTCTTTTCCTGGCAGTTCGGACAAATCGTCAGTTCCGGCACCTTCATAGCATCATGTGACCGACGCCTGTCCCGCTTCCCTTTTGAAATTTTTCGTTTTGGATTAGCCATAACTCACTCCTTCTTATTCAAAAATAATTCTAAATCTTTCCATCTCGGATCAACAGTCTCAATTACACAATTGCAATCGCCTTCATTGAGATTCTTGCCACATGTGGGACAAATCCCGCGACAATTTTCCCGGCACTGATGAGACATGGGGATATTCAGGCGCATCGTATCCAGCACCTGACGTTCCAACTCAATCACATCTCCTTCCAGCAACTGAACGTCACTGTCGTACCCCTCCGGTGTTACAACTCCCTCAACCTCACCCGGAGTTGATGTAAACAACACCGAAAACCTTTCATCCACCTTGGTCTCATACATTTCCAGACAGGTTGTACACGCAAGTTCCAATGACCCGAAGTAGTGGGCTTTCAGCATAATCTCAGATTCGCTGATCCGATACAGTTCAAATTCAACGACGCAATCATCAACAGTAAAAGTGTCAGTTGAGCCCGGGTCCATCACCCGTTTCTGAATCCTGAAATCCCCTCTAAGTGGTCTCTGTTCAATCTTTGCAACTTCTATCCGCACAACTCCCCCTGTCCAACAGAAAAGTATTATAGCATGGCATTCCCCCGTGTCAACAGAAAGACGGGAAGAGAAGACAAGTTTGAATTTGAGTTTGAGTCTGAGTTTAAGTCCGGAAAAGATTCGGAAAAGATAGAGAATTGGTTATGAATCATCAATGGCAAACTCCCTGATTTTACTCAACCTTGCCTTTTGTTCAACCTCAACAGTTTCCCGGCGGCTTGGCTGCCGGGAAAATTCCCCTTGCCTGTCAAAATCGGTGATGTACAATTATTCCGAATGAAATGCCTCAGAAGGAGAAGCAGATGTCACGAAAATTTCTCAGCGCCAAGATTCATCGGGCGACCCTCACCGGCGCCAACCTTGAGTATTCCGGTTCGCTGACGATTGACGCAGCTATCCTCAAAAAAGCCGGCATCGCAGAATTTGAGCAGATTCACGTCTTCAACGTGAACAACGGTGCCAGGCTTATAACTTACGCTATCAAAGGCGAAAGTGGAAAAGGACAGTTTGAACTGAATGGTGCCGCCGCCAGGCTGGGAATGCCGGGGGACAAGATCATCATCGTCACGTATCGCACGCTCGAAGAAAAGGAAATTCAGGGCTACAAACCCAAATTGCTCATCATGGACGAAGGAAACCAGATCAAACAGATTCTGTAACCCCAGCGACGCGCCTCGGGGGTAGGAGTAAGAATTGTGAAAGTGCGAGTGCGAGTGCGCGAAAGAGGGGAAGGGAGTTGGCCATTCCCTGTCTTTTCTTCACTTAACCTTGTCTTTGCTTAACCTCAACCTTATCTCTTCGGGTAGAAGTGGGGGTGAGAATAGTGCGAGTGAAAGTGCGAGTGAGCGAAAGAAGGGGGCCAGGCCATTCCCTGCTTTGTTTC
>QMQE01000125.1 GCA_003650445.1 Acidobacteriota bacterium | reverse complement strand
TGTGGCGGTGGAAAATGGCGAAGAGGCAATTTCTGTGTTGCAAGAACAGCCGAATGCGTTTTCTCTTGTATTTACCGATGTAATTATGCCGAAAATGGGCGGGCTGGAATTGGCTGAAACACTCCGGGCCCGATTTCCGGGAATCCCCATCCTTTTTTCCACCGGGTACACGGACGACTTTCTCAACGGCCGTGGTGGAATACCGGATACACTGATTTACAAACCGTATACCATGGACGAGGTGTCAGGCCGAATCCGATCCATTCTGGACGGGAATTCAGAAAAAAAAGATTGAATCCATGAAAGTGATGCCTTATCAAAAAGCAATGAAAGCGGTTAACCGGATTTGTTCAAATTGCTCGGGTTAAGAAGCCACTGTGCCACCTGGGGAAAATGATCATGGGACGCATCTTTCCCTGTCAGCATGTCAATGTGGCCATAGTCCAGAAGATTGCCGTTTCCCCTTGAAAGAAGCAGAAAGTGAAAAGGCTGATCCTGCCCGTGTTCATCCATGAATGCCCGGACATCTCCCGGGAAACCCAGGCATTTATCTCCTGCCCCGGCAATAAACAGGGCAGGGGGAAAGACAATTCCTCTTGCGCCTTTCCCGTAGTCGAAACCATCCCTTGGGTCAACCCACTTACCAGGGCGAATCCATTTGCAGCTTTCCCGAAAGTATCCGAGGGTTTCATTGTCTGCTCCAAAGGAAAATTGGCGTGCCGGGAGATAGCCGTACAAGCGACACAAAATGCCACCAACCATTCTCCACATCAGGTCTATTTTCATAAATCTCTGAATGTTTCGTGCCTGCACAACGCGTTTGGACCCGAAATACACCATGGCTGAAACATACTTTCTGAGTTCAGGAAACCGGACCAGTGAAGCCGAAGCAATGACCCCGCCAAGGGAATGCGCCACAAGCGAAACCGATGAAGTTCCGCGTTCCCGGCGTACGGCATGAAGCATGGCAGGAAAGTCTTCACAGATCATCTCATATTGCCCGTAGTGACTTTCCCGGCTGATGGCGGGCCTGCTGCATCCGTGTCCTCTGAAATCCACCACATACACATCAAATCCCTGCCTGGCAAGGAATGGAGCCAATCCCAAACCCGATTCAGAATAAAAAATATGGCTGTCTTCAATGGCGCCATGAACCATCAATACCGGTTTTCCTTCCGGGTTTTCACAGAAACGCCGCATAAAAAGTGAATCTGTGTCCGTCACAGGGAGCTTGATTATTTTTCCGTGGGAAGTCAGGAGATGGGGTCCCTTTTCTGAACAGTTTGTCATCGTGCCGCCTTTGGGGAAAGACTCAGGCCATATAATTCTACCACTGAAAATGCGTTATGGGAGTGTGTACCCGGCGCTTTCCACTGCTTTTTTGATTGCCTGCACGTTCGCCTGACCAAAAATCCGAAGCTTGTTCTCAGACGGAATCGCCTCGGCATTTGTGACGCCTGGAATCGATTTTGCGGCATTTTCCACACTCATTTTACAGTGATTGCAGGTCATGCCCAGAACCGTTATTTCCAGGCTCGGCAACGCCTCCGGCATTTCACAGCCGGGCGTTTTCTTACCAGGCCAGAGAGAGTGTACCAAAAGGAGTGCCAGAACCACAGATCCCCCGGTCTTGACCCAGTCAAACCATCCGTCGGCATGATGAACAGCGGTGTAACTTTTTTGAAAGGCGACTGAAAACCATGTGTCAAACGCCACACCACCGAGAATGGCTCCGGCGATGATGGTGGTGAGATAAATGAGAGTGGCCCTACGTCCAATCGTTTTCCATAAAACAGCCAGACTGGCTGTGTTGGTGGCAGGCCCCGCCATCAGAAACACAAAGGCCGCCCCCCGGGGTGGCCTGAATCCTGTGACCGGGCAAAAAGGCGTGAATTACCCCGGCAAGAAAGAATCCAAGAAGCAGAAAGAGCGCCATTTCATTAAAAAGAAAAATAGTTTCGACAACAAACCATTCCAGCAAATTCAAAATCATTTACGAACTCTTCCTTATAAATAAAAAAAGCGAGCAATTGCCCGCCCATGATTTGTATGCGTTCTACTTTTTCAGAAGCTGATTGATTTCCTGAATGAAACTCTTTGGTGTTTTGTTTCTCCCGGCGGTTAACCGTCCGATTTCTGTTTTTCCGTCCGGTTTCAAAAACACATAAGTGGGAACACCGCGAACTTGAAAGTCTTTTCCCAGCTCTTGATTTCTGGCCTGATATGCTGCAGGAACCTTGCTCTTGTCCCGTGGGAAGTCAATGGCAACCAGAACGAGCTTATCCTTTGCCCATTTGAAAAACTCATCCCCGGAAAAGACCGAGCTTTCCATCAATTTGCACCAATAGCACCAGTCTGAACCGGTGAACATGACCATGATGGGGAGATTGTTATCTTTTGCGTACTCAGTGGCAGCGTTCAGATCCTGGGTCCATTTCCCCGGTTCCACCCCTTTCTTTAAAGCATCCAGCGCATATGCTGAACTGGTAATTCCCAATGCGATAATCAGTGCCAGTGCGATTGTTTTCATCTGTTTTTTCATCTTTTATACTCCTTTCCGTGTCTCAATTGTTTTGTGGCGGCCCTGTCTTACTCAGGGCATTAAACGAAGCTGACGGCCTTTTGTTGCTACAAAAAGTTGCTTATGACCGGCAGCACCGACTGAAACTACAACAACTTCCCTTGAAATTCAAGGGAAGTTGAGAGGCTTGAGAGGTTCTTCGCACTCTTGATGCCTCACAGCCCTGACTATAACATTCCGTTTTTGTAAAGTCAAGTGACTGACTACAAAAAAGATGCTATTTTTTGACCTATATCAAATTCTTTTGTGGAAAGAAATTATAACGTGATATTGTATAAGAGAAAAAGTCTTAATTTTTTGTTTGAGAACCTTAATTTTTCCGTAAAGGGGAGGAGGATTTTATGAAGCGAATGTTCTGGTCTGTTATTCTGGTTTGTACCGCAGGGTATCTCGTGTTCGGGGCTGTCCCGTCACCAAAAACCGTTGCAGGGAAATGTATGACCTGCCACAAAGACAAGTCGCCGGGCATCTACAAGCAGTGGTTCGCGTCTGCCCATGCGAAACATGATGTAACCTGCCTTGATTGCCATCAGGCGAAGAAAGGGGATAAAGACGCGTACATGCACTACGACGCGCGGATTGCCACACTGGTGACACCTATGGACTGTGGCCGCTGCCATGAGAAGGAAATGAAGGAAGTGGATGCCTCCCATCATGCTACAGCGGGATTGATTCTCGATTCCAACGACGCCTACCTCGCCCATGTGGCCGGTGGAGAGCCGGTTGCAATCCAGGGTTGTGAAAACTGCCACGGCTCCAAGGTGAAAATTGACCCGAAATCGCCCAACCGCCTGTCCCGGGCAACCTGGCCCAACAGCGGTATCGGCCGACTGAACCCCGACGGATCCAAGGGGTCCTGCACGCCCTGTCATACCCGTCACGCCTTTTCAAAGGCACAGGCCCGCCAGCCCGAGGCCTGCTCCAAGTGCCACCTTGGCCCGGATCATCCCCAGAAAGAGATTTATGAGGAATCCAAGCATGGAAATGCCTATTACACCCACAAAGAAGACATGAATCTGAAGGCAGACAGATGGGTCGTGGGGCAGGATTATTATGAAGCCCCCACCTGTGCCAGCTGCCACATGTCCGCCACCCGGAAACAGAAGGTGACCCATGATGTGGGGGCACGGATTTCCTGGAACCTCCGGGCTCCGATTTCCAAGAAACAGAAAAACTGGCAACAGAAGCGGAAAAACATGGAAGACGTCTGCACCAACTGTCATGGCCAGTCGTTTGCGGATGGCCATTACTATCAGTTAGATGCGACGGTGAAATTGTACAACGAGAAGTTTGCAATACCGGCCACGAAAATCATGAAGCTGATCAAGAAGAGACACCTGCTGAAGAATCCGGCGGCCTTTTCCAATAAGATTGAATGGACCTACTGGGAACTCTGGCACCACGAGGGGAGACGTGCCCGTCACGGTGCCGCCATGTTCGGCCCGGATTACACCTGGTGGCATGGTTTCTATGAGGTTGCCCAGCATTTCTACTTCAAGTTCATTCCGGAAGCCCGTGAGCTCAATGATCCGCAAGTCAATGCCGCCATTGACAAGCTGTTGAAGGACGATCCCATGCATCAATGGCTGCAGAAGCCGACAAAAGACCTGAAGGCGGCCATCAAGAGTGGAGAAATGCAGAAAATTTACAAAAACATGTTCTCCACCAAGTGATGGAAAGCGACTGAATCATGTTTCAGAAGTATCGCAATTTTATCCGGGGAATATCAGTCAATCGGATCGGCCAGGCCGGGGTCATATTCACGACTACGGCTTTTGCCGGTTTCCTGTTCTTTGAGTTTCTCCGGTTGATTGGAGTGCTGGACAACGCATACATCGGACTGATCACCTACATGCTGTTCCCGGCCATGTTTCTCATGGGCCTGGCCCTGATGCCGCTGGCGTGGTACCGGTACAGTAAGCAACAGAAAAAGTCCACCCGGGAGCTTTTGAACGAGCGATTTGACGACGGAGACATCCGGGAGGGGTTTTTCGGGTCCCGGGTGTTTCTAATCATTTTAATTTTGACCATGGTGAATGTACTGTTTATCGCCGGTGCCGGGTTTCGGACCATGAAATTCATGGATGAACCCAAGTTCTGCGGAACCGCCTGCCACTCAGTGATGGGGCCGGAATGGACAGCGTATCAGCAATCCCCTCATTCAAGGGTGAAGTGCGTGGAATGCCACGTGGGCCAGGGTGTGGACGCAGTGGTCAGCGCGAAACTCAACGGCTTGCGCCAGATGGCGCTGGCCATGCTCAGTGATTATGAGCGCCCGATTCCCACCCCGGTACACCAACTTCGGCCCAGTCGGGAAACCTGTGAACAGTGCCATTGGCCAAAGAAATTTTACGGAAGCCGCCTGATTACCCGGATTCATTACAAAATGGACCGCGGCTCAACACCCCGATATACCACGCTGCAATTGAAAATTGACACCGGGCGCAGTGCGGGGAATGGTGGCATTCACTGGCATGTGGCCACAGAGAACGAAGTCCGGTATGCCTCCGTGGGCGATAAACGGGAAGAGATCATCTGGGTGGACTGGCGTCAACCGGACGGGACGTACCACCGGTTTGAAAACACCCGGCTTCGTGACAAGACGACTGAAGCGGATTATACCCACGTTCGGAACATGGACTGCGTGGACTGCCATAACCGGGTAACCCATGTGTATGAGGATGCCGAGAGTGCCGTGGATGACAGAATCCAGCGGGGACTGGTAGACCGTTCCCTACCCTTCGTAAAAAGGGAAATGCTGGCAGCAATTACCGCTAATTATTCGTCGGATGAAGCAGGTCTCCAGGGAATCCGAAATCACTTCTTCGGATTTTACCAGGCATTGGATGCGGTGCAGGGTGCCCGGTTGACGGACAGGATTGAGAACGCGGTGACAGTGGCGCAGGACATATACAAACGTAATATCCACCACCATATGCGAATTGACTGGAATACCTACCCGAACCATCTCGGGCATCAGCATGACGGCGGCTGTTTTCGCTGCCACAACCCGAACATTCGGGACAAGCAGGGGAAAATGATTCGCCACGAATGCACCCTTTGTCATTCCATTCTGGCCTACGATGAAGCAAACCGGTTCCAATACTTGTTTCAACCGGATAAAAAGAACCCGAATTACAAAATGCACCTGTTTCTGAGGGACGAATTCCTTCATTCAAAAGTGCAGGCTGATAAAAACTGAGGAGAACATTCCATGCGGATAAAACCATTTTTTCTGTTGATTCTGTGCGCGCTTGTCGCGCTGTCCTTCACACCGGCCCACGCCGGTGATTCCCTGCTGGATGCCCTGAAAAACGGGAAAGCATCCTTGCAATTGCAGTTCAGTTTCGAATACAGTGACTTTGATGACGCAGCCAACCTCGACGCGGCAAAGGGGCTGACCCTCCGCACCCGGTTGGGATACCGAACCGGCCAATGGGGCAACGTTCAGGGATTTATCCAGTTCCATAACGTTTCCCAACTTCTGGATGATTATCGCTGGCCCGGCGGCGGGAACAGCGGATACGATGTCATTGCCGACCCGGACGGCAGCCGGATTCACCAGGGCTAC
Organism: Acidobacteriota bacterium; assembly: GCA_003650445.1. GTDB lineage: Bacteria > Acidobacteriota > Holophagae > Thermotomaculales > Thermotomaculaceae > UM-FILTER-49-7. The sequence goes on along the minus strand of QMQE01000125.1, from coordinate 1,449 downwards.
CTCGATATCTCCTTTGGTGAGCATTCCAAACTCCGGGCCGGCCGCCAGGAGATTATCGAAGACGATGCGCGCCTTATCGGAAATGTCGGCTGGCGACAGAACGGCCAGTCCTTTGACGGGCTGAAATTCACCTGCCTTGGCCTGACGGACAACACCTTTTCCGTCAGCTGGATTACCCGGATAAATACAATTTTCCTGACCCATGTAAACCTGGATAAACTCATCCTGCTCCACGACAGCTACAGGGTTTCCGACAGCGTCAACGTAAGCGGCTTCGGCTACCTGCTGGACACCGAGAGCAAAGCACCGGATTCCAGGGACTCCGCCACCTACGGGGCAAGATTGACAGCAAAGCCGGGGATTTTCAGCCTCGACGTGAGCTATGCCGTCCAGACCGACTACGCGGATGGAGAAAACCACGGCGGAGACATGATCACCGTGATCGGCCTTGTGAAGGCGGGGAACTGGAAACTCGGTGGTGGTACCAACATTATCTCAGGGCAGGATGGCAATGACCGGCCCTTCGATACCCTGTTCAGCACAGCGCACAAGTGGAACGGCTGGGCGGATCAGTTTCTGGCCACCAACGGCGGAAACCTGATCAACGGGTTGCAGGACGTGTTTGTCCAAGCCGGCACTACATTCAGCGGTGTCAAATTCCTTGCCGTGGCCCACTGGTTTGATACCACCGATACCAATACTTACGATGGAAGGTATGGAACGGAGCTGGATTTTCTCTTCGCAAAGACCTTCAGCAAGAACCTGTCCGGGCTGATGAAATTTGCATTCTTCAACGCGGACAGTGCCATGGACAATCCCACAGTGGATGAAACCGTTGTCTGGGTGCGGTTGAATTACCACTTCTGATTGAAAAGAGCAGAGTGAAGAAGAATAAAGAAGTTAGATTGTGGCGTGAGATAGCGTGTATGAACCCTATTCATAAAACCAAGGTTTTATGAATAGGGTTCTGTAATGTATCCCATTTTTTATGCATTTTTTTGTCTTTCTGCATGTCGGAGCGCGAAAGTGGGAGTAATCGGTTGCGGCGGGATTCACTCCTGCTCGCTGGGAAACAACGAGGCCCATTTTTCCAGCATGTCATAGGAAATGTCAGCCTGTCCGCCGGCTTCCTTTGTGTCCCATACTTCAAATTCAGTCATTTTGTATTGAAATCCGAGTCGGATTGCGGAATCGAAATTCACATCCGGACCCCGTGTCTGAAAAGCGATAGGAGCACCGAGCTCCTGTATTGTGGGATAGATCAGAGCGTTTCCTTCTGCCAGAGGATCTACCAGCCCGTGGTTTGAAATGACGGCACGTTCTTTATATTGCGCTCTGAAATCCCTCATTAAGTTTGTCGTGAATGCCACATCCGAGACCCATCCGTTGTCGGTGGAGCTGAATACGTTAAATGGAAAATCAATGACTGTCAGTTTCCAGACTTTATAG
>QMQE01000124.1 GCA_003650445.1 Acidobacteriota bacterium | reverse complement strand
GTAGGAGTAGGGGTAGGAGTAAGAACAGTGCGAGTGAAAGTGCGAGTGAGCGAAAGAAGGGAGTTGGCCATTTCCTGTCTTTTGATTTTCCTTGTCTTCTCCCCATCCGGGCTCAACCTTGTCTTCCACTCAACCTCAACCTTTTCGCTCCGAGTAGGGGTAAGAAAAATCAGGGAGTTGGCCGTTCTCTGCCTTTTGATTTACTCATCACCCATCACCCATCACTTCTTTTGAGAGCCAGTTCGGCGGTGGTCCAGGGAAGCAGGGCGCATTTAATACGGATGGGAAATTTCCGGACACCGGAAAGGGCCTGCAATGTTTCCGGCCAGTTCGAGATTTTAACATCCCGTTCACCTTTGAGATAGGCTTTGACTTCTGTTACCAGTTTTTCGGTTTCTTCAACGGGAAGGCCCTTGAGGATGCCGGACATGATGGAGCCGGAGGCGGTGCAGATGGCACATCCCTTTGTGCAGACGGAGATGTCGATGATTTTTCCGTCTTTCTGTTCAAATTTAATGTCCACGTGGTCACCGCAAAGTGGGTTGAATCCCTCTTCAGTGCCGTTGGCATTGTCCAGTTCGTGGCAGTTTCTCGGGTGTTCGTAGTGGTCCAGGATCAGATCCCGGTACATGTTGTCCAGTTGCGTGCTCATTTATGGAAAACCTCCAGTGTTTTCTGTATACCGGCAATGAGCCGGTCCACATCTTTTTCAGTGTTGTAGAGATAAAAGCTGGCCCGAACCATTGCCATTTCGTCCATGAAATGGATCAGGGGCTGGGCACAGTGATGGCCGGCTCGGACGCAGATGTCCATGTCGCCTAAGATAGTGGCGACGTCGTGGGGATGAATCCCCTCCACGTTGAAGGGCAGAATGCCGTTGTGGATGTGTTCCGGTTTCCGGTAGAGGCGGACTTTACCAAGTGCCCGGAGCTTTTCGTCCGCCAGTTTTGCCAATTTGGTTTCATGGGCCTGAATCCGGTCAAGCCCGATCTTTTCAAGGTAGTCAATGGCAGCGTGAAGGGAGATAGCGCCCCCCATGAACGGGGTGCCGGCTTCGAATTTCTGGGGCGGTTCTGAGTAGCTTGTTTTTTCAATAGTCACATTTTCGATCATGTCGCCCCCGGTCATATAGGGCGGCATGGTGGCGAGATGTTCCGATTTCCCGTAGAGTACGCCGAAACCGTCCACCGCCAGCATTTTGTGGCCGGAGAGTACGAGGAAATCCGGGTCGAAAGTGGAAATGTCCAATGTATGATGGGGGACAAACTGCGCAGCGTCGAATACGGTCAGGGCGCCGTGTTTTTTTGAAAGTCTCGTGACTTCGGCAACATTCGGGGTGGTGCCAAGAACGTTGGATGCCATGGTGCAACAGACAAGACGGGTCTTATCCGTGATAGCAGACTCCAGCTCTGTCATGTCCAGTTCCAGGGTGTCCCGGTCAATTCCCACGACTTTCAACGTGGCACCTTTTCCTGCTGCCAGCTGCTGCCAGGGGACAAAGTTGGCGTGGTGTTCCATAATGGTGACGACGATTTCATCTCCTTCATTTACCATCTGTTCCCCGATGGTGGCTGCAATAAGGTTGAGGGATTCGGTGGCATTCCGGGTGAAAACGAGGCTTTCGGGGGTTCCCGCGTGGATGAACCGGGCAATATGCTTCCTTGCCGATTCGTAGCGCTCGGTGGCCCGTTCACTGAGACGATACAGGCCCCGGTGGATATTGGCATAATCGAAGCGGTAAAAGTGGTCCATGGCTTCCAGCACAGCCGCCGGTTTCTGTGTTGAGGCGGCAGAATCCAGGTATGTCAACCCCGGATTGTTTTTCAGCACTGGAAAATCGTTTCGAATCCCCTTTAGCATTGCAATTCCCCCTTTACACATTTAAATCGATAATGCATCAATGATAGCATAAGATTTTTTCAGGAATTGCTTCTTTTGCGGTTCGTTCATTCTGCGAAAAAAGTAATCCAGATTCCCTTTCAGAATCATTCGCTTCGCCTGTTCAGAGGGAATACCCCTGGCGTTCAGGTAAAAGAGTTGATTTTCGTCAAAGGAGTGCATGGTGGTGCCATGGGAGCAGGAGACGTTCTGGTTCTCAATCTCCAGTTGTGGGTATCCAACGGAGAAGGCCTTTGGCGACAGGATGTAGTTCTTTGCCTGCTGGTAGGCACCAACGTCCTCGCTGCCGGGCTTCACGTGGATCAAGCCATTCAATGAAGATCGGCTTTTCCCCGCCGCATAGGTGATTGTGTGCATGTCGGAAGTTGTTTTCGGGGCGGAGTGGATGGCTTTCAATACCGTGTCGTTGATGGCAGAACCCCCGGCAATAACTGCCTGGTGCAGTTTCAGGCCCGCATCCTTGCCGGACAGATCAAAGTGGGCTTCACTTCTCACATGGCCCGCTGGGGCCTGGAGGTTGGAAAATAGCAGTTTGGCGTTTTCCGCCAGCCTTACCCGGGTCCTGACCATTGCGAACGCACCCTCAGCCGCAGATGAGGACAGGTTCAGCTTCAAAGAGGCATTTTCCGGGATGTACACCCGGATTTCAGCGCTGATAAAGCTGTCGGCCACCGCCGCGTCCACCTGAACCGTCAGTTCAGCGGTGACACCGGGATTCAGCAGGATGCGGACATCGGCGGGGTGCACTTCCCGGCCTTTTTCGGTGGCAATAACAATCTCGGGGACCTCCGATGTTCCCTGCAAAACCAGGATGTCCGGAGTGGCATAGTCTTGCACCAGCCCGGAGAAGGTGTCTTCCTGAAACCGGAAGGCATTGTGGCGAAAGAGTGCCTCTGCCTCCTTTCTTGACGCGGATTCAGGGTGTCGGAGGGCGGCGTCTGCAAAGCTTGCCCTTGAGCCGGACTGCGGCAGCTGCCCTTTATCCAGAATTTTCTTCAATTCGTCTTTTTTCATACGGAAATACCGCCAGTCTTCGTGAAGGCGAGTGGGAAATCGTTCTAAATCTGCCTGGATACTCATATTATTCTCCATGAGGCTCATCCGATGGAGCCGTCCATTTCCAAAGCCACCAGCCGGTTCAGTTCAACGGCATATTCCATGGGCAGTTCTTTGGTAAAGGGTTCCAAAAACCCGTTGACAATCAGTGAAGAGGCCTCTGTTTCCGAGAGTCCCCGGTTCATCAGGTAAAAGAGCTGGTCATCCTGTACCCGGGATACGGTGGCCTCGTGGGTCAGCTTTGTTGATGGTTCATAGATTTCCATCCGGGGGTAGGTGTCGCTTCTCGACTCGTCGCCGAACATAAGCGCGTCACAGCGGACATCGGACACGCAGTTTTCGGCACCGGGAATCGTCTTAACCCAGCCCCGGTAAGAGGCGCGCCCCTTGCCCTTTGAAATTGATTTGGAGATGATCCTGGACGTGGTGTTGGATGCCAGGTGAAACACCTTGGCGCCGCTGTCCTGATGCTGGCCGTTTCCCGCCATTGCTACCGTGAGGATTTCTCCATGAGCGCCTTCACCTTTGAGGAGAACGGCGGGATATTTCATGGTCAGTTTGGAACCGATATTGCCGTCCACCCATTCTACGACCGCGTTCCGGTATGCGGCGGCCCGTTTGGTCACGAGATTCAGCACATTATTCGACCAGTTCTGAATGGTGGAATACCGGATTTTCGCGCCGTCCAACGCAACAAGTTCCACTACTGCGGCGTGGAGGGAATCTGCCGAATAAGATGGAGCGGTACATCCCTCGATGTAATGAACATCGGAGGCCTCATCCGCAATAATCAGCGTCCGTTCAAATTGGCCCATATTCTTGGCGTTAATTCTGAAATAGGCCTGCAGTGGAGTGTCCACCCTGGTACCCTTTGGCACATAGATGAAACTGCCACCGGACCACACGGCTGAATTGAGTGCCGCAAACTTGTTGTCGGTAAAGGGAATCACCGTGCCGAAGTACCTCTTCACCAGTTCAGGGTACTCTTTCAGCGCGGAATCCATATCGAGGAAAACAATGCCCTGATCTGCAAATTCCTTTTTCATGGAATGATACACAACCTCGGACTCATATTGAGCCGTCACGCCGCCGAGGAACTTGCGTTCCGCTTCCGGAATCCCCAGCTTTTCAAAAGTGTCCTTGATGTCCGTGGGTACATCATCCCAGGTGGTACCGCCTTTCGCCTTGACGAAGTAGTGGATTTTTGAAAAATCAATGGCATTTATAATTTCCTGGTTGCCCCACCACGGCATTGGCATTTCCATGAACTTTTTATAACTCTTCAGGCGGAATTCCAGCATCCACTCCGGCTCATGCTTCATGGCGGAAATGGCCCGGACCACGTCTTCATTCAATCCTGCCGGTGCCTTATACAGGTAATCCTCGGGATTTGAAAAGCCGTATTTGTAGTCTTCGTTAATGGTCGTAAAATTATCTTTCATGGCGCTTTCCTTCCGGCTCAGGAAATCCGGCTTGTGAGAAAATCATATCCGTCCGATTCGATTTTATCCGCCAGTTCCATACCGCCGTCTCTCGCAAGGGTGCCGTCGGCAAGGACAATCACCCGATCCGGGTTAAGGTAATTCAAAAGCCGTTTATAGTGGGTAATGAGGAGAATCGCGGTACCGTTTTTCCGGGCCATATTGATCCCTTCTGCCACTACCTTCATGGCATCCACATCCAGGCCGGAATCCGGTTCATCCAGAATTGCCAGTTTCGGTTTCAGCATCAAAAGCTGAAGAATTTCCAATCGCTTCTTCTCACCACCGGAGAAGCCGTCATTGAGGTAGCGGTACAGGAAACTCTGGTCAATCCCCAGCTTCTCCAAAACAGTAAGCAGCTCTTCCTGAAAAATATCGTAATTCAGTTCGCCGCCGTTCAGTGCCCGGGTGGCGGTCTGCAGGAACTTCACAACCGTAACCCCTGGCACCTCTACCGGCTGCTGAAAGCCGAGGAACATCCCCATTTTTGCGATTTTGTCTGCTGCCATGCCCACAATCGGTTCGCCGTTGAAAATAGCTTCCCCGGAGGGTACCTTATAGGCAGGGTGGCCCATCAGCGCGTAGGCAAGGGTGGACTTCCCTGTTCCATTTTTCCCCATCACAACCGTGAGGGTATCTGCTTCCACCTCCATACTGAGATCGTGTAGGATTTCCTTGTTCTCAATGGAGACGGAGAAATTGCGTATTGATAAGAGTGACATCATGATTCTCCTTAATTTTGAAAGGTCTGTTAATCAGGGAATGGCTTTACATCCCCATCTGTTGCAGTTGTCCCACCATTTCCTTCTCATCCTGAATCAGGTCGGTTAATGAAATGGATGACGTGAGCTTTTCAATATAATGATCAATAGATTGCATCACAGGCCGGAGTGCGCAATCCAGTGAATGGGCACAGGGGTTGTTTTTTCGGACATTGGGGCAGACCTGGTTATCAAATTCCTTTACCTCCAGTGCCTTCAGGACATCAAAAACAGAAATTTCAGTGCCGTTCCTTGACAGTGAATATCCTCCGTTTTTTCCCCGGACCGCCTGAATCAGCCCGCCTTTTCGGAGCTTGAAAAGAATCTTTCCCACATAACCAACCTTCAGGTTCTCAAATTTGGCGAGTACGGGAGCCTGTACCGGCGCACCGTTGCTTTTCTGCGCAATCGATAGCATGAGTTTCAGCCCGTTTGTCTGCAATGCCGTAAAGTTCATAATCAACCCTCCTGTACCCAATATAACAAACATTACTAAAAAGTAAAGAGGAAAATGAAAAAAGTTTGGCATGGACGCCATAAAGTGTAAATGAAAGTGCGAGTGTGGGTGCGAGAGGAAAGGGATAGAGGGGTTCATATTGTCATGAGTGGTCCTTTTGCATTTCTGGCATCAATGAGTCAGGAGAATAGGTTACCAGGGAAATCATTATTTACCTTTCCCCTATTTCCCTCTATTTCCCTTTTCTGTCTGATTATTCAAATGCCGGGGAAAAATGCAGAATTCCTTTTCAAAGGGACAGCGTTATCCAAGTATTAAAAATGCAATACTCAAAAAGATGCCTGTGCCAATTATGTCTGCCAGGGTTGTAATTAAAGGGGTACTGGCTGTTGCCGGGTCTTTTTTGAATTTCGCAAAAATAAAAGGTAATAGAATTCCGATTAAACTGCCAATAATTACATTTACAATCATTGATACAACGACGACTTCTGCTATTAAAAAACTTTTTCCCCTGACAAATCCCATTATGGAAATTCCAACTCCCATAACAATACCCAACAAGCTGGAAACTGTTAATTCTTTGCCAAGCAAGTATAGCCAGTCTTTTTTTTGTACGGTTCCCAACGCCAGGGCCCGGATAACGAGGGTGGCAGATTGGCTTCCCGCATTACCAGCTGTATCTACCAATACAGGCAAGAACGTAACCAGAACGACGTATTTTGCGATTGTTGTTTCGAAACCCTGAATAATGCCACCTGTTATTAAATCCATAAGCAAAAGAGCAAACAGCCAGACGATTCTGCTTTTGAAGATTGTTTTTACCGGAACTTTTTTTAAGTCTGTAATAAATCCCAGATCTTTCGTTTCAATGTCAACAGCGGACATTTTTGCGATGTCTTCGGTATTTTCTTCCTGTAGAACATCTAAAATGTCATCCACTGTAATTATTCCTAAAAAGTTATTGTTTGAATCTGTTACAGGAAGTGCGACAAGATTGTATTTTCGAAATAATTTGATTGCGTCTTCCTGGTCAGCATTTACATTAATAGAGATAAAATGATGATCCATGATGTCTTTTACGGTTTGATCTTCATTTGCAAGGAGAATTCTTCTGATTGGAATATCATCAAGAAGTTTCCAGCTGTTGTCAACAACGTAAACCATGTCAATGGTTTCCGCATCTTTACCCCATTCTTTAATGTGCTGAATTGCCTGCTTTATTGTCCAGTCAATTTTCAATGCCACATATTCCGTGGTCATTAGCCGTCCAACACTATTGTCAGGATATCCGAGAAATTCCAAAACCTTTTTCCTTTCATCTGCATCAAGAATATTAAGAATGTGCTGTGTGAGTTTCGGGGAGAGTGTTTCAAATAACTCTGTTCTGTCATCGGGCGCCAATTCTGAAACAATTTTTTTAATTTGATTTTCAGTTAGACTGGTGATTATTTGTTTTTGCGTTTCAATATCAAATTCGGAGAATACATCGGCCTGAATGTCAGTCCGGAGCAATCCTAAGATTATTATTTTTTCAGCGTTGTCTATATTGTTTAAAATATCGGTTATGTCCGGGATTGGTAACGATGGAATTTGTTTTTTCAGTTTTTCCCAGTTTTTCTGCTTAATCAGTTCAAGCATATCCTGTTTAAAATTTTTTAGCATTTTTTACTTCCTTTGATCGTTATCCGTGTCGTTGTCTGTATGTAAATGATTAGGCATACGCACTGAATCAGAGGGATAAGGTTAATTATTTGTTATTATCTTTCTTACTTCCCGGAATTATTTTATTCTTCCTGTGATTGTATGTAAAACACTTTTTCCTTTCCCCGAATTCAAATTTATCAGAAGAAGGGGCAGGAAGAAAAAGGAAGAAAGGAAAGAAGAAAAAGAAGAACGGTGTCCGGGTTTGGCTCTTAACATCATTTTGGTTCAGTAATTAAACGAACATATTTCCATCAGATGGGACAAACAGCACTGACTTCTCCAAAAACATCGCTCCTCAATTAGTCCT
>QMQE01000123.1 GCA_003650445.1 Acidobacteriota bacterium | reverse complement strand
CCCCCCAGCCGGGGACCATTGCCTGAATCTTCAGTAAAGTGCCCTTCTCATAAGGGATTTCACTTTCGAAGAGCATCCCTCCGCCCCCAAGGTCCTTATAAAAGCTTACAAGCTGTATCGGTTGGTCTTTATATGCCAATACCTGTACCTTTAGAGAGGCGGTCTTGGAAAGTCGTTTAAATTTTCTTCTTTCCCTGCCTTTCATCATTCCACGTAACTCCTATTTTATAAATTCAGAGTATCAAAAGACGATTTTCATGTCAACATTCCTTCTGCCTGATTCCAATTGATTCTTTAACTCCTTGCCAGAATGCTCTTCAGGGGTATAATGGCCTTTTGGGAGGCGTCATGCAATCGCTTTATGGGTATTTGAAACGCTTTAAAATCGGAAATACAACTTTCTTTCTCAGTGTTGCCGCCCTTGTCGGCCTGCTCAGCGGGATAGGCAATATTGTATTTGTCGAGGCAGTGGAACATGCCCATTGGTTTTTCTTTGACGTCGTAGGCAATAATCTTCTTAACCTTCAACAGGGCGGCTGGCATCGTTTTCTGATCATTCTTCTTCCGGTATCCGGCGCGCTGTTGTTGATTCCCCTTGCCAAACTCTTTCCCGGACTCGTAAATGGATACGGATTTCCAAAATTTCTTGCGGAAGTTCACTTGAAACTGGCCCGTATCAGCCCCCTCCGCCTCATTGCCAACACACTCGGTGCAGCTATTACCATTGGCTCGGGGGGATCAGCGGGCCGAGAAGGCCCCATCGGCCAGATCGGCGGAACCATCGGTTCCGTTGTGGCAAGGTGGCTCAAACTCTCCACGAAACGTACACAGGTACTCGTCGGATGCGGGGCTGCAGGTGCCATCGCCGCAACGTTCAATGCACCCATTGCCGGAGTCCTTTTTGCCGAAGAAATTGTTTTTTTAGGCGAAATGAAGTTGAACACTTTCTCGCTTTTCGTAATTTCATCCGCAATTGCAACTGCAGTTTCAAGAACTTACTACGGCGCGGAATCGATTTTTCATACACCAAATTACATCATCGGTGGCCCCATGGAATTTCCGCTCTATGCCCTCCTCGGTATCCTCATCGGCATTTTTGGTGCACTTTATAAACGGGGATATTACACAACGTGGGAATTTTTTAACTCACTCAGAATCCCCAAAGCACTGAAACCGGTTCTCGGAGCATTTCTTGTGGGAATTATCGGGATATTCATGCGGGACGTTCTCAGTGACGGATACGATGTCATTCGCGGCCTGATCAACGGAAATTTGATGAATTACAGCCTCCTGTTCCTCGGACTGCTGGTACTGGGTAAAATTCTTGCAACTTCTCTCACTCTTGGTTCAGGCGGGGCTGGGGGGATGTTCGCACCCTCCCTGTTTGTCGGTGCAGCCCTCGGTGCTTTTTCCGGAAAATTATTTGCCCTTCTCTTTCCGGCTATGCACATCTCTGCCGGTGCATATGCCGTGGTTGCCATGGGTGCTTTTCTTTCATCCGCAACCCATGCGCCATTAATGTCCATTTTTCTTTTAACCGAAATTACAGGGAATTATTCAGTTATGTTACCCATCATGATTGCTTCGATCATCGGTACAACCGTATCTCAGAAACTCTTCCATGATTCCATCGACACCCACTACTTCACCTTGAAAAAGATTCCCATAGAGCGTGCCAGGGAAACAGCCGCACTCCACGGCTGGACGGTGGGCGACATCATGGACTCCAAGCCAACCTGCATCTATGAGGGGGCTTCTCTTCAGGCCTTTGTAGATGGTTTAAACGCCCATCAGCTCACCCATCTGCCAGTTACCAACAAGGACAACAAAGTCGTGGGGATTCTCTCCATCAGTGACGTCAAGTCTTTCATGTTTCGGGATGACCTCTGGCGCCTTTTGATTGTTTCCGACATTATGCGGGATGACGTGACTTATCTCTCTGAATCAGATGATATACTCTCCGCTCAGGAGAAATTTGATTTTCTGGAAATCGAAGACCTTCCTGTTCTGGATGAAGATAAAAACCTCCGGGGTGTACTGACCCGGAACCGCCTGACCCAGTTTATTCGGAAAAAAACCCTGGAAGACCGATCATACGAAGCATCCATCTCGGAACTGTGAGAAGCAGGCAAGCGTGGGCGCAAAATAGCGCAAGTGAATGTGCGAATACGTGAGGGAATGGATTGCCTTTTCTCATTTCCACTTATCCGTTAACCTTGTTCCTACTTGTTTTTTCTCTCTGGTTGAAAGCCACTATTGGATCAGTTCCTGGAAAATTTCGTTGGAAACAAGCATTCCTTTCCGGGAAAGTGAAATACTCTTTCCGTCACAACGGACAAATTCAGGATATTTGTCGCAAAGCCAGCCGAATTCACGGATCAGGTCAATTCCATAGCGTTTCCTGAATGTCGTCTGGTTGGCACCCCCGCGTAGGCGTAAAGCCAACATCACCATTTCGTTGATAAAGACCCTTTGGCTGTATTCCATTCGTCCGGTTTTGAATTCTCCCCTCATAAACCGGTCCAGACCGCTATGGTCCCAGATCCGGAAGGGATAAAGCAATGAATGAGCCGAAGGCCCCAGGCCAATATATGGGTTTCCTTTCCAGTAGTGCAGGTTGTGAACCGATTCCATGCCCGGGCGCGCAAAATTTGAAATCTCATACTGCTTCAGACCCACTCTGTCCAATTCACCGCAAAGCCTTGAGTATAATGAAGCGGTATTGTCTTCATCAGCCGAAAGCTTCCTGTTTTTGACGCCATCCAGCATATAAAGGGAAAGATGAGATAATTTTTCAAAGGGAATCCCGTCTAATACGCGTTTTTCTTCATTCTCTCCTTCAATTCCAATAATTAAATCACAGGAAACATTACTAAATACAGACCGAGCATCTTCAATAGCCCTAAGTGCCTGCTTTACGCTGTGGGTGCGATTCAGTTTTTGAAGAATTTTTTCGCTGGTAGACTGGATACCGACGCTGATTCTGTTTATACCGGCATTTTTTAACTCACTCAAATATGGCACAGTAACGTCTTCGGGATTCATTTCAATCGATATTTCGGGGCAATCCGTCAGTTTCACGCCCTTGAAAATTCCCTCAATTACCCCACTGAAAAAGGAAGCCGGCAGTAAACTCGGGGTCCCCCCTCCGAAATAAATTGTATTGAATGTAATGGATTCTGTTTTTTCGAAGGTTTCAAGATGCCGGAAGATTGCCCGGGTAAATTCTTTCGCATCTGGAAATTTCCGGTTTGTTATACTGTAAAATGAGCAATAGCGGCAACGGGAACGGCAGAATGGGACATGAACATAGATTCCCCCATTCATTTACGGAACCGAATTGACTGTTGAAGCTTTCTCAGCTCCAGGAGCTCAAGATAAATATTGACCGGTATCAAAGGCAATTCCTCGGAATGTATGCGATATGAAAGAACCTTGTACCGTATGCCTTCCTCAGTGGGGAATGAAACTCCATGCAATTGCCGAACCGTAACCGCAAATAGATAAGCCCGGTTCTGCAGTCCCGGAATATATACAAAAAGATGAAAAAGGATAAACAGAAACAGAAATCCAACAAAAATGATAATCCGGGAGACCACATTTCGGAAAAACAATGGAAGAAGGAAGGTCAAAAGAAACAGAAAACATAGAATCAAGGTCCACCTGTTCCAGAAAACATAATTGTCAAAATATTTCTCAATACCTGAAATATTCCTATTTTTTAGTATGAGATCCGTCAGCCCTGCATTGAGCTTCACTGCCTCTTTCCCCGTAGGAATAGCTTCCACCCGGTTCAGGTATTTTTTCGGGATTTTCGCTGCTGAATCCACGAGAACCAAATGTCCCCGGTTGTCTTCATATTTCAACACGTCTGAGGCACATTGAGCAGATTGTGTAAAAGTGACACTTGCAAGTGCAATCATGCTTATGGTAAGAATTGCATGAATCATCTTCATTTTTCTCCACCCTCAATCGCTTTGTCGCCGCCCTTCCCTTTCTCATCCAGCCGACGAATCACATGGACAGCTTCGAAAGCAGTTTTCCCATACCCGTCCGCGCCAATTTCTTCCGCGTATTTCCGTGTTACAACCGCTCCTCCAACCAGTACCGGAAGATTGGGAAATGCCTCCTTCAGTTGTTTAATCGTCTCTTCCATGGAGGCAAGGCTGGTTGTCATCAAAGCAGACAAGCCTACTGCACCGGCCTTCTTTGAGCCTGCCAGTTCTACAATTTCTTCCGGGCTTCTGTCCACGCCCCCATCCTCAGCCGGAATCCCAAACCCTTGTAGCACGGACATTACAATGTTTTTCCCAATATCATGAATGTCATTTTGAACTGTAAAAAACAGAACGGGATGTCTCCTGTCCGCATTTTCGGAACTCCCCCCTCTCTCTTTCAAAGCATTCAGAAGTTTTTTCATTGTTTCACCGGCAACAATTAATTGAGGAAGGTACAATTTCCCCGCCTCAAATGCCTCTCCAATCGCCTCCATTTTGGGGGATACAACTTTTTCCAGGAATAAAAAAGGCGATGAATACTGACTGGCATTCAGATCGAAAATATCAAGTATGGCATCGGGGTCTGCCCCAAGCAAAGCTTTTCCGACGGCAGGGAAAGTGCCGGAAAACTCCATTTTTTCCGCCTCGTCCCGAATCAACGGTTCATTATGAAAGAGTGCATTCCCAAGTCGAATTGTTGCACAGATATTCGGGTCACTGGTATCTGTAATCGCGGCGGAGATATCGCTTCGCATCAACTGTCCCAGGAGAAATGCATTCATGCGGCTGCGGTCTGCCAGTCCGTGGGAGAAGTTGGATAAACCGATAATTGTCTTATAAGTGGTTTTCTCCACAATTTGTTGAACCATTTCAAACTGGTTGACATTGGTTGCAAGGGAAAGTGCCAGGGGGTCAACCAGAATATCTTCAGGCGGTATATGATAGACCTGAACCAATTTGTCAAGCAGTTGTAATGCCTCCTGCCGCTCCGTCAGGGTTTTCGGCAATCGGTTTCCCGTCATCAGCAAGGCGACAATCTTTCCCCGGTGATGATGGTAAAGTTCAGCCATTTTGGAAAATCGCTTTTCAGTCAAATCTGTAGAATTGTAAACCGGTTTTCCTGCGACGAGGGACACCGCCTCTTTCATAAGTTCGGGGTAAAGGGTGTCTATGGAAAGAATGGGAGATTGTTCTCTTTCCAGGAGAAGCACGGTATCCCGCCAAATACCCGGCTTTTTGGCGGCAAGAGAATCCAGGTTTATGTCCACGGCATCGGTATAGCCGGCAGCATTTTGGCGTTCAAGTTCAGCAACTATTGCTGAATCCGGTTCTCTTTGAAACCTCTTTAAAAAAGTCCTGTTGCCGGACAGGTTTAATCGTTCTCCGATAGCAAAAAAGGATTTCTCCCTGAAATCATACAGTTGGCGACTGGAACTCACCACATCGGGAGTTTCTCTATTCAAAGGCACGGGCATTTTCAAAGAAACACGATCAATTTCCCTGCGCAGGGCACGTGTATATTCAGGAGTGGACCCGCAACAGGTCCCGACGATTCTTACTCCAAATTTCAGTGCACGGGGCAATAATTCCAGCATTTTTTTTCTTACATCAGGATAAACAGCCACCCCGTCAACGATTTTTGGTAATCCTGCATTGGGTGCCATTGAAATTGGCCCGCTGGAAAAGCGGCTCAATTCTTCTACATGAGCAAGAATGCCTTCCGGCCCTGTAGAACAATTAACGCCGATGACATCTGCAAAGAGCGATTCCAGCAGTATCGCCCCATTGGCAGCACCGGAGCCACTCAAGGTCAGGCTTCCTTCCTGAAATGTAAACTGGCAAATCAAAGGAATATCAGTAGAAACTGAACGAATGGCATGAATTGCAATTCGCATTTCAAGAAGATCGGAAAAGGTTTCAAGGAGAATTCCATGGATACCTGCGTCCAATGCCCTTTCTACTGCAAGGCGGTAAACATTTGCAATCCGTTGAGCTTCATCCGGCGTGTACCCCCACATCCCGGCGGTCATCGGCCCGAAACTGGCGAATCTAATCAAATCTCTATTGGATTTAACATGTTTTAGCAGGTGTGAGCCAGCCTCTATTATGTCCAGTGCAGGTTCAATTCCCAGTTTTTCCCTAAAAATGGAATGGAACACCCCAAACGTATTGGATTTGACAATGTCAGCTCCCCCGTCTGCGTATTGCTGATGAATGCCGAGTACCACTTCAGGTTCCCGTATATTCAGCTCCTCAATACTTCCCAGTCCTTTCAAATGGGAAGATAAGAGCGTACCGTAGGCACCATCCATGACCAGTACTTTTTCTTTCAGTAAGTTTCCGAACGAGGAATGATTCCAGGAGGTCATTTGTTGTCCGGCAGCTGAAACTTTGCGATTTCCGTTGACAATAATGTGAGTTCTCCGGAAAAGTTGTCCACAACCATTCGCAATACATCCGACTTGACTCGAATATGCTCAGAATTTTCTTCAATAGCCTCAATAAGTTGTACAATGTCCTGAACAGCTTCCTTGACTTTTTCGGAGGCATTTTTTGCATCCAGTGAAAGGTCACGTATCGATTCTGAAGTCCCGGCGATCTGATTTGCCCCTATGGTCTGCTCCTGGGCTGCAGTCATCACCTGCCCTGCCATTTCCTTCATTTCTTCTGAAGTCTCCATTGATTTTTCTGTGCTTTCTACTTGCTTGCCCATGCTTTCTTCTGTCTTAGACATCAGGGCTTTCAATAAACGGATACCGTCAAGAACAGTTCCCGTTCTGGTGCGATCCTTCCCTGCTTCATCCTGCATAGCCTGCATCCGACTTATCTCATTCTTCAACTCATTTTTCCCCGCTAACTGGACAGAAAGTGCTTCTTTTAACACTTCTTGTGTTCGGTTGAATTCGACACGTGCCCCCTTTGTGCTTTCTTCCAGGCTGGAAAGCTGGTGGGTTGTTGAATTGACGATGCTTCTGATTTTCCCGGTAGATTCGCCGGTCCGTTCGGCAAGCTCCTTGATTTCATCCGCTATAACACCAAATCCCGAATCCAGAGAGTCGTTTCTTGCAGCAAGGATTGCCGCGTTCAAACCCAGAATTCCCGTCTGATCAATAAAATCATCCATTATCCGTGCAATATTTTCAATCCGGCCGATTTCCCCTGCGAGCATAATTCTTGACTCCTGGTAACCTTCATACATATCGGACAATTTTTTCAGGTGGTTTTCAACATCCCGGAGATTTTGTTCAAAAGCTCCGGCCAAATCAATTTCTTTTTCAACCAGGAAGCGGCTTTCTCCAATTTCAGAGATTCGCTTCCCAAGTGAGTCATGAATTTCCCTGATATTTTCCTCAACCTGTACAGCCATCCCGGAAGCCGTTCGAATATCGGATGAAATGTCTTTCAATGCGGAGGTGTTGTCGTGAACATTGCCGGCAATCGTTTCCGCCAGTCCCACCAATTTCCCCATGGAGTTTTTTACCTGATTTATTGAAGCGGCAAACTCTATTGCTGTACTTGATGTGCGTTCTGAAATCTGGGAAAGTTCGGAAATGGAATGCTGAAGATTTTCTGCAAACCCGTCCACAAAATTAACCGCATCCCCCGCGTTCCTCACCAGAGGTTTCTGCCCCCCGGACAGCTCCTGTAGAAAATGGCTCACCTCTTCCACAACCCGGATATTTTCATTCAGGAGCCTTGCGTGGCCTCTGATATCTCCAAT
>QMQE01000122.1 GCA_003650445.1 Acidobacteriota bacterium | reverse complement strand
CACTGATTGTCCATCTGGGTACTGCGATTCAGGCTTCGGGGTGTTGAATGATGTAGTCGGCGATTTTTTTCCTCAGTGTGGTCGGGGAAATTCCAAGTTTTCTCGCAGTTTTACTGATGTTCCATTTGTAAAAATCAAGGGCAGCTGTGATGTGCTGTTTTTCGATTACAGAAAGTGGTTGAATCTGTCCGGGTGTCTCCTGAGTAGTGTCAGAGCGGATGGCACTTTGAATGTCTGTTTTGGAGAGGATACATGTGGTGGAGCTTATCAATGCCCGGGCAATGATGTTGTCCAGTTCCCGAACGTTGCCGGGGAAGCTGTGTTGCAGAAGTGCCTCAAGGCCTTTCTGTTCAATCCCGACGACGGCTTTTTCTGTGGAAAGGGCGTATTTTTGAAGGAAGTGAGCAGCCAGAACTGGTATATCATCCGGCCTTATACGAAGGGGAGGTATGATGATTTCGCCAACTGTAAGCCTATAGTACAAGTCTTCCCGAAATTTTCCCTGTTTCACCATTTCTTGAAGGTTTCGATGACTGGCGGCAATGATCCTGGCGTGCAATGGCACAGATTGATTTCCCCCAACCCGCTCGAATTCCTTTTCCTGGAGTACACGGAGTAATTGGGCTTGAAAATCCGGGGGGATTTCACCGATTTCATCAAGGAAAAAAGTTCCTTTACCGGCAAATTCCAATTTTCCGATTCTGCGGCCTTTTGCACCGGTGAAGGCGCCTTGCTCATGCCCGAAAAGTTCGCTTGCCAGGAGAGTGGGCACAATGGCGGCGCAGTTAACAGCTACAAAGGGTTCGGTGGGGGTGGATGCCGTGTGAAGTGCTCTGGCAACCAGTTCCTTTCCTGTGCCACTTTCTCCCAGGATGAGTACCGGAACCCGAATCTTTGATAGTCTGCCAACCTGCTTGATAACTTCCAGCATTTCCCTGCTTGTTCCCACAATACTATGCGGGGAAGTCGAATATTCTGATCTGTCGGCAACCACTGCTGCGTTTCGCGATACCTGCAATTGGGCCTTTTCGATTGCAATGAATACATCATCCATATTCAATGGCTTGCGAATATAGTCAAGGGCATTGCGTTGCATTGCTTCAATGATGAGGGAGGTGTCCTGCCTGCCTGTAATCATGATGACCGGGGTTAAGGGGACGGTTTCCTGAAATTTTGAAAGGAGGTCCAGGCCATTGACATCGGGCAATGTGACATCAAGGAAGATGAGGTCCGGGGAAATACTTGCACACAGAGTAAAGCCGGAAGTCCCTGTCTGTGCCGTATGCACTTTGTGGCCTTTGCGGTTCAGTTGAAGCTGGAGAGAGCGGCAGATACTTTTATCATCATCAATTACAAGAATTTTACTCATGTCTGATGGTTCTCCTCGGGAAGGCATAATACAAAGCGTGCCCCCCCCTCTGCTAAATTTTCTGCGCTTACGCTGCCACTGTGGAGTCGCGCAATTTTTTTTACGTTGGCGAGTCCAAGTCCGGTCCCATTTTCCTTACTGGTGATGAAGGGTTTAAAAATTTCATCAACGATTGCCGGTGGAATTCCAGGCCCCTTATCCACAACCGAGAAACAGAGTTTCCCACTTTCCAAATATGTGGAGATGGTTACAATTGTGCCCATTGGAGCGGCTTCAATTGCATTCCTCAAGAGGTTTACAATGGCCCTGGAAAGAAGCTCTTTGTCACCGGTAATAATGCCTTCATCAACTGAAAGTTCAGTCTGGATTTTAACATTCTTTTCTTTCGCAATTTCCATCGGTTGGGTGGTACAGCTTTCTATAAACTCCTTGAGGTTGAAGGTGTCTTTGTTTAGTTTGACCGGTTTCCCATACCCGAGAAGTTCAGTAAGCATATTTTCGAGACGGGCAGCTTGAGAAAGTGCAATGTCAGAGAGCTCCAGGTAATCTGGATCATCCTTTACTTTTTCCCGGAGCCCCTGGAGGTTCATTTTGACAGAGGATAGCGGGTTTCTCATCTCATGCACAATGCTGGAGCTCAGTTCTCCGATTGCAGCGAGGGAAGCAGAATGAGCCAGTTCCTGCTGAAGTGTGCTCAAGTTGTTCAGCATCCGGTTGAAAGCCTCTGCTACTTCAGCAGCTTCCCGTCCCGGAAGGGGAGGGACCCGGCTGGTGATCTGGCCTGATGCAATATTGTTTGCGGTTTCAGACAGTATTTTCATCGGGTTGGAAATACGAACTGTCATCCTTACGGCAACAAACAGGACCAGGATGAAAACAATTGTACCCGTTAAAATGGCCCTGTTTCTCAGGGTAATAAGCCATCTAAAAGTATCCGTGTAAGAGGTGAGCAGAAACATTCGCCAATGCAGGGTTGGGATTTCTATACTGGATACCAGAATTTTCCCGGTTTCTGGGAATGACATAAGCCTTGGACGGGCTGTTTTGACGGGAAGATGTAAAAGTTTCTGGATAATTGAGTCCGGTTCACGTATCTGAACGGTATTTTCACTCAGTT
This sequence comes from Acidobacteriota bacterium, assembly GCA_003650445.1. GTDB lineage: Bacteria > Acidobacteriota > Holophagae > Thermotomaculales > Thermotomaculaceae > UM-FILTER-49-7. Next base: position 5,285 of record QMQE01000122.1, on the reverse strand, counting down.
GAATGGTTTTTCCGGATCCTGATACCAGAAGGATTCGGCCGGATTTGCCAAGGCCGGTGAGGTCTGACAGAATTGGCCGGATAATTGGGGAAAGATTCAACGTGCCGGTTATAAATCCCCTTTTCCCGGTTACCTGGTCGGCAAGTGGGCAGCCGGCAAGGATCTGCGGTCCATTTTCGCTGTCCAGCACGTTGGAGAAAATCAGCCCCGAAGCGGATTCCAAGGAGTTTTGAAAGTCAGCCGGCAGATTTCCCGTGGCAGTGAAAGGCCTTGCAGAGCCGATAAGTTTCCAATTGGCATTAAAGGCAATGAGATTGTTGTAATAGGCCTTCTTGTCAAGTGCTTCAGAAAGCGGATTGCAGGTACAGGATGGGGATTGGCAACTGCCTTTATCCGGATCTGAGACACCCGAGAAGGACAAAATTGAAAGAAGATGTAGATCAGAACGCACAACATCCATAACTCGTTCAACCTGGGCCTGTTTTGAGGACAAAATTGCCTGAAGGTGGGCATTCTGCGTTTCGATAAGCGCCTGCCTTGCACAATGGTATCCCTGATAAGAAACGACAGAAATGGGGATAATGGTAAGGACAATCATCCAGATGAGAATAATATGCTGAATCCGGGGTTGTTTTTTTACCACGATGAACTCCTTGCTGCTTAGTTGTCGCTATTTCATCATATTTAGGACCACTTGGCAAATGCGGGGAGAGGTTTAAGAGTCGTGGGCTTCAACAAACGGGGCTAAGATCAGGAAACAGAAAGAGCAGCTACTTTCCAGATTTCACCCATAACATCGTACTGAAATTTATGGGATTGTGATACCAGCACATGATTTGGTTTTTGATGTTCAGGTTAGAGCTGGAGAATGGTAAACTATATCTATGAGACGAATGGCGAAATTCTGGATCGAATATCTAAGTGAACATCGAGTGCTTGTATTTGCCGGGATTCTCGTTCTGACGGCAGTATGCGGCTATGGCGTCAGTCGGCTGACCTATTCAAATTCCATTGCAGACCTGTTGCCTGTTCATAATCCCGAGGTGAGCAATTATCTTCATGTTGTAAAAGATTTTGGTGTGTCAGAGGATATTGTCCTCGCCGTAGAGCAACCGGATGGGAACGTGCAGAATGAAGAGATGTTCATGGATATCTTTATGGAGACCCTGAAGAATGATGCACGCTACCACAAACTTCTTCATGGAGTAGACTATAACCTGTCCGGGAAGTTGAAATTGATATTCAATCCATTTTTTCTCAGCCACGTCAGCCTGCTGATCCCGGAAAAAGAATTGCCGGACTTTGTGGAGAGGCTGTCCTCTGAAAAAATGAAATCCATCATTTTCAAAAACAGGGAATTGCTGGAAACAGGAACAGGGAGCTCTCTTCTTGTTGAACAGGATCCCCTTGGACTTCTCGGGATGCTCTCCTCTCTCTCATCCCAGATGAAAGGGAAGTATGCACTTGATTTTCCCGATGGTTATTATGCCTCAAAGGATCATACGCTTTTTCTTGCATTTCTAAAGCCAACTGAAAGTGCGGACAATATGGTTTATACAGAAAAAATAATGCGATATCTCATTGAGACACAGGAAAGTGCCATGAGATCCTACAGAGAAGAATTGGATGAGCCCTGTCCGCTTACTGCAAGATTTACAGGTGCGCATGCCATTACGTATTTTGACCGCGAGGTTATGCAGAATGATATGACTTCAACTTTCCTGCTCTCTTTCCTTCTTGTTATTCTCACTTTCGTCATTGCTTTTCGGAACCCATTTTCTGTTTTTTATGCTGTGGTTCCCCTCCTTCTTGGTGAGCTCTGGACTTTCGGGCTGGCTTATTTCGTAGTTGGGAAACTGAATATTCTGACCTCTGTCAGTGCCGCTATCATTGTTGGATTGGGCATTGATTTTGCCATTCATATTTATTCGCGTTTTCTGGATGAAACGGTATTGCAGAAAGATGTTCTGACCGCTCTGAATGTGACAATAGCGGAAACCGGGGCATCCACCATAGCCGGGGCGCTGACGACTGCGGCGGCCTTTGCCGCAATGAGTGTTTCGTCATTTCGAGGACTTCGGGAATTTGGCATTATTGCCTCTCTTGGAATACTCTGCACCCTCCTGGCTGTCTGCACTGTTCTCCCCCTTATGTTTCTGATGAGAAAAAAGATTTACAAACCGAAAGGCCTGACAACTTTTGGGCTCCATCTTTTTCATAACTTAATTGACCGACATTATAAGAAGGTGTTTGGATTATTTACAATTATTACGATCATTCTTTTCATGTTTTCAACACAGCTTAAATTCACAACAGACATGCGCCACTTGAGGAGTAAAACAAATCCCGCGATTCGGCTTCAGACCCGGATCACGTCAAAACTCAAAGCGTCTTTCCGGGCACTTTCTCTAATTTTGTCTGCAGAAAACGAGAAGGAATTGTCATCCCGGTATGAAAAACTGAAACAGTATCTGAACTCACAGGACATTGCCAAAATAGAATCAATTTATTCCATTGTTCCGCCAATGAATCGGCAGCTGAAAAATATCGAGTATCTTTCTTCCCATCCACTCCCTCCTGAGATAAAGGTACATTTCGAACAGGACTTTGAGAAGGCAGGGATGGTGTGTGACGAATCGTGTTTGAATTATATCGAAGCACTGGATAACAGCTTGAAAATTAACAAGCCTCTTTCGCTTCGTCAGGTTCTGGAATCACCGATGGAACCGTTATTTTCCCGTCTTGTACACATAAATAACAACAGGGTAGAGATGATTGTAAGCATTTATCCCAAGGTGGCGACATGGAACAAACAGAAAATGGGGATCCTGGTGCAGCGAATTGACCAGTTTCTCGTTAAGCAAAAATGGGAAAAAAGTTATCTTACCGGGATTGAGATTATGGTAAATGAGATTAAACGTCTGATTCGGGAAAATTTCTATCTTGCTACTCTTCTTTCTCTGCTCTTTGTGTTCGGAATTGTAGCCTTGCATCAGCGAAGCTTTCTCAAAACCGGGCTTTCCTTTTTCCCGTTGATATCTGGGATTATCTGGATGCTAGGTGTACTGAAATTATCCGGGCAGGATATTACGTTGTATAATTTTATGGCAACTCCGATGATTATCGGAATCGGAATTGATCATGGCATTCACCTGTTGGACAGATTCATTGCCGGGAAAACAGGTGACATTGCGGAAACAATTGTCCATACCGGTAAGGCCATTACCCTGACCTCCATTACGACTGTATTCGGTTTTGGTTCCCTTTTTATCGGTCATTTTGAAGGGTTTGTCAGTTTGGGATTTACAAGCATTCTCGGCGTAATCTTCTGTTGGGCCTGTTCACTTTTCTATTTTCCTGCTTTTCTTAAGCTCCTTCATGGGCATCTTGGAAGTTTACGGATGGAAGAGAAAAAATGAAGCGGTTGCAGTTGGAGTCCGGGAGCCATATTCACTTTGTGGGAATCTGTGGCACGGCGATGGGGAATGTTGCGATTGGCTTGAAGAAGAGGGGCTTTACTGTAACGGGTTCAGACAAAGGTGTTTACCCACCAATGAGTGAAGTCCTGGAGGGGAATGGGATTAGAGTCTTACCCTTTGGACTTGATAACACCAGAGATCCAGACTTTTTTGTGATTGGAAATGCCATTCCCCGGGGAAATGTGGAGGTTGAAGAAATCCTGAACCGGCGGAAAGCTTTTTGTTCCCTGCCTGAAATCCTGCGGGATGTTTTTGTGGAAGGCCGGCGACTGGTCATGATTACAGGCACCCACGGAAAAACGACGACGACTGCTCTGGTGTACCACATCCTGAAAGAGAACGATTTGAATCCTGCGGTGATGATGGGAGGGGTCCCGCAGGGGTTGAAAAGCGGTTTTGAATGGTCGACGAAAAGCGAACTCTTTGTAATGGAAGGGGATGAGTATGATACGGCGTTTTTCGACAAGACATCAAAATTTCTGAAATTTTCACCGGATATTCTGGTTATCAACGCTATTGAATTTGACCACGCGGACATTTTCGATTCAGTTGCGGATATTGAAAAAGCGTTTCGTTTTCTTTTGCGAAGAACTCCCGGAAATGCGAAGGTTCTGGCGAATGGAGATGATGCCCGGGCATTGGCACTGAAAAGCGATTGTTATTCAAAATTCGCCTCCTTTGGATTCGGGGAGAAGAATCCGTATCGAATAGTGTCTGTGACGTATGGAGACGGCAGGATGAAAGTCGAGTTGGATATGGATGGGGAGCACATATCATTGATTTCGGGAATGCCCGGGAAGCACAATGCTATGAATATTGCCGGGGCATGTTCAGTATGCCGGGAACTGGGGGTCTCCGCAACGGGGCTGGAACAGGCTATCGCTACCTTTCCCGGAGTTCGACGCAGATTTGAAGAAAGGGCGTTCAATGAAGTCACAGGGGGTCGGGTGATTGAAGATTTTGCGCATCATCCAACAGCTGTTTCGGCTACAATTCGCGGAGCAAGGGAAATCTTTCCCGGAAAACGGATTGTGGCTTTCTTCGAGCCAGCCAGTAACACAATGAGGAGGGGAGAGCTTCGCAGTGAGTTGCTTACGGCTCTGAATATGGCAGATATTGCTTTTCTTCTTCCGGTTCCTCAAGGCAGGCGTGAATTGGCGCAGAATATGCCGGAGATTCCTGTGGGAAGCCTGGCCGAAAGAGTCGTGGGATTAAACAAGCAGAATGAAATAGAGAATGTCTTCAGGCAGCAGGTTTGTCCGGGCGACGTCATTCTGATACTCTCAAATGGAACCGGGCAGGGCAGTCTTGAGAAAGCAATCGATTTTGTTAATGGTGGTAAGCATGAGTAAAGCAATTAAGAAGGCGATAGAAGCTCCACGAGGCTATCATTATTTTCATATACTGGAGGGATTCTTTGTCGCGTCACACAAACACTATGGAGAAACCCTCCATGGCCACAATTTCAGATGCCGGGTGAAGCTCAGACTGGACAGAACCGAATTCAATTGTGCCTGCTTCAGTCAGGTGATTAGAGGCCTGGATTATCAACATCTGAACCGCATTCCATATTTTCGGAAGTTTACTCCATCCACCGAACATATAGCCCGCTACATTGCCGAAAGCATGGCGAGTCTCGGATGTCAGGCCTTCGAAGTTGAAGTTTTTGAAACAGATGGGTGCAGCGGGGGGGTTACAATATGTGGCAGCTGATTGGCATGTTCAGCGGCCTGGCAATGCTGACCGTTGTTGCAGGGTATTATCTCACCTGCCTCGGGGACACGATTGCAGAAGAAACGGGGTTTG
>QMQE01000121.1 GCA_003650445.1 Acidobacteriota bacterium | reverse complement strand
GCGGATTTGAGTTCCTCTATGACATCCCCGGCTCCGTGGGTGGAGCGCTTATTATGAATGCCGGGAACAATGACGGTGAAATGAAGGGTATTACCTGCATGGCACAGGCCTTGACAGCGGATAACAGAGTCCTGTCTCTGGCCTCCGGCCAATGTGGATTCGGCTATAGAACCAGCCGGTTCAAAGAAGAGAAGATGGTGGTGCTGCAGGCCGCATTTAATGCCGGTTTGCGAAAACCAGAAGGGGCCATCCAAATGAAAATGGAGCAGATACGGGAAGAACGGCGACGGAAATTTCCCATGGAATTTCCAAACGGCGGCAGTGTATTCAAGCGGCCACCCGGTGACTACGCAGGACGGCTTATCGAGGCAGCAAAGTGTGGTGGAATGCAGGTGGGAGACGCGCAAGTGTCCAAGAAGCACCGGGGATTCATTGTGAATCGGGGTAACGCCACCGCGTCCGATATTCGCGCACTCATTGCACGGGTTCAAAAACAGGTGAAGGAAACCCAGGGCATTCTGCTGGAACGGGAACAGATTTACCTGCCGGAAGATATGGACAATAGCAATGTATGAACGCCTGGCCGAATTTTATGAAGAAATTTTCCCCCTCAATCCCCTCACCCTTGATTTTATTCTGAAGTGCCTGCCCAATCCAAAGGGAGATTCAGCCACACTGGACGTGGGCTGTGCCACCGGGGAACTGTGTCGCGCCCTTTTGGAACGGGGACATCCTGTTGTGGGCATAGAACCGGATCGGGAAATGGTCGCCCTCGCAATAGAACGATCCGGCGGAGAAATTCCCTTTTACCCACTCGGCATGGAGGATGTCGGAACCCGTTTTCCGGAAAACGCCTTCACCGCCGTTCTATGCCTTGGCAATACGCTGGCCCACCTGAAGAACTTCAATGCAATTCAGGATTTTCTCTCAGACGTGGCCCGCGTCCTTTCACCGGATGGACACTTTATCTTTCAGATTGTGAATTTTGACAGACTTTCATTGACACAACTGCCCGATTTCCCGGTCATTGAGCGAAGGGGCTTCCGCTTTGTCCGCCAATATGAATGGATAGATGAACATACCGCAATCCGTTTCATCACAACACTTGAAAATCTCTCGAACAACACAAGCAAAACCGGATCCTGCCGCCTGTTCCCCGCCACAAAAGCACAACTATCCACTGCCCTGACAACAGCCGGCTTTTCCACTCAAAACTGGTTCGGCAATTTCAAAGGAGATGCATTTACTCCGAAAAGCCCGGCCGCCATCTGTGTAGCAGAAATTGTCAAGTTGTGAAAAAAGCCGGCTTAAAAAAGCCGGCCGGTTTTATCTATTTCCAAATAACTTTTATTGTCTCCCGGTTAATGCAGTCATGTACGTCCTGGCATTGTCACCGCTTACCACAAGGGCCAACACAGGTACTCCGGAGATGTAGCGGATGTAGTCCCCGTCTGCAATGGCAGTCTCATCAAAAAGCTGGCTGACCACCGCCGTGAATCGATTTTTCTGAGCAACATGTTCCGTTTTTTCCGCTTTCACGGTTCCGTCTTTGTCCACCAGCTGGATTGTAACCACAGCCTCGCTGGTACCGGGGTTGGTAATGCCGATGCCGGTCCAGACTGTTTCACTGTTCAGAACTTCCGGCAGGTATCCTTCCGTTGTGGCAATGGAGGGCAATCCGAACCCGCAGATGGCTGAATCGCTTGTCCCGTAAATTTCAATCCCTGCAATGTCCCGGTCTGATTGAATTGTGCCCCAGTCAACGTGTCCATACAGCTCGGGGAAGAGAGTTTCAACAGTTTCCTTGATTTTCCCGGATGCGGGGATTGTAATTACTTTCTGGCCCTTCAGCTCACCGTCTTTGGTGTACACAGTGATTGTCACGGTTGCCGGTGAAGCCTTGTCCATGTTCACAAGGGCAAGTCCGGTCCAGAAAATATCGGTTTCCGTCGGAATATGGGGAAGGAACAGGTTTGTATGGCCGGATGCCGGCAGCTCGACCGCCGCTCCGTCGGCACTGTTGTGAACAAACATTTCAAAACCATTCAGGCTGGTGGTCTGGGACTGAAAGGGGTTGTTGGATACAGTTTCCACCGTACCGACGCCACAGTTTTCACCCCCGGACTGGGGCAGAAAGGATTCCAGGTCAATAAAATTTCCCTGCCTTTCCAACTGACTCTTGTTGTCCGTCCCCGCCACCCGGATGTTGATTGTCCCGGGCTGCAGATTCTCCAGAAACATCATGGTATCCCAGTAGTCGCTTTCCTCTGCGATATGGGGAATCGCCAGGTTTCCGTGATAAAGGGCAGAAAGGTAGGCTGTCATTTTCCCGTTGGCCATTGCTAAAGATGCATAGACAAGAGGACAATTATCCGCTCTGGTAACCACATCGGTGCAATTTTCCGGAATACCTTCGTTTCCATTCACCACCAGCCGCCCATATGCCGGAATGTCTTTCGTTGTTGTGCCCAACACGCTTCCGTCAGCGGCAAGATACTGGATTGTCAGCGCCATATCCGTATCGTTTGTGTTGATAAAGTTGGTGTTCATTGAAGTAAATGAGAAGTTCTTCTTTGCAACTGAGATAAGACTGGGGATTACAACCGGGACACTTTCCGGTTTGAAAATTGTAATTCTCGCCTGGCTTCCGTACTCATCTTCCAACTCTGCCGTTGCGGTTTCCCCCTCATCATCTACAACAGTCACCTTCACAGTGTAAACCCCTTCCGACCGGAAGGTATGGTTCAATGAGGGGGTGCAACCCAGAATCTTCTCCTCATGACTTCCCTGAATCTCCCAGATGTACTGCAGAATCTCACCGCCATCCGGGTCATCGGCTTCACAGTTGAACTGAACAACTGAAGGTGCAGAAAGGGAAATTGTCTTTGTTTTTGCCAGAGAAATCTCAGGGGAAAGAGAAGTCGAGAATTTTGCCTTGATACTATGAGAGGCGTTCACGGTTGTGAAGGAATAGACAGACACCCGGCCCACGGACTGGCCATCGACGGATACGTCATTGATGAAATAGCCCTCATCCGGGGTAATGGTGAATGACTGATCGGTACCATGTTCCACCTCGATTTCTCCGGAGGGGTCTATGGTTCCCCCCTCGGAAATCGCAGTTGCTGTTATGGTGTAAAACTCCTGGTTCACTTCAAACTGTGCTTCAATTGTGTGGTTCGCATGAACATCATGGAAGGTGTACAGGGTTGCAACGCCCTCGCTTGCTCCGTCAACCACCACATCTTTTATGTGATACCCGTCATCGGCATGGAGCGTGAACGCCTTATCCGAGCCCTCGGCGGCCAGTATGTCCCCTGAGGGAGAGATGGACCCGCCCTCGTTTGCACTTGCGGTAATTGTATACACTGTATCTGTAAAATAAACCGTAGCCTGTCCCCCGGCACTGTAGGTAAAATTCACCGGGGTATCGTAGCTGGCATATTCAGTCCCGGAAGCCACAAAATGCACTTTGCAGGAATTGATTGTCCCGGCTGCACCCGTGTTCAGGCTCCCATCGGAATTGTAATTCACGCGAAAAAGCATGGAATCACAATCTCCAGGATGAATGTCCGAAATATCCACGGCAATATCAGTTGAGGGATAGGGATTGTAATCATACTTGTCCCCGTTGACATAAAAATGGAGGATTTCAAAGCTCTGCCCGTTGGAACCGATAAATTCAGGTACCGTCTGCCGGGAATACGGCTGAGTGACATGGACAAGCGCATAGGCGTCCGGCTGATAATTATCCCGGTCATCCACCCAGTACGCATAACCACCGGAAAGATCACTCCCGGATTTAATGGCCTCATAAGAAATCCAGTAAAAACCATTGTCACCCCAACCGGTTCCCCAGGAATTGACTACCCGGAATGCGCCTGTTCCATCCGGTGTCACAATCGTATCATCATAACCGACAATACACTGGGCATGGCCACCCCGGTTTGAACCGGTCTCATCCGCAAGGGCATAAATGTTATTGTAATCGGAAATATTGTCATAATTCCCATAAACCGAGATCCCGAAGGTTGCCAGATGTCCGTTCAGGAGCAATTGTTTCAGTTGATCTAAGGCGGTATCACTGTCCAGCTTGAGATAACTCATCGCATATCCTGTGGGGGCCTGAGTTCGGTTGTACATTCCGCCCTTGAATGCTGTGGTTGAGGGCCATGTTGTATAATCACCATCGTCGTACGGCATATCCGCAAGGGAAGAGCAGCCAAGATCGTCCAGTACCTGGAAGGCATCATCAAAATAAGCCCCGTTATCATCCGCAACGTGAATCAGGTTGTAGACGTATGCCGGGCTGCAGATATTGTGAGCATCCTGCCTCTCAGCTGCAGATGTCCGGTTATGTTCTTTGTTTTCCTGGTAGGTCTTGTAATAGTACCCCACCGCCCATGCGGCGCAGGAACCCTGGCCCCCCTGGCTGTCCACCGGCGGAAGATACTGACTGTTATCACATGACGTTGCTTTGTACTTGCTGTAATTTATCGCTTTTTTTGCCGGCAAGATTTTTCTAACCTGCCTTGCCCGCGGATTATTCCGGGGATCCCTGAATATCAACCCGGTCTTATGTAAATTCTTTTCTGATTGAATATATGTTTTGTAGTTCAATTTTTCTTTAGAAAAACCGAGTGTACCTAATATGGCAAATACAGTAAAAATTAGAATTATCCGTTTCACAAAACCCCTCCCGGATTCATTATCCGGAAATCATAACACATCACCGGGGCACGTGAACCTGTCCATTGGTGATTTGGCACACAAATTCATGAAATTAATGTCAACAAACTGCGCCGGTTACTTTGAGAAATGTCCTTATCGCCTTTCAGAAAAGCATTTTCCCCTTGACAGCCATTTCCTTGCGGGCTATTCTTTAGGTGCCTATTTAATTGCGTGCAATACAACCGGAGGGAATGAACGATATGAAAACAATCAACCGGGAATTGATGGAACGGGTCCACCGGCGGGAAGCAATGGGAGGGAAGTATCCGGGGATTCCCGAACTGGACATGAAAATGGCAATGCGCTTCATCCAGGCAATTCATCACTTCCACCGGGTTCCCATCCTGATGGAGCAGTATTTCCAGAAGATGGGCTTATCAAAGGCCCGCTTTCTGGTAATGATTCAGCTGTTTATCCGGGATGAGGGGAAAGGGATTGGGATTTCTGATATTTGTCAGGTGTATAATGTCAGCTCCGCCACTCTCACCGGGGTTGCCGATACCCTTGAAAAAGAAGGTCTTATCACAAGGAAACATTCGGAGAAGGATAGACGGAAGGTTAATCTGCAATTGACAGAAGCGGGCTGGGATTTTATGCGGCGGTTTTTGCCGGCACATTTTTCAAACGTTAAAAAGATTATGGAACAGTATTCTGTTGAAGAGCAAAAACTCCTCGCTGATCTCCTCGATAAGTTAAGCGGGAAACTGACAGAGCTTGTGGAAGATGAAGAACTTACAATTCCTGAAAAAGGGGAAACGGTATGAAAAACACGGCACATTTAATCAAAATTCCACTGGCCCTTCTTGTTATATCCGGTATTTTTCTGGCCGGGTGTTCACTGGCCCCTTCTCCTGAAAAAATCAAGGTTCCGGGAGCAAGATCCACAACTTTTCAGGGAGACAAGAGCAAAAAGAAATTCATCGGTACAACATGGTGGAGGGAATTTCACGATAAAAATCTGAACCGGCAGGTTGAAGATGTACTCAAAAATGCGCCGGATGCCCATGCGGTACTGGCCCGATTGGCTGCTTTCCGGGAACAGGCGAAGATTGCCGGAGCACCGCTTCTCCCCACTGTCAGCATTGACGCCAACGGGACCCGCTCCAAAACGAATCTTGGCACATTTCTGCCCCAGGGCGGTTCTTTTACCAACAGCTCTTTCGGGCTTCAGCTCAGCGCATCATACGAACTGGACGTCTGGGGAAAACTGAGAAATTCCGAGAAAGCCGCCCGGGTATCACTTCTGGAAGCGGAGGAAAACCGGGATGTGGTTTTCCAGACGCTGGAGGCGAATACGGTTGACCTCTACGCGCAGCTTTCCGAAGCCCGCCGCGAGATTTCTTTACGAAAAGAGGCAGTGGATGCCGCGAAAAGTCTGGAAAAATCCGTCCGGGCGGCTTATCTCGCCGGAACGATTTCAAGTGAGCTGTTCCTGAACGCCAGACAGCAACTTGCAGCTCAGAAACAGGCCCTTTCCCTTACCCGCACCCGGGCGACTGCCCTTGAAATGTCTCTCAATGCACTGGCAGGACGGGAAATTCACACTCCGATTGTGACGACTGCTTTTGAACATTTTCCTTCCCGGCTGGCACCGGTGCCAGCCGGACTTCCCGCTGAACTCCTCAACCGGCGCCCCGACGTCAGGAGTGCCGGTTTGAAGGTACAGGCGGCCCTGCTTCAGGTGGGGATTGCCCGTGCCGCCCTCCTGCCCAGTATCAGCTTGACTGCACAGAAAGGCTACAAGAGCAATGACCTGTCCAATCTTGTAGACAGCGGGTCTTCGGTCTGGACACTGATGGGAGGGATTGTTCAACCACTTTTTAATCGGGGCGCGAAACGGGCAGCGGTCCGCCAGGCCCACCGGAATGTGGAGGCCGCAATTGCCGATTATAAAAAAACTGCACTGAACGCCTTCAAAGAGGTGGAAACCGCGTTGAGTTCCTTCGCTGACACGGGTGAGCGGCTGGAACTGGAAACAGAAACACTCAACAGTGAAAAGATTAAGGAAGCACAGGCAAAGGCCGCATATCTCTCCGGAACCGTCGGGATTCAGCCCTTCATCACGGCCCATATTGCCTATCTGAACCGGTTGATTGTACGGAATCAACTGGCCTTATCCATGATTCAAAACCGCGTCCGCCTTGCCACCGCGTTGGGAGACGGCCTGTATTCAACTCAAAAGAACCCGGGGGAATCGAAATGACCAAAAAGAAAAGTTTTCTGCCTCTGTTGATTATCGCTGCCGGAATTCTCATCCTGTTCCTGTTTTTCAAGTTCCGCCCCCATCCACCGAAGTTGGAAGAGAAAGCAGGGGGACCATTGGTTTCAGTGGAAACCGTCCATGTGGAAAACCGGCCGATCATAGTAACGGGAACCGGGACGGTTCAACCGGAACACGCGGTCGCACTGACGCCGCAGGTCAGTGGAAAGGTGGTCCGTGTCTCCTCCAATTTCGTCACAGGTGGTTTTTTCAAGAAGGGAGAGTTGCTGCTTCAGATTGAAAAAAGTGATTATGAAATTGCTTTGAAACGGGCAAAAGCCCAGCTCCTTGCCCGGGATGTTGAGTACCAGAAAGCCATGAGGCAGGCCAAAATCGCAAAAAAAGATTGGGATTCGGTTATGAACACCATTTTGAAAGACCCTTCCCTTGTCCCGGACCAGCTCACCTTATACATTCCCCAACTGAAAGCAGCGAAAGCGGCACTTTCCAGCGCGAAAGCAGATGTGGAACTGGCGGAGCTGAATCTATCCCGAACCGCCATCCGGGCCCCCTTCAACGGAAGGCTTTTGGCAAAAGATGCAGATATCGGGCAGTTCGTCACCATGGGAAAACCGGTTGCGACCGTGTTTGCCACAGATGTCCTTGATGTGGTGGTTCCGCTGACAGAACGGGATGCCGGGCTGTTTGACATTCCGTGCAAAGCCGAGGTTGATTGCAATTTCGACGGTACCCCCCACCACTATCCGGCAACAGCCGTTCGCACGGAAGGCCAGCTGGACCCCGGTTCCCGGATGGTTCACGTCGTGGTTCAGGTACAGCACCCGTTCTCATTTCCTGTCCCATTGGAAAACGGTGCCTATGTCGATGTACGATTCACCGGGCGTTCGCTTAAGACCATTCGTCTCACCCCGAGAGTGGAACGGGACGGCAAAGTCTGGACAGTGGTGG
>QMQE01000120.1 GCA_003650445.1 Acidobacteriota bacterium | reverse complement strand
TGGATTACATCTGAAAATGAAAGCTTCCAGAAGCCGGGATTCAGCTTGAATGTGCTTGTAGATTTTAACGTATCGCCCCCCATTCTCTCCAGCAGAGGCAACTTTTCTTTTCCTGTTGCTCTGGTGATTTTGATGAACCTGCCGTAGGGGTCGACTTCAGTGAGCGAATAGCGCTGGCTCCCGATTTTGAATCCCTCATCATAATAGAGCGCCTCTTCAGGATTCAATCCTGACATTTTGCCATCCCGGTTCAGGTCAATGAGCAGGAGATCCGGGTTTTCCCCGTTCCCATCGTTAAAAAGGCCGTTGTTATTGGCATCAAATATCCCGATCTGGAATGTTCCATCGGGAAACCGAACGATTCCACGGCTTACATTAACCCTGTAATCAAGATAATAACTTCCCGCTTCTCCCTTGAATCCGGGGTATCTTCCGGCAAAGTGGGTGACAATCTCCCTGTTCAAGTTTCCTCTGGAATCATAAATCCCAAAATGCCCGGGTTTCTTTTCTCCCGAATCCCGGGAAATAAGCCACCGCCGTAATAAGATTCTTGTAACCTGTTTCTTATCCTTCGCTCCCACAATTCCAAAAATAAAATCGTTCTGATTTTTTGGAAACACCGCAGGTGGCCCATCATCTGTCAAATCCTCATCGTTGTTTTTGTCGATGTAGAGCAGATCTTTATCCGGAAATCTCATCACCATAATTGAAATCTGGGGGTCATCGCTTTCAGTATCTGTATAATATTCCTCAAAAAACTCGGCTTTTGACAGGTTAATGTCTGGCAGTTTCAAATGCTCCCTTGGAGAATTACCAAAAACCACAAAACTCAAAGATCCATCATCCGAAACAGTTCGCTTTGTCAGTTTCACAAAAATCGGATGAGAAAATGCCATTGTAAACGAGAAAAGCAATAGAATCGAGATTAGAATAAACCTGACCCGCATTTTCCCGTTGTCATTCATGGAACACACTCCCTTTTTTTTGTTGAACTGATTCTATGCTTTCGGTTCGAGAACGTCAAGAAAAAGGCCGAAAACGCTTGGCATTGGTTCCCAACGTGTGTATATTGGGAACAGAGAGAAGGGAGGAGAAAAATGGCAAAGACACGAATTAATGTCAGTCTGGATCAGGACCTCGCAGATTTCGCAAAGACAATCGCTGCGGAAAACCGGACAACCATCGCTGACATTTTCACGCAGTATCTTCTGGCGCTGAAACGAAAGACCGAGGGAAAAGAAGTGGAACAATTTCTGTCAGACCCTGCGTTTCAACAGGCCATGGAAACAGTCGCAATAAAGCTCAAGAATGGGGATGCACGCTGGCATTCTTACGCAGATCTCTTTGGTGAATGATGGAAGCAAGGTTTGAATCGGCTTTTATCAAGGCATTGAAAAAACACGCAAACATCCGGGAACTTGTAAAACGAAAAGTGGATATGATTATGGAAAACCCTCTCACTGTGGGAGAACCGTTGAAGGGAAACTGGCAGGGATTTTATTCCTGTCCTGTAAAACGAAATTTCATCATCATTTACCTATATTGCTCCGCCTGCCGCAAAAAACAGGATGACGTCGTTGTCGCCTGTTCGGATTGTCCGGAAACACCGGATGAAACCATCAAATTTGTCCTGTTAGCTCCTCATGATGATGCCTACAACAGAAAAGCAGATTGAGTATGTTTGCAAGATTTACGATCAGGAAAACAACATATCAAAACCGGGGTAGCTATGGACGGAGACAAACTTACAATTCAAAAACTTGAAGAGGCCTACGATATTGCACAAAGTGGCATGGATATGTGTCAGATTTACGTTTTCATATCCAAATCAACCGGAGAAATCTGTTTTTTTTCTGATTTTGATGAAGAAATTGACGAAGCCGAGATTGAACGCCTTGAAAATGACGACGATTTTGTGAAACTCCCGGACAAAAGTGAGCTGGACCTGGGAAGTTCAGTGGTCTGGGAATTTGTTGACCGGGAAATACCGCAGTTGAAACATACGGTCGAATCCTTTTTCAAAAAGCGTGGTGCTTATTCCAAATTCAAGAACTTTCTGGATAACCTCGGCATTCTCGATAAGTGGTACACATTTGATGAAAACAGAACCCGGAAAGCTCTCCTTGAATGGGCCCGTGAAAACGACATTGAGGTTCAGGAGCCCGAAGACTAATCCACAGCGGCGTAAGCGCTGCAGAGTGAGCATTGAGTAGTATGTATTCCTGAAGGCGGTTGGCCAGTCCCCGTTCGCCTGCTCCTTTAGCCGCCGAAAGTCAGAACCCATCTCATCTCACTTAACCTTGTCCTCTCTCAAGCTTGGTTTTCCAGCTCCACTGTGGCACCATGGCGGCGGTGAGCGTCTGCCATGCGGGTGAAAACGGTTTCGGTTGCCAGTAATTCCAGCGGCAACACTCCTTTTTCATCAATCACACCATCCCGGATCATGGATGCGGTTTCGGCCGCCGTGACAGCAACGGAATTTACCAGGCCGAATACATCGATTTCAGGGTTATATGGCATATTGTAATAATGGACATGATTGCAGGTTTCACCTTCCACTATAATTTCCATGATGAACATATCGTCCCGTTCTAAATTTCCAAATTGTTTTTCCAGCACCTTCGCCAGAAAACGGATGGGGATAACGGCGATTGATCCCAGATGAATCGGCTCATGTGACAAGAAACCCGCGTCCCGCAGGCCGGCCATGAATTCCATGTGACCATGCCAGCGCAGCGTTCGTTCTTCCATTTCCTGCACGTCGGGATAAGAGGTGAGAAAGGACCGTGCACCATCACTGACAAAGGACTGAAGCTTCAACCCGGCAATTGTCTCTTCCTGTATGCTGTCAAAGGGGCCTTCTGCTTTTATTTGCCCGTTTCTTCTCACTTTTGCCGGACGGACATATTCTTCCATCAGGTCTTCCACCGACCATGTCAGGCTATGATAGAACGGTGCCACAGGGGATTTCGGGATTGCCCCCAGTTTCATCACCACCCGGGACGCGCCGCCCAGTTTACGCACCGAGTAACCAGCCATGAGGTGGGAAAATCCCGGGGCCGCCCCGCAATCCGGAACAATTAACGTCCCCGAGGCCCGGGCCTCGGCATTCAATGCCATAAAATCTTCTTCCAGAAAAGAAACGCTGACTACGCGAATACCAGCCTTTGCCGCTGCCTGCAGCAGTGGGTAGGACCAGACAGATGGCAAGGCGTCTACCAGCAGATCGAAGGATGACAATGCGCATTCGGGTTCGTTACACCCAAGGGGGCTTATCTCCAGCACACTGATCCGATTCCCGAATTGCTCTTCAGCACTGGAAACAGCATCTTTTGACCTGTCATAGACGGTCACATGGTCAAAATCTCTCTCAAGAAGCAGTTCCAGAATCCGAAACCCCTGCCTCCCCAGCCCCATTATCAATGTTTTCATCGAATCCCCTCCAGTTTTTGTTCCAGTCAATTATACACGGTGCCTCTGGCGCCGTGTATAGTGACTTGTGACTTGTGACTTGTGACTTGTGACTTGTGACTTGTCAAGAAAAATCACAGAAAGGGGATCAGGCTGTCTGGCTTTTTCCCACTCCCTTACAAGTCACTATTTACTGGGGCCTTGCCGCCAACATTGTAGCTGAGCTTGTTGAAAAAAGTGACGGCTTCTTCGTAGTCCCGGCCCAGAATAACATGGCGCATGAACTCCATCCGGTTGATAACCTTTTCCAGTTGCTCCATGGAATGGGGATTGAACAGAATTTCCGCCAGTAAATAATTGTCCTCTGACAAGAGTCCCTCTGCAATTTCACGGTGTTTTTTGAACGTGGTGCCGGGAACCGCGTTTTTATCCATGGAAGCGGCAAAGACCATGGTGGACACAAAGGGCAGGGTCAGGGAATAGGCCATCATCCGGTCATGTTCATCAAAGGAGTAATCAAAAATCGTGAGCCCTTTTTCGGCAAAAAACGAATGGAACAGGGCAGCTGCATCCGGATCAGATTCACGAATGATGACGGCGGATTCCTCCTCCAGCGCCCGGATGTTGGCAAAAGTGGGCCCAAACATGGGATGAACCGACAGGAAAGGATGGTTACATGTGCGGTAGAAGGAGGGGAGCTCACCCTTGATGGAAGCAACATCACAGAACACACAGTTTTGGGGGACTTTGTCCAGCACTTCTTCAAAAACGGGGATGGTTTCTTTCAAGGGGACAGCGTTTATCAACAGTTCCGGCTGAAAATCCGTCAGTTTGTCCAACCCTGCCAGCACTTCCACGTTTCCCAGGGCTTCAACTCGAGAGGAAACCGGGTCAAACGCGCCCACAGGATGGGTGACCGCCAGTTCCTGCGCCAGCCAGTTTCCCATATGACCGCAGCCCAAGACTGCGATTTTCATGGCCTTCTGCTCCGTTTATAACAGCCAAGGAAGCGAAACTTACTGGCTTTTCCCCTTACTTCTGCCAAGACCTGCTGAACCTGCACATCCTGATCGCTCCCGAGGAAATCAAGGAAGAAAACATAGTTCCCCGGACGACCCCCCATTGGTACCGATTCAATCCGGGTAAGGTTCAGGGCACCACCGGCAAAGGCCTCCAGAATTCCGAAAAGAGCACCGGCTTTATGAGCAGTGGAAAATACAATGGAGCATTTGTTTCCCGCTTCCGCTAACGGTTTCCCGGAAAGTACCAGAAAACGAGTGACGTTATCCAAATGATCTTCTACTTTTTCTTTAATCACTTCAAGGTGGTAGAGTTTGGCACAGGATTCTCCGGCAATGACCGCCGTTCCACCGGGGCGCTCCCTAAACAGCATCTTTGCTGCCCCCGCTGTGTCGTAAAAGGGACGCCCTTCCAGTTTGTGACGGGTGAGAAATTCCCGGCACTGGGCAAGGGCCTGGGGATGGGAAACCACCACCCGGATGTCCCGGTAGTCTGTTTCCGGCAGTGCCAGCAGGAAATGATGGACAGGAAGCAACACTTCCCCCACCACGTGAACACTCCGTGTTGCCATAAGTTCATTGACCTGGGATACCATTCCGCCAAGGGAATTTTCCACCGGCACAATGCCAAAGTCCAGGTAGCCGGCTTCCACACCGTCAAATACATCGGCGAAGGATTCCATGGGAATGGGTGCCATTTCCGGACGAAATTCTGTGGCCGCCACTTCGCTGTTGGCGCCGTGCTCTCCCTGGAATCCCAAAAGGGGCAGATCGGCTTCCTGGAGTTTTCGGCTTTCAGTCATTACCATTGAAAGCAGTGACTGGCTGAATTCCGGCGTCACCTGCCCGTGGGCATATGCGGCAGCAGCCTGGAGAACCACTCTTTCCCGTTCCTCATCCAGCACTTCGTTCTTGAATTTTCGGGAGGTCAACGCCAGTTCCATCCGCCTGTTCAAAAGTGCCAGGACTTCAAAATCAATTCGATCAATCTGCTTCCGTACCCCTTCCAGATCCATTTTTCCCCCCTGCATTTGTTTTTATTCTATTCTCGCACCGATTTGCGCCAGGTCTTCAAAAAAACCGGGATAGGATTTGTCCACACTCGAAATGTCATCAATCTCCACCCCACCTTTCCCATTCAGCGCCGCAACCCCCAATGCCATTGCAATCCGGTGGTCACCTGCTGCCGACACAGCACCGCCCCGAATCGAGCCTCCGGTAATGCGTATTTCATCTTCTGAAATCGTTATTCTTGCCCCCAACCTGCCAAATTCCCGTTTCAGCACCAGGACCCGGTCGCTTTCCTTAAATCTGAGCCGGGCAGTGCCGGTGATTCGACTTTCCCCCCGGCAATGAACTGCCAGCGAGACCAGAACCGGAACCAGGTCCGGACAGTTTGTCACGTCAATTTGAAACGCATTCAGGTGTTTTTTGCTGACACTGACCGATTCCCCGGCAACCAGAACCATTGCCCCGGCCTCTTTCAACACGTCGAGAATGGCCCGATCTCCCTGCAGCAGATCATCGGGCAATCCGTTTACTGTAACCGACCCGGCGAGGGCACCGGCAACCAGCAGTCCCGCTGCACCGGACCAGTCCCCGGGAACAGTGAAATCGGGGCAATGGAACGAAGTGCCGCCGCTAACACGAAACAAGAGGGGTTCGCCTTCCACTACCTGCCAGTGAATATCGAACCTTTCCAGCACCTGGAGGGTCATGTCTACGTAAGGCCGACTCGTCATTCTGGAGACAAGAATCTCGCTTTCCCCTTCGCATACAGGCAGTGCGATGAGCAGGCCGCTGAGAAACTGAGAAGTCACAGAGGCGTCCACCTGAACTTGTCCGCC
Source organism: Acidobacteriota bacterium (assembly GCA_003650445.1). Lineage (GTDB taxonomy): Bacteria > Acidobacteriota > Holophagae > Thermotomaculales > Thermotomaculaceae > UM-FILTER-49-7. Next base: position 1,738 of record QMQE01000120.1, on the reverse strand, counting down.
TTTGAGCGGGCCTCTGACCTGAACCGGCGGAAACCCGTCAGTTGAACTGAAATCTACCCCGAGCCTGTGAAGGGGGGCTCTCATCATCCCCACCGGACGCCTCAGAAGAGAGCCTGTCGCTCCAATCTCAAGCTGTTCCGCTCTCAATGCGGCAATGGGGGTGAACAACCGAAGGGAAAGGCCGGATTCCCCTGCGTTGAGCAGGTGTTCTAACCCATGGGCCCCGGGCCGGATGACAACAATTTTATCTTTAACTTCAACATCCGCTCCCAATCCCGCCGCCAGTCCCAGTGCCGCTTTGCCGTCTGCAGAGAGGGAGGGATTGTGAATCCGTGTCTCAGAGCCGCATAAAAGCGCACACGCTACTGCCCGCTGCATAAAAGATTTGGATGCAGGTGCAAAAACGGTCCCTGAAACCGGCCCTGGGAAGATTTTACCAGGCATATTCCCTCACTTTTCCGTCCTCGCTCCCGTACACCGGGGTCCCCTTCCCAACTTGCATGCCCTGACTGTCAGTGGAAGCATCCAGCGCGTCCTGCAGCCGGTTGATTTCACCCATCAACACATTAAACTGCTCTGGCAGCAGTGCCTGGGGGCCGTCACTCATAGCGTTTTCCGGTTTGTGGTGAACTTCCACCATCAGTCCATCCGCCCCTGCCGCCACCGCCGCCATGGCCATGGGCCGAATCAGTTCCACACGGCCGGTTCCATGGGTCGGGTCCACAAAAACCGGGAGGTGGGACAGCTCTTTCATGGCCGGAACCGCGCTCAAGTCCAGTGTGTTCCGTGTCCAGGGTTCAAAGGTGCGAATTCCCCGCTCACAGAGGATAACGTCCGGATTTCCAGCGTCCAGGACGTATTCAGGACAATTGAGCCATTCGGCATAGGTCGCAAACATCCCCCGCTTCAGCATCACCGGTTTTCCCACCTTTCCAATCTCCTTCAACAGCGAAAAATTCTGCATGTTCCGCGCCCCCACCTGCAATATGTCCGCATACTCACTGACCCAGCCCACATCCCTTGTGTCCAGAACCTCGGTAATCACAGGCAGGCCAGTCTCCGCCCTCGCTTTAGCCAGTATTTTCAAACCCTTCAGGCCCAATCCCTGGAAGGAATACGGGGAAGTTCTGGGCTTGAACGCCCCACCTCGAAGCATCCCGGCACCGGCGCGTTTCACCGCTCGGGCAATGGTCAATGTCTGCTCTTCGCTTTCCACACTGCAGGGCCCGGCAATAACCGTCAGATCCTGCCCGATTCTGAGCTGCCCGACCCGGATCACAGTTCGCAGCCCATTCTTCCTGCCTGCCAATTTCAGATGATTCATTTTAACCTTTCCCCCTTGAAAGAAAAAGGGCCATGAATTTTCATTCACGGCCCATACCAAAAAAATGGGCCGTGCGGCTTATCACCGCACGGCCCGAAAACCTTACACTAACGGCGACAGCCTACCTGTTAAAATAAAAATAATAAAAGTAAAACTGTCTGCCAAAAGCGCTGTTCACCATCTTCATGAAAAAGAGAATAGCACACAATAAAACGAAAATGTCAAAAAAATATCGAAGCCCTGAAAGGTGTTCTGTTCGCCTTCGGCGCCGATGTTCTGACCGGAAACCTGCATTAATTTTATGGAGCTTAACCGAATTAAACTGGTAATGGACCGGGGCTTTTACAGCGAGGACAACATCAACGCCATGTATAAAAGTCATTTGAAATTTCTGATCGCTGCGAGGTCATCACT
>QMQE01000119.1 GCA_003650445.1 Acidobacteriota bacterium | reverse complement strand
GCACTTTCACTCGCACGAACGGCGTGCATACGCCGTTCGATGTGATACAATTCTGCTTTGTTTAAGGACGACGTGGAGGTTGTTGTATGTCTGACAAGAATGATTACCGGAGTACGCTGAATTTGCCCAGCACGGAGTTTCCCATGCGGGCGAATCTGCCGAAGCGTGAACCGGAAATGCTGAACAAGTGGAATGAGGAAGATCTGTACGGGAAAATCCGTGAAAGTAGAAAAGACAGCCCGGTTGTCTGTCTCCATGACGGGCCGCCTTATGCAAATGGCAATATACATATCGGTCATGCCTTGAACAAGATTTTGAAGGATATTATTGTAAAGTCCCGGACAATGGCGGGATTCAATACAGCGTACCGCCCGGGCTGGGACTGCCACGGCCTGCCTATCGAGCTGAAGGTGGATGAGCAGTTTCGGAAGAAGAAGATTGATAAGCGGAACTTGAGTATCCGGGAAATTCATGATGCCTGCCGGGCCTATGCTTCTTCTTTTGTGGAGAAGCAGAAGGAAGAGTTTGTCCGCCTCGGTATTCTCGGGGAATGGGACAATCCCTACCTGACGATGAACCATGAATATGAGGCGGAGATTATCCGGCAACTGGGAAAACTTTTTGAAAACGGATATGTGTATAAGGGCCTGAAACCGGTTCACTGGTGTGCGTCCTGCGTGACGGCGCTGGCAGAGGCGGAGGTGGAGTACGATGACCACACTTCGCCATCTATTTATGTAAAGTTTCCACTGGAAACGCCTGTGGATGGCGTGGATGGCGATATTTTTGTGGTGATCTGGACCACGACACCGTGGACGTTGCCTGCAAACCTTGGCGTTTCGTTGCATCCGACCTTCAATTACGGCTTTTACCGGGTTTCGGGGGGCGATGTGTATGTGATTGCCACCGACCTTGCCGAGGATTTTCAGAAGGAATGTGGAATTGAGTCCATGGAGCTTTTGAAGACGATGAAGGGGAAGGAAATGGACCGCTGGGCCTGCCGTCATCCTTTTATTGATCGGGAATCGCTGATTATGGTGGGTGAACACGTGACGCTGGAGCAGGGAACCGGTTGTGTGCATACGGCACCGGGCCACGGCATGGACGATTACATTATCGGTCAGAAATATGGCCTGCCTGTACTGGTTCCGGTGGATGACAGAGGCTGTTTTACCGATGAATTTCCGCTGATGAAGGGCGAGCATGTGTTCAAGGCAAACGCGAAGGTAGTGGAGCTATTAAAGGAAAAGAATGTGCTTTTAAAGGTTGCGGATGTGGAACATTCTTACCCCCACTGCTGGCGATGCAAAAAACCCGTGATTTTCCGTGGCACAGAGCAATGGTTTATCTCAATTGACGCAAATGAATTGCGGCATAAAGCTCTTGAAGAAATTAAGAAGGTGAACTGGATTCCGGCCTGGGGCGAGGAACGAATTCATAACATGATTGCTGGCCGGGTGGACTGGTGCATTTCCCGCCAGCGAAAGTGGGGGGTTCCCATTACTGTGGCCTACTGCGAGGAGTGCGGTGAGGTGTTCCAGTCAGCGAAGATGTTTGAGAATGCCGCAGAGGTAGTGGAGAAGGAAGGAACGGCCGCGTGGTTTGAGAGCGATTTGAGCCGGTTTCTGCCTGAAGGAGCCGTTTGTCCTCAATGCGGGGGCAAGCATTTTCGCAAGGAAACAGATATTCTGGATGTGTGGATTGATTCCGGCATCAGCCATACCGCTGTCCTTGGCAAGCGGAAAGACCTGCCGTGGCCGGCGGATATTTATATTGAGGGCTCAGATCAGTACCGGGGATGGTTCCATTCGTCGCTATTGACTGCGGTGGCGAATCAGGGACACCGCCCCTACAATACGGTGATTACACACGGCTTTGTGCTGGACGGGAAGGGAAAGAAGATGTCCAAGTCCATGGGCAATGTTGTGGCGCCACAGGATATTGTCAAGCAGTACGGTGCGGAAATCCTGCGCTTGTGGGTGTCCCAGCTGGATTATAAAGATGACGTGAGAATTTCTTCGGAAATTGTTAAGCGGAGTTCCGAAACCTACCGGAAAATCCGCAATACCGCCCGTTTTATGCTGAGTAATCTCTATGATTTTAACCCGGAAACGGATTCGGTTCCTTTTAATGAGATGCATGAGTTTGACAAATGGGCACTGAGCCGCCTTGCGGTGTTAAACCGGCGGGTTGTGCAGGCTTTTGATGATTTTGAATTCCACCTGATGTACCATACGGTTCTTCAATTCTGCACGGTGGAAATGAGCAATTTTTACCTCGATGTCCTGAAAGACAGGATGTACTGTTCTCCAGCTGAGAGCCGGGAACGGCGTTCGGCTCAGACCGCGCTGTTTCAGATTACCCGTACTTTAGCCAAGCTCATTGCCCCGGTATTGAGTTTTACTTCAGATGAAATCTGGCAATTTGTCCCGGATTTTAAAGGGAAAGCAGAGAGCGTTCACCTTGCGGAATTTGAAAAACTTGATTATTCAATTGATGAAAACCTGACAGCCGCTTTCGATACAATTGCGGAGATCCGTGAGTTTACCTTGAAGAAACTGGAAGAAGCCAGGCAGGAAAAGATTATCGGCCATCCGTTGAACGCAGCGGTTACGCTTTCAATGGGCCACGATAAAATAGAAAAGCTGGGAGAATTGAAACATGAATTGAACCGCTATCTCATCGTTTCACAGGTGGAACTTATCGAAAGGGAAGGGGATAGTGTGGAAGTCGAAGTAAGTCAGGCAGCCGGGGAAAAATGTGAACGCTGCTGGAATTTTGATGAGTTAAATGGGGATGGGCTATGTCCCCGCTGTGCATCTGTGGTGGAAAAGGGATGAGTGAACTGGGTTTTGAGGGGAAATCACGGGCATTCGTCGTTGCCGCATTCATTGCACTGGCGGATTGGGGGAGCAAGTATCTTATCCATTCCCATTTTGTCTATGGGGCGAGTAAGCCGGTTTTGGCGCAGTATTTCAACCTGGTTCACGTCCGCAATTTCGGTTCAGCATTCGGCTTGATGAATCAGGGAAGACCCACTGCGTTGAACACCTGGTTTTTTGCTGTCGCTTCCGTACTGGGGCTCTTTCTGCTTCTGTATCTGGTTTATCATGAGTATTCGGCTCACAAGTTTGCCATTGTCTGTCTCGGGCTTTTAATGGGCGGCGTTCTTGGGAATCAGGGAGAACGGTTTTTGCACGGATATGTGACCGATTTTCTGGATATTTATGTAAACACACAGCATTGGCCGGCGTTTAATGTTGCCGACAGTGCCATTACCATCGGCATTATCGGATATTTTCTTACCAGTTTAAGGAGACGGAGTTGACATGTTCCCAAAATTGATTCAAATCGGCAGTTTTTATATCCCTACCTATGGCATGCTGGTCACCACCGGTGTAATCCTTGGACTCTACCTGACAATTCGCCTCGCGGCCAAAACAGGGTTTTCAAAGGAAGAACGGGAACAGACGACAAATCTCATTATTTATACGATTATCGGTGGCGTTTTCGGTTCCAAATTGCTTCTCGTGATCGTGGAACTTCCTTACTATTTTGCTCATCCGGTGGAGCTGATTCAGGTTTTGCGTTCGGGTGGCGTCTTTTACGGCGGCCTTCTCGGTGCTTTGTTCACGGCCGCCTGGCTCTTTCGCAAATATAAACTACCATTCTACAGGGTGGCAGATGTGGCAGCCCCTCACATTGCCCTGGGCCATGCCATCGGCCGCCTGGGTTGTTTTTCAGCCGGTTGTTGCTATGGTAAGGCCTGCAGTCTGCCCATTGCGGTGGAATTTCACAGTCAGTTTGCCCATTCTGTTGTGGGTGTTCCCCTGAACACCCCGATTTATCCGACTCAGTTGATGAGTTCTATTGCACTTTTTATCATTTTTCTGGTACTGCGCTTCTATTTCTGGCCCCGTAGAAAGTTCCAGGGGCAGTTGATCTGGCTTTACGTGTTGATTTACAGCGCATTCCGTTTTTGCATTGAGTTTCTCCGGGGGGATGCAGTGCGGGGATTTGTTTTTAATCTTCTCTCTACTTCGCAGTTCATCAGCGCGCTTCTCTTCATTACAGCCGCTGTCATGCTCTATCGCCTATCGAAAAGGAACCGGGTTTCATGAAGCATTCTTTCGTATTTGAGGGCAGCATACCGGAACGGCTGGACCGTTTCCTTCAGTTCTGTCTGCCTGGAGAAATTTCCCGTTCCCGAATTACCCGGTGGATACGTGATGGGCTGGTGGAAGTGGATGGAAAAGTCATTCAGAAGTCTGGACAAATCCTCAAGGACGGCAGCATTGTGGTGGTGAATCAGCCGGATGAAATCTCGTCAGATGACATTGCCCCGGTGGACATGAAGCTGGATATTGCTTATGAGGATGAATATCTTGCGGTGGTTAACAAACCTGCTGGGATTGCAGTGCATCGCGCTCCGACGGTGAAAGATGCCACACTGGTTGAAGGCCTGCGCTTTCATTTTGATTCCCTTTCCACAGAAGCAGGAAAAGATCGGGCGGGGATTGTTCATCGGCTGGACAGGGAAACCAGCGGGCTTCTCGTGGTGGCCAAAACCGACAGTGTTCACCGCCAGCTTTCGGACATGTTCAGGGAGAGAAAGGTGGCAAAAATCTATAAAGCGATCTGTTATGGAAGATTTCGGGAAGAAACCGGGGTCATTGACCATCCTGTCGGAAGATCCGGTTCCGACAGGAAAAAAATGGCAGTCCGCCGGGATGGGCGAAATGCCGTGACCCGGTTCAAGGTAATGGAAGAAATCGGGATGTTCTCAGTATTGAACCTGAGCCTGGAGACTGGCCGGACCCACCAGATTCGCGTCCATCTAACCCATGAAGGCCATCCCATTGTCGGGGATAAACTCTATGGAACCACCCGTTGGAAAGGTGTGGAGGATCCGGTTTTAAGAAAATATGTCCGGGAATTTCCCCGCCATGCACTTCATTCTGCCCTTCTCAGTTTTATTCATCCTGTCAGCAATGAAGAAATCATCTGCAAGCGCCCCTTTCCCCCGGATCTGCAGGAATTGTTGGAAACGATAAGAAAGGCGAAACAAGGTTGAGTAGAAGGCAGGGTTAAGCCCGGAACAGAGTCAGAAAAAAGAAGGGATGGCAAATTTCATGGCTTTCATTTTTGAACCATCTTGTATCTACGTGCCTCTCTTGTTCTTCCTGAACCATCCACCATCCACTTGTGCCGAAGGCATGCTCATCACCTTGTGAAAGTAGTATATTTCTGATATAAAAAGAGCGGGAATGATGAGAGTTTTGGAGGAAAAATGTCAAAACCGGATTTTCGCGATTATTTGAAGGAACTGGATAAGGAAACGCTCATTGAAATGCTTTCTGATGCTGGAAAGAACTGGCTTGCCCACGACGGCCTGTGGTTTCTGGAGGTGGAAGCGGATACCGATATGGAAACAGCAATTCGTTATGATAAGGGTGCGTGGCGGAGATTTACCGTTGTGGAGGCAAAGCGCATTATGAGACGTCACAATATCCCGGCAAACGGTGGCCTGGACGCACTGGAGAAGGCGCTGAAGTACCGAATGTATGCCTATGTTAACCAACAGACTATTGAACGAAAGGGTGATGTGCTTCGGATTTACATGAATAACTGCCGGGTCCAGCATGCGCGGACCAGGGACGGGCGTCCGGATTTCCCCTGCAAACCGGTTGGCCTGGTAGAATATGAATTTTTTGTCAAAACTATTGACCCGAATATTGAAACCCGCTGTATCTGCTGTCCACCGGACAGCCACCCGGATGAATACTGGTGCGCGTGGGAGTTTACCATGAAGAAAGGGCAGGGTGATGATTGATTTCGTGTATCCTCTCGTTCCGAAAGGGGAACTTATCAGGCGGCTGAAAAAAGCCTCAGCCCGGATTGTTGAAATGGGCATGAATGCCTGGCTTGTAAGCGGAGTAACGAACCTCTACTATTTCACCGGTACGACACAAAACGGGATTCTGTTTATCTTTGATGATGGCCGACACTTGTTTCTGGTGAGAAAATCCCTGGAGCGGGCAAGAAATGAAAGCGCACTGACAGAAATTGATGGCTTCCGTTCCCTGAGAGAGCTTTCGGATCGGCTTAAAGGCGCTTACGGGAAATTGCCGGGGAAAATCGGATTCGAGGGAGGCGTTGTCCCTGTTTCACTGTTTGACCGGTATCAACAGGCATTGCCGGACTGTGAGTTTTTTAATGTTTCCACAGAAATCCGTTGGCTTCGTTCGATTAAGAGCGAGTTTGAACAAGGTTGTATGCGGGAGGCGGGGAAGCAGACAGCTGCTGTCTTTCAGCACATGAAAGAATTTATCCGGCCTGGCCTGACAGAAATCGAAATTGCGGCAGAAGTTGAATATATTGCCAGGAAAAATGGGCATCAGGGTATTATCAGGATGAACGGATTCAATGCAGAGCTTTATTACGGGGTGATTACCGCAGGTGAAAGTGCCAATCTACCGACGAATTTTGACGGGCCATCGGGCTCCTCAGGCTTGTATCCCTCTGCCCCCCATCCGGCGGGCAGGGTTGCCGTCAAAGGGGGGAAACCGGTTCTGGTGGATTTTATGGGCGCTTATATGGGTTATCTCTGTGATGAAACAAGAGTTTATTTTCCCGGTGAGCCGTCACAAGAAGTGATTCGCCTGCACAATAATTGTGTTCAGATCCAATCTTTCATTTCAGAAAGGCTGAAGCCGGGCATTATTCCTGCTCAGCTTTATGAAGATACCAAAACTTATGCAAAAGAAATGGGATTTACGGAAAACCTAATGGGTTTTGGCACCAATCAGGTGAAATTTTTCGGACACGGCCTGGGGCTGGAAGTGGATGAACTTCCGGTGATTGCCCCCCGGTTTGACCGGTTGCTGGTGGCCGGTGTAACAATTGCAGTGGAGCCGAAATATTATGTAGCGGGGCTCGGTGCTGTTGGTGTGGAAAATACCTTTGTGGTAACAGAAAAAGGTGGAATGCGCCTCGTTGACTTTCCGGATGATTTGATTCCGGTTCGCTCCACGGAACACCCCGGCGGTTTCCATGTCTGACATTACGACAAAAACCGGAGACGGCGGGTTTTCCTCCTTCTATTCAGGAGAACGGGCGCTGAAATCTGATGCTGTTTTTGAGGCACTGGGCACATTGGACGAGTTGAACAGCTGGCTCGGTGTTGTAAAGCTTAAACTTCAGGGGGATTTTGAGAAGGCACAGGTTGAAGTGATTCAGAAAAACATTTTCAAAATTGCCGCCAATGTGGCTACAGCAAAAGATTCCGAGCTACGTAAAAAGTTTGTCCTGCTGGTAGGTTCTGACCTGGAAAAACTGGAGAGATTTGAAGAGAATTTGTTCAAGCAGGTGGAGATGCCTGCAACTTTCATTATCCCCGGGATCAGCGAAGATGCGGCTATGATTGACATCGCCCGAACAGTATGCAGACGGGCCGAAAGGCGCCTGGTTCGTTTGTTGTCAGAGGGGATGGGCTGGATTTCGCTGGAAGTAAAATATGTAAACCGCCTGTCAGATGTTCTGTATGTCCTTGCACGGAAATGTGAGGAAGGCGATTTTCAGGAAAAAACATGATTTACGCAACTATCATTGTCGCAACAATAATTTTTAATCTTTTCTGCGGGATTTTCCGGGTACGTCAGACAAAACTGGGATGGAAATTGTTCTACATCCACATTCCCATCCCGTTTATTGCCTGGATGCGGATTTCTTCAGGGGTTTCCTGGAAATTTATCCCGGTTCTGGTTGTGGTGGCACTGGGAAGCCAGGTGATTGGCGGAAAGTTGCCCAGTCTGAAAGGGTGAAGGGGGAAGATGTGTTCAGTGTTCTGTGTTCTGACCGAAAGGGAAGAGAAGGGACAGGGAATGGCTAACTCCCTGATTTCGCGCACTCGCACTCGCACTTTCACAATTCTTACCCTACCTCCGCGGCGCGTTGCGCCGAATGTTGAGTGATAGGTGTTGAGTGCTAAATGAAAGATGAGAAAAACCAGGGTAAATCAAAAGACAGTGAATGCTCAATTCCCTGATTT
>QMQE01000118.1 GCA_003650445.1 Acidobacteriota bacterium | reverse complement strand
GCCCGGCCATAGCCTCGGACGGTTTCCTGAATGACTGTAGCACCTCGCTCTCGGGCGATGTCCGGTGTCCTGTCGGTGGAGTTGTTGTCCACGATAATGACGTCTTCCACGAAATCGGGGACGTCATCAAGAACTTTTCCGATGGCCTCTTCTTCGTTGAGGCAGGGGATGACAACGGTTATGGTTTTGTCTTTGTACAACAGGTGCCCCCTCTACTTTTTATTGATTATAAAGGAACGTTTTCGAAATTCAACCCAGATGTCGGCAAATCCCAGGGCGGTTACCAGGAAGGGCCCCGGCTGGATGAAGATGAAAATAAAACAGGCGAGGCGAAGCAGCGGGTGCATTTTGATTCGGTTAAGGAAGAATACGGCTACGGCCAGTCCCTGCATGAAATAGGCAAATGCGAGGGCAATCAGTGTGTTGGCAGTGATGTTGTGGAGAAGGTCTGAGTGAATGGCCGGGACAATCCCGGTGAAGATAAAGAGAAGGCCTACAGCGACAAAGAGTGCAATGAGCATGTCCGGTAGCCGGAAATTGTGAAAATTGATGGGTTCGTGGCTGATTCTGGAGAATATCATGAGGTTCAAAAGCAGAATAATTCCTTCGGATAGGAAGATAATTCCCGGCAGGACATGGATGAGGGATGTCAATGCCTGATTCAAGTCAGGATTTGGCTGAAACCCGGATTCTTTGAGAACTGCGGTGAGTTGCGCTGCCATGGGCTGGTGGAAAAAGAGAGGATACGCAAGTGTACCTGCCGCAATCAGGATGAATGTAAGGAGAAGAGCGGCGGGGATGCTGAAGTTAATGCCAAATCCTTCTTCCTGAAGGCTGAGAAAGAGAAGAAAAGGTGCGATCAGAGAAGTAAACTGGAAAAGCACCACAAAGTGAGCCAGTGGATCCTGGACAATGAGGATGAGCAATACTGCCACGATGCCTGCTGAGACAGCACGATACAGTGCCGGTACTCGCTTGTAGTAAAAAATAAACGGGACCGGAAGCAGCAATGCCAGCGGTCCCATAAAATTCAAGACAAACAGAAATGCAGTCAAAAGGAGAAAGGATCTCAGTTCAGGCCGCATTACTCCGATACGTAGGGCAGAAGTGCCATTACTCGGGCACGTTTGATGGCGGTCTGCAGTTTCCGCTGGTGTTTGGCGCAGGTACCGGTTGCCCGGCGCGGCGCGATCATGGAACCTTCCAGCAGGTAGTTTCTCAAGAGGTTGATGTCTTTGTAATCGATTACATCAATGTTCCCGGCGCAGAATTTACAATATTTTTTCTTTTTATAGAAAAAATTGCGTTTCCCACCCCTCGGGCGTCTCGGTCTTTGCTGCATAGCCATTTTATGCCTCCTCTTTTGTTTCAGGAGCTGTCGTTGTTTCAACTGCGGGGGCTTCTGCTTCTACTTTTACGGGGCGTTGCTTTTTCTTGGCTTTTGCGTCGGCCCTTTCTTTCAATTTAATGTCGTGGTCCTGATTGACAATGATGTGGCGCATTACGTTTTCGTCAATTTTCAGTTTACGGTCGAGCTCAGTGACAACTTTTCCGTCGCCGGTGAATTCGATGAGGGTGTATACGCCTTCGGTGATTTTGTTGATGGGATAGGCCAACACACGCTTTCCCCATTTGTCCGCTTTGCGGACTGTTCCTTTCTGGCCCTCGATAACGGCGGTATAGGTGGCCGCTATCTGATCCTGTTCTTCATCTGTCAGATGAGGCGCAGTAAGGATCAATGTTTCATAAAAACTCATTTCTAAAACCTCCTTATGGCTTTAACAGGGAGCGGGTTCCTCCCACTCCCAAGGACTGCGAGAGTATATCAGAGCAGTGGCGCAATGACAAGGGCAACCACGGACATTAATTTGATCAGGATGTTCAGGGATGGCCCGGCGGTGTCTTTGAACGGATCACCTACAGTATCACCCACAACAGCCGCTTTGTGCGCGTCGGAGCCCTTTCCACCGAATGCACCGGTTTCGATGTGCTTTTTTGCGTTATCCCAGGCACCGCCTGCATTGGCCATGAAAATAGCCAGAACTACACCGCTGACGGTTACACCGGCCAGCAGGCCGCCCAGCATTTCCTTGTTGATGAAACCGAAAACAACCGGGGTGACAATCGCAATGAGGCCCGGTACGACCATGCGCTTGATCGCAGCGGCTGTGGAAATGTCCACGCAACGGGCAAAATCAGCTTTGGCGTTTCCATCCAACAGCCCGGGAATTTCCCGGAACTGGCGGCGAACCTCTTCAATCATTTCAAAAGCGGCTTCTCCAACCGCCTGCATGGCAAGAGAAGAGAACAGGAATGGCAGCATACCGCCGATAAACAGCCCGGCCATTACGTATGGGTTGTCAACGTTGATGGGGCCGACGTGGGCGGTGTGTTTAAATGCGCTGAATAGGGCCAGTGCTGTCAGTGCTGCGGAACCGATGGCAAACCCCTTTCCGATGGCAGCGGTTGTATTTCCTACCGCATCCAGTTTATCCGTGATTCCCCGTACTTCGGGGTCCAGATGGGCCATTTCAGCAATGCCGCCGGCATTGTCGGCAATGGGGCCGTAAGCATCCACCGCAAGCTGGATTCCGGTAGTGGCCAGCATGCCAACAGCTGCCAGGGCAATTCCATAGAGGCCGGCAAAATGGAAAGCTGTGACAATGGCAACAGCCAGCACAACAATCGGTGCCGCTGTGGAGCGCATTCCAACTGCCAGGCCGCTGATGATGTTTGTGGCGGCACCAGTCTGGGAATCTTTGGCGATGTTACGGGCATGGCCTTTGGATTCAGATGTGTAATATTCTGTGATGAGGCCAATGAGGATTCCGGCGACCAATCCGGTTACAACTGCGATGAAGATGTGTAGCGTATTGTCCGGGGCAAAGAATCCGATAATAAAGTAGGATGCGATTGCCATGAGGGCACCTGCGCCGAAAGTTCCGATATTCAATGCCGCCTGGGGGTTCCCGCCTTCCTTTGTCCGAACAAAAAAAGTGCCGAGAATGGATACGATGATACCCACTGCTGCCAGTACCAGTGGCATAACCACGTAATTGATAGGTGAGGGCTGCATTGTGGTGCCAAGAACCATGGAACCGACAATGGCGCCGACGTAGGATTCGAAGAGGTCTGCCCCCATTCCTGCGACATCGCCAACATTATCACCGACATTATCGGCAATGACAGCCGGGTTCCGGGGGTCATCTTCCGGAATACCGGCTTCCACTTTCCCAACCAGGTCAGCACCCACGTCAGCAGCCTTGGTATAAATGCCGCCGCCTACACGCGCAAAGAGGGCAATGGAGCTGGCGCCAAGGGAAAATCCACTTAGAACCGCCAGAATCCGATTCAGGACACTGAGGTTCTGGAAGTCAAAGTTGAAAATCTTGAGATATACGATAAAGAGAGTTCCAAGGCCCAGGACACCCAGGCCAACCACAGCCATCCCCATAACCGAACCGCCTGAAAACGCAACCATCAGTGCCGAGACAAGGCCTTCTTTTTTTGCCGCGTTGGTAGTTCTGACGTTGGATAGGGTGGCCACTTTCATTCCGAAAAATCCCGCCAGTGCGGAACAAAATGCGCCGACAACAAAGGAAAGCGCCACAAGGGGGCTACTTGCAGTGTTGCTGTAGTTTCCAATGATCAGGAGAATAGCGATTACAACAACGAAAATGGCCAATACCCGGTATTCACGGGACAGGAACGCCATAGCGCCTTCCCGGATGTGGCCGGCAATTTCTTTCATTGTGTCATTGCCTTCATCCTGTTTTGCGACCCACATTGATTTCCACAATGCGAACAGAATCGCCAGCACCCCACCAACTGGTATCAGGTAAATGATTGTTTGCATAGACAAAACTTCAACCCTCCTTAGACTCGTTTATTGTAAAGTTGCATTACCTTTTTCAAGTCGCGCTCCTCGAAAAGTATATGAAGAGCATTATATGCGTTTTTAAGTGCAGATTCAAACAAATCCTGTTCCCCTTTGGGAATTTTTGAGAGGACATAGTCCACTCCGGGCCGATCCCCTCTCAGTGGGGAATCAATTCCAAATCGGATCCGGATGAAAGTATCTGTTCCGAGAACATTAATGATATGGGACAGGCCCTTGTGGCCGCCGGAACTGCCTTTATCCCTGATTCGGATGGTTCCCACAGGGAGGTCCAGATCGTCATAACAGACGATTAGTTTGTCTGAATCAATTTTGAAGTAGTTCATCACATCTTTCACGCCGTTGCCACTCAAATTCATGAATGTGGTGGGCTTTGCGAGGACAACATCTTCTTTGAAGAGTTCCGTGCGAAGGAAGGCAAAATTAAGTTTATCCTTAAACTTTGCAGTTTCACCTTGTTCTCTACAGATGTAGTCCAAAAAAAGAAATCCGAGATTGTGGCGGGTAAACTGATACCGCCGTCCCGGATTTCCTAACCCAACGATAAGATGCATACTGTACTATTTTTGTTCGGTCGCTGTTTCGGCTTCTGTTTCGGCTGCTGCTTCGGCCGCCTCTTCTCCCTCTTCCAGCAATTCTTCTGCTTCTTCAGTCGGCTCTTCGCTAATTCTCATGACATCTACTTTCACGATTACGGTTTCTTCAGGGACAGTAAACGTCACATTTTCAACCGAAAGGTCTTTCACCCGGAGGGAATCACCAATCCGAAGCTCAGAGACATCCACTTCAATGGCAGCTGGGATTTCGGTAACCTTTGCGATAAGATCCAGGTCCCTCGCAATAAAGTCCATCATGCCGCCCTCTGTCTTGACACCGTAAGAGGTGCCGATAATCTTCACCGGAACCGTAACCTCGATTTCCTGATCCGGATTCACCCGGAGAAAATCGGCGTGAATGACACGACGGGTAATCGGGTCACTCTGGTAGTCCTTGATCATCACGGTGCGTTTCCGGTCTGTTCCGGCAAGCTTCAGCATCCGGACTGTGTTCAGGCCGGTTTCGGCATGGAGCATCTGCCACACTTCTTTTTCTGAAATAGAAATGGACAGAGCCTTTCTGTCTCCGCCATATACAACGCCGGGAATCATTCCCAGCTTTCTGAGCCGTCTGTTGGGGCCTTTCCCTGTTAGCTCTCTCGGCTCGACTTCAATATACTCTTTCATTGTGTTCCTCCAAATTAGATGAATAGTGAACTGATTGACGTTTCTTCATGTGTCCGTTTGATTGCTTCACCGAAGAGGTTGGCAACGGACAATACCTGTACCCGATCTTTCGGGTCATTTTCTTTATTAAACGGAATGGTGTTTGTAATGTACACCTTCTCGATATGAGACTGATTGATTCTTTCCATAGCCGGGCCGGACAATACACCATGTGTGATTGCGGTCCGGATGGAATGAGCGCCCTTTACCATCAGTGCGTGGGCAGTTTTAACGATGGTGCCGGCCGTATCAATTATGTCATCAATAATCAGGACATCCTTGCCCTTTACATTTCCGACAACGTTCATGACTTCCGACTCATTGGCCTGTTCCCGGCGCTTGTCCACAATTGCCAGAGGCGCATCCAGTCGCTTTGAATATGCTCTGGCCCGTTCCGCCCCGCCGACATCAGGGGCTACGACGCAGAGATTCGGGATGTTTAATGAGCGAATGAAACCGATAAAAATTGCTGAACTGTACAGATGGTCTACCGGAACATCAAAAAAACCCTGAATCTGGTTCGCGTGAAGGTCCATAGTCAGAACTCGGGACACCCCGGCTTTTTCCAGCAGGTCTGCCACGAGCTTGGATGTGATGGGTACCCTGGGTTTGTGTTTTCGATCCTGCCTCGCGTAGCCGAAGTAGGGAATAACTGCCGTAATCCGTGTGGCACTGGAACGCTTCAATGTGTCAATGGCGATGAGGAGCTCCATAAGGTTCTCGTTGGCAGGGGCGCATGTGGATTGAATGAAAAATACATCGGAACCACGGACGTTGTCCGGGATATAACAGGAAATTTCACCGTCGCTGAACCGGCCGAGATCAATATGCGAGAGTTTAATCCCCAGGTAGTCCGAAATTTCCCTTGCAATAGCCGGATTTGAAGTACCTGAAAAAATTTTCAGAGGATGATGTTTCATCATTCAATCCTTCCCAATTTAAGGATGGCTGGGGAGGCAGGAATCGAACCTGCGTATAGCGGAACCAAAACCCGCTGCCTTACCACTTGGCTACTCCCCAAGTTTTAATCAATAACCGAATTCTTTAACCGACAGGAGGGTGGAAGTGTCCTCCGATTCCCTGTCTTTCTTTTCTTCCGGATCCAGCTCAGGATCCAAATCCGGTTTCGGTGCCAACGTGGCTTCCAAATTGCTTTCAATCGGTTCCAGTTCCCGGGTCTCCGGTAATTCTTCAGTTTCAATACCCTTCGCGACAAAATCCGTACCCAGCCGGTGCCCGGTGACGGTTTCGTACGTTTCGAAAACCCGTTCTTCAATCATCTTACGGGTTTCACCGTTAAGTGGATGTGCTACATCTCTGAATTTCCCATTTGCAGCCTTTTTGCTGGGCATGGACAGGAAGGCCCCCCGTGCAGTTTCAATAATCTTGATGTCACTGACGATGAAGCAATTGTCAAAGACGATGGAAGCAAATCCCTTCAGTTTCTTCTCATTGTTGATGGGTGTTACATTGACCTCTGTGATCTGCATGCTACATGACCTCCATGTTTAGTCAAAACGTGGTCATTATAGCAATTTCACTGTCCTTGTCAAACAAAACAAATAAGGCAATCTGTAGTTTTTTGTCTTTTTTTACGGTTTCTACTGAAATTCCCGGGGGATTTCAGTGAGAATTATCTTGAAACGGCGGGTGAAGAACACCCCGATCAGTGATAAAACCCGTAATGAGACTTCCAGGTGTCACATCGAAACCGATGTGGGCCACGGGGCTTTTGTCCGGCACAATGGACTTTCCGTTGATGAATGCCACCTCATCCCGTCCCCGTTCTTCAATGGGGATTTCGTCACCGGAGGTGATGGAAAGGTCAAAGGTAGTCCCGGGTGCCGCAATATAAAATGGTATCCCAAAATAATTGGCGAGGACAGCCACCATCATCGTTCCGATCTTGTTGGCGGTATCCCCGTTGGCGGCGATGCGGTCTGCTCCCGTAATAACGGCATCAATTGCCCTCTTCTGCATAAAATATCCGGCACTGTTATCCGTGATGACCCGGTGGGGAATTCTGGCTTCGGCAAGTTCAAAAGCAGTCAAACGTGCCCCCTGGAGGTAGGGCCTTGTTTCATCCACGAACACTTTTTTCAGCTTTTGTGAGCCATAAAGGGAGCGAATTACACCCAGCGCTGTACCGTATCCGCCGGTGGCAAGTGCGCCTGCGTTGCAATGGGTCAAAATTGTAACCGGTTTACTGAAAAGAGACGCGCCGAAATCTCCCATCCGTCGATTCATCTCAATATCTTCCCGGTGAATTGAAACGGCTTCTGCCACAAGGGCTTTGCTGTTTCTGTGATTTTTACGGTAGCAATCCCGCATTCGCTCCACCGCCCATTGAAGATTCACAGCGGTGGGACGGCTGTCCAGGAGAAGCTGGCAATCCGCATCAAAATCCCGCTTCGAAATGCCAGACATGGCCAGTCCATACGCGGCGGTAATGCCGATGGCCGGGGCACCTCTGACCACCATATTCCGGATGGCAGATGCGATATCACCCGGCGTCTTGCAGGTTACAAATGTGATTTCCTGTGGCAGCTTTCGTTGGTCCAGGAGAATCAGTTCATTGTCTTTCCATTTAATATGTTCCACGCTGCCTCCGGTGTCAATTCCTTTCCTGCCCATTATACGGCAGGGAAAAGTTGAAGCAAGTCTGAGTTTGAAGAAGGTGTGCGGTGTGCGTGGGGCGTCGAGGGACAGGGAGCAGACTCACCGTAGAGCACGCTGAGGCCGCTGAGGGGGATGAGGAAGAGGAGAGCGGAGGAGAGGAGAAAAGAAGGGAATACAACACAAAGGCACAAGGGCACAAAGTTCAGAAAAGATAGAACTAAGGTTCAGAATCGGGGAATGGCCATTCCCTTCTTTCGCGCACTCGCACTTTCACTTGCACTCGACCGCAGGGAGGAGGAGAGGGGAATTCAACACAAAGACACAAGGGCACAAAG
>QMQE01000117.1 GCA_003650445.1 Acidobacteriota bacterium | reverse complement strand
TGGAAAAACTGGTGAATATCGGGACACACGATGTGCTCTTTACCGGGACACCGGCAGGCGTCGGCAAAGTCGTTCCCGGGGATAAAATCGAAGTGAGACTCCTCATTGAGAACCGGGTGTTGATGCAAACAACATGTGAGGTAATGAATGGACATTCTTGAATTCCTGAGTGTTTTGAAAGAAAAAAGGAAACCGGTTTCTGTGATGCTGGTTCTGGGAATTGTGGTTGGGATTCTGGCTTATTTTGTATTGACTCCTGTCTTTGAAACCCGGACAACATTTATGGTTCTGGAATCCAAATTGATCCGGCGTTCACTGGAGGGGAAAAAACTGGATATCGATACCTATCTGGATTTTGTAGACAATGAATCGCTCTACCACGATATTTATACCAGGCTGGATATTCAGAAAAAATATGACATGAACTTTGAAGAATTCAAGCGTTCCTTTGAGGTAACAACTGTGGAAGATACCGCAATCATCAAGCTTTTAGTCACTTTTCAGGCCCCGGAAATCAGTTTCAAGATTGCAAAAATGTTGGGAGAAGAAACACTGACATTAAACCGGCAGGTTATTGACAAAGAAGTCCATTCCGGATACCGTTTCAGCGAAGCACAGGTTCAGGCGGCGTCAGCCCAGATGGAAATTGCTCGCAAAGTGCTGGATGAGTTTCTCACCAAACACCCCGTCCCCCAAATGGCAATGAAACTGGACATACTCAAAAACCGTATTTCAATTGAGGAAAATGGCGAGTTGGCTGTTTTTCCCCCTTTCGAAAGCGCCACGGTGGCAAATAGCCTGAATCCCCAGATAAATCAATCAGGAATGAGTCCAAAAGCGTTTTATTCGCT
Organism: Acidobacteriota bacterium; assembly: GCA_003650445.1. GTDB lineage: Bacteria > Acidobacteriota > Holophagae > Thermotomaculales > Thermotomaculaceae > UM-FILTER-49-7. The sequence continues at coordinate 7,280 of QMQE01000117.1, read as the reverse complement.
GGCAAGAGTCAAGGCAGAACGCTTGGAAGCAGAAGCGTTACTGACTACGGCAAAATCGGATAATAGAAAGATTGAGGCCAAGCAACGTATCCGTGAGCTGAATGCCTTGCTGAAACAGAAAAATGAGGCATTGTCCCGGCTGAGAGACCGTCTGAATCAACTGGAAACTGTTTATTATCCCCTCAAATCCCGGTACGAAGCACTGAGAAGTGAATTCACCGCTGCACAGAAAGGATACGAAAAAATCTACCAGACTGTGTTGGAATCCAAGATTGAAATCGTCGGGAAGACCAAAGAGATGACGATTATCGATCAGCCTGTAAAACCGCAGACACAGGCCTTCCCCAAATTGGCAATTACGTTGATTGCCGGGCTTTTTCTGGGCCTTCTAACCGCTTTCGCGTTTATCGCAACGGTGGCGTTCAGTCGCAAGCTCCAGGATGATTAGCGGGATTATCAGCCTTCTTGGCGCAATTATAATTGCATGGACACTTTTTCACTGTGCAGGTGAGGAAACCGGCGTTATCCTGTCTCTGGGTGTTGCGCCCATGCTCCTTGCCATAGTGTTGTACCTTGTGTTTTTGTTTGTTCCCGGTCTTTCTCCCCAAACAGTGAATATCGGAATGGCATTTCTTTTTGCCGGAACCGGTGTGGGATGTCTGATCCTTGGGTGCAAACGGGGATTAAATTCTTTTTCTGTTTCTCTTCTCTTGCCAGTTCTTATATCGCTTCCCGCCTTCTTTCTTGTTACACACTACGTTTCATCTTACGATCCCATCAACTATGCATTCATTGGAAAAACTTTTCTGAGCCGGATGTCTGTACGGGGATATCCCTTTATTTCCCCTCACCACATCGGTGGTGTTTTCTCCTGGTTTGCCCACCCCCCCATGTTTTCGCTGATGCAGACCTGGCTTGAGTTGGTACACCTGGGTTTCCTTGTCCGGTTTATCGGGGTTTTTTACTATGCTCTCATCAATCTGCTGGTATTCCAAGTGGTCAGGAAACAGTCTGATATGACAGTTGCCATATCTGCCACCCTTCTCTTGGCAGTTACCCCGTTTTTTGTGCGGGCATCGGTGGAAGGATTTACTACGCCAATCCGCATGTTCTTTTTTGCTGGAACGGCAATTCTCCTTTCTCTCCCTGCAGAAAAGAAAGTTTGGCCTTCAGCAATCTTTGCGGGTATGGCCATGCTCACCCACACGATCGGCCTGCTGGCGGTACCGGGAGGCTTACTGGCTATTATTTTTCTTGACCGCGGTTGGAACTGGAAAAAATTGTTCCGCTTTTCTGTTATCGCATGTTTAGTGGGGGGGCTCCCATACCTGCTGACCCTGTGGAAATTCAACAGTCTTGCGACAACAGATGTTTTTGTGAACGCTTTCGGGCATAGACTCGTAAATGACGTCTTCCATTACCAGTTCATTCAAAAGGGGATGCCAACCGCTTCGACCCGACTGATGTACGGTTATTTTTCCCCGATTTTTCGTTTTTCCAGCTACGGACTGGGATTCATCCTCGGTTTTATCGGACTGATAGCTGCCGGTTTACACTGGAAATCCCGTTCTCGACTGGTGAATGCCGCCGTGGGATTTCTCATTGTCTACTTTACGTTGCATTTTCTGCCGATACATCACAATATTTTTATCCTTAGTCCCCGTTACCCGTTAACGGTTCTCCCGTTACTGATACTGGCCAGTGCCGTTTCACTGCCCGATAAGCGAATTCATAAATGGATTACCAGCGCAATGGCACTGATAGCTGTTGGAATGACTCTCTGGCTTGCATCGCCGTTCTACCGCCAACCCTGTCTGCAATGTGAAATGAGCCGGTACATAAACACCCACCTGACAAAACAGGACCATGTTCTGGTCTGTCGAAGCCCCTTCTATTACCTCGACATTCGGAACATTCCGGGAACAGATGCCATGGAACCGGCATTGGCCCCCCTCTATCGGGAATCAGACCTGAATGTCATTCTCACAAAGCTTAGAACAATGGGAATCACATATATCTTATTGCCCTATGCCCCAACCCCCTTTGAATCGGAGGGCTTTGTAAGGCGGTTGATTGAAACCAGGGGCATTCTGGAAGGGGTAAAGCATACCCCGGCATTCCACCTGTTTCAAATCCATTATCCTGAAATCCCCATTAAAAAGCCGCAAATGGTCAGGCTTCTCTCCTGGACCCCGGCCATGTCGACGCTGAATTTAAGCGCCTATGACCACAGCGGGAAACATCATCCCCTGCGCTTCTGGTACACGCGGGATGGCCTCAATGTTTTTACCTCCTTTGCCGACACCAAACTCGCTCTGGCCCGGGATATCCCCTGGCGGGGAGGTGCCCCGTATATTGAAACAAAAGGATGCTATAGTGTAAGAATCTCCATCCGGTTTAAGAATACAGTATTCCCGTTCAAGCTTTACTGGGACCTTTTTCAGTTTGATTCTGCCGGAAATCTTCTCCGTGTAACACACCCCCGGCCGGTAACCGTTTCACCGGGCATGAAACATCTATTTATGCCAACGGTTTATCCCCGGATGCTTTCTTCCCGTCTGCCGCTTGCCAGCCGGACTGCAAAAATTGCCCTTTCATTTAGCTTTTATTCAGAACCAGGAGGAACCTGTGTCAATTCAATCGACATCACCGGTTACCGCTGACCGGTACCTGTGGGCACTGCTGGCCCCTTTATTTGTTTTGCCGTTGATACATCCCCTGGGATTTGTCGTCGCAATTGCGCTGATTCCCATTGGATATCTATCATTCTATGGTATTCAACGGAGTGAAATCTTCCTGATGCTCACTCTGTTTGCCCCGGTACTGAAATCCAGCCCGCTGAATCCTATTCCACCTGCACTGGATTTGACTGTTCTCTTCTATGTGTTTTTTCTGGCGGTTACCACGCTTCTCTTTATTTTCAGAAAACGGAGAATTCCCAAACCGGAACTGATTGATCTGCTTCTTGGAATTTTCACAATGATTGTGATTGTTGAGTTTTTCAATGCGCCGGGCAAGGTGCGGGCTTATTCCCTGTTCAAGCTGACGCGTTTTCTTTTTCTGTCGTTGCCCTTTTTCTTTTTTCCTCGAATTCTGACCGAACTGGATTTTCAGCGTCTTAGCCGTCTCATTGCCACCATTGGCAGCGGAATTTGCCTGGCACTGTTCCTGGTATATCCGGATTCACAGGTGATGAAGGCCTCTGGAAACAGCTACCTGACCATTGCAGCCATTGCCGGGATTGCCCTCCTGTTTGCCGCAGGCCATTTTGTTCAGGAAAAAAGACTCCTCTGGAAATTGGTTTTCATGATGGCAATGGCATCTGACCTGATACTGATTTTCAAAACCAATTCCAGGGGCGGCATGCTGTTCGGTGGACTCGTGTTGCTCTTCTATTTTTCCATTGTATTTCGCCGGAAACGCATGCTGGTTCTCTTCGGGCTGGTATTTCTGGCATTGGCCACACTCATCACATACGCCCTGAATCCAGACTTCTTCACCCGATTTTTTTACATATTCAAACAACATAAGGGCTCTTCCATTTCCGGTCGTTTCGTTGTGTACAAACTGGCATTGAAACTCATTTCCCAACGGTGGATAACCGGAATCGGCTTGGGGGGATTCAGTGATTACCATTTCCTGAAATATCCCCACAACCTGATTCTGGAAGTGTTTGTGGAACACGGGATTGCCGGGATACTGGCTTTTCTGGGGTTCCTGGCGGGGGTCTTTTCCCAGGGATTGGCTGTTTTCCGTAAGCAGGCGTTTCATTCCTGGCGTGCCCCATTTCTGTTGGTTGCAATATTCATGTTTTTGTTTCAAATGACCTCTTTCGGCCTGGAATCTACCCGTTTGTTTTTCTTTTTCACCGGTTGCCTTATTGCATTTCAGCGGACACCCGAAGGAAAGGATGAAGGCGTTTTTCACGGAGATTCATTTTGATTTTGTCTTCCACAGGCTTTTTGATTGGAGGTTTCATTATGAACAGGGTAAGATGTTCACGCTGGCGGGACGAAGCAATTTTTGGCAGGGGTATGAACTAAATGGAAAATGAAAATATAATCCTGTTTTCATCGGATGACTGGGGGTGGAAAACCAGTAAATACCAGCTTGCCATCCGGTTCTCCCGTCAGAACAAAGTACTTTTTATTTCTTCCATCGGATTTCGAACGCCCACGGTTTCCAGGCAGGACCTGAGCCGTATTTTCAACAAGCTGAAATCATTTTTCAAGGGAATAAGAAGAATAGATGAAAATCTTTACGTTCTTACTCCACTTGTGATCCCGTTGCGAAAAAATCGCATCATTAAGTGGTTGAATCTCCTTTTCCTACGCACCCAGGTGCGGTGGGCACGGAGCCGACTGGGAATGAAAAAGCCCTATATCTTTGTCTTTGCCCAGAACTGGTATGAACTGGTGAAGAAAATGCCGAGAAAAAGGCTGATCAATTATTGTGTTGATGAACATTCCGGTTTCAAGGTTGCGGATCCGGAGTCATTTAAGGAACTGAATCAACGAATGTGCCAGCAATCAGACATTGTTCTCTGTTCATCTAATTTACTGACGGAGAATTACAAAAAGTTTAATCCCAACACCTATCACATCAGCCATGGTGTTAATTACACGCTTTTCTCCAAAGCCGTATTTGGCACTGACTTGGAGACTGCTCCGGAAGTGGCCGGGCTGAAAGCCCCCGTACTGGGGTTCTGGGGCCATATTTCATACGAATGGGTGGATGCCGATTTGTTGAAGTACCTGGCGGAGAACCGGCCGAACTGGACCATAGTTCTCATTGGCAGAAACTCTATGGCAGCGGATGAGTTTGCAAGTCACGGCAACATTCTTCTTATTGGAGAGAAAAACTTTGAAGAATTGCCCTCGTTTTGCAAAAAAATTGATGTGCACTGATTCCCTTTGTACATTCTCCCCTTACAGATAACTGCAACCCGTTGAAATTGTATGAATACATGGCAGCGGGGCTCCCGGTCGTTTCCACTGACATCCCCGAGATTCGGTTCTGGAAAGACCACGTTCTCATGGCAAAAAACAGGGAAAGCTTTCTGGAAAGTTGTGAAAGGGCATTGAAGTTGAACAACGAAGAATGGAAAAAAAGTACTTCTCTAAGCATGAAAGAAAACACCTGGGAGCGTAAAGTGGAGAAAATTTATCGGATTATTCAAAAAAAAGAGGCGAATCAGAACTGAAACTCTCTTTTCCAATTCCTGGCAGAATGCCATGCAAAAAATGCTTCAGTGACTGCAAACACAACAACTGCCAAAATCGGATAAAACAAAGCCATAAAAACCAGGCCGAGAACAAGCAGCAGGTGAATTCCCCATAACTTCATTTTTCCATGAAAGCCAATCCGTTTTGTAATGTAGCCGTAGCTTGAAATACCGGCGGTGAGGTGAGACAGCGCCAGTGAAAGCGAGATAACGACGGCAGGAGAATCCGTATAAAAATGGCCGAGAAGGGTGAAAGAAATCAGCAGGACACTGCCCCGCGCCAGATCGATGAAAACCTGTATCGGCCGGGTGTCAACTCCGTGGATGATGCTACGGAACATCAGATAGAACAGGTAGGGAAGCGCGGCAAAGGAAAGGATTTGAAGGATGGGGATTCCGGATTCATACTGTGTCGGCAGGAACCAGTGGATGGCAAAAGGGCCCAGTGCAAAAAAAACAAAAATAGCAGCTGTCCCAGCCATCACAACCAGGTCTGCATACACGGACAGGGACCGGGCCAGTTCTTTTTTCCGTCCCTTCCCCCACAGCTCGGATACCCCTGGCAGCAGCACCATGTTGAACGCATAGGCCAATGTTCCGGCCAACTGAAAAAATCGGGTGGCGATGCCGAAGTCTCCGGCAAGGGCACTTGAATAAAAGTATTTAGCCAGCATGACAGCCGATGACATCATCAGGCCGGTCATAAACAGGGACGGGACACGGGGCAGGGCGTAAATCAGGATTTTTCTAAAATCAAATGCCTTTACCCATTGAGTTGCCAGGATGTAGCAAAAGGGCAGAAGCGAAACACTGGGCATCAGTGCTACGAACCACACGATTTCTGTAATTCCACTGATTACCCCTGTTGCGACCAACAGGGCGGTAAGTAGATTTCCCAGAATAAAGATTGCGGACTGTAACGCGTTTGCCCACCTCATTTTTTTGTGGCCCTGGAAAAATGTATAAGAAATCCGGTAGGTTCCGGTAAAAATTAATGCTGCAATCAATGCATGGAAAAGGCTGATGTTCCCATCAAAGAAATGCTTAAGGATGAAGGGCTTTACAAGACTGACAACTGAGGTGGAAATAATGGCAACAACCAAAAAAACAGTGAGAACTGTTGTTGTTACCTTTTTCTGTTCAATTATTTCACCGGTGTGATAACCGAGATAACGGGCCTGGGCAATATCCAGTGCCACTGTGTAGAGCGGAAACAGGGATGCCACCAGTGCCCGGAACGTCACATAGAGCCCGAGATCCGGCTTGGAAATATAGCGGGGCAGCACAAAAACAAGGAGGATGACAAAAGACACCAGGCTCAATAATTGAACCAACACGGTCTGAAGGATGTCAGAGCGGAATTTTTTGTCAAACAGCAAAGGAAGCCCCTTTGTCCATATGAAAATAAATCATTTTATGGTCGTAAGTAACTGGTCTTAATGCCATTTTACCGGCCCTTAGCCAGAAAAACTGTGGCGGCGGTTTTCAACAGGATCTCGGCATCCAGCAAAAAAGAGCTGTTCTTAACATAGTACAAGTCATATTTCAGTTTTTCCAGCGCATCCTCCACAGAAGCCCCATAGCCGTAGTTCACCTGTGCCCAACCGGTAATGCCGGGCTTCACCAAGTAACGGAACATGTAAAAGGGTAATTGTTCTTTCAGGTCGGCATCAAATTCCGGACGCTCAGGCCTGGGGCCTACAAAACTCATATCTCCCCGAATTACGTTGATCAACTGTGGCAATTCGTCAATCCGTAACTTTCGAATGAGGCGGCCAATCCGGGTAATCCTTGGGTCATCCTCAGTGGCCCACTGGGCTTTCCCCGGCGTTTCCGCATCATTTCGCATGGAGCGAAATTTGTAAATTGTGAACGGTTCTCCGTGAAATCCCGTGCGGCTCTGGTGAAAAAGGGCAGTACCGGGGGACTCCATTCGAATCATAAGGGCAGTTACCAGCATGACCGGCGAAGTTATACAAAACAAAACCAATGCCAGAATCACATCCATAATCCGTTTCACAGCCATGGGAAAACGCCGCATTGCCCGGTTGAAGCC
>QMQE01000116.1 GCA_003650445.1 Acidobacteriota bacterium | reverse complement strand
TGGCATCCGTGGTTCTATTTTTTCGGTTTCGGAAGATGGTATTTCACCGGGAACATACAGGCGGGGTTGACAGAACCGGTGTAAGGGCCACGCTAAAGGGCTTTTTACCTTTCTTCATCATTCTGGCCGGCTATACAATTTCACGTGCATTGATCCGCTCCACCCTGATGATTTTTTTGCCTACATATCTGACTTCCAGAGGCGGAAATTTATGGTTTGCTGGAATTTCTCTTTCAGCTCTGGAATTGACCGGAGCTATAGGGACATTCTGGGGTGGCGGCCTTTCCGACCGATTGGGGCGGCGAAAAATGCTGTTGATTGTGTCGGCTGTTTCCCCGGTGCTGGGCTGGATTTTTCTGTTAAGCCGGGGGTGGTTGTCCATTGTTGTTCTGCTGCTTCTGGGGTTCTTTCTCATTTCCGCCGGGCCGGTGGTACTGGCGCTGGTTCAGGACGTGAAATCGGATCGCCCGGCCTTTATGAACAGCATTTATATGACGTTAAATTTCCTGGGAAGCGCAGGAACCGCCTTGCTGGTTGGTTGGGGATCAGACCATTTTGGTATGGAAATGACGTTTCGGGTAGCATTCAGCCTGTCTGTCTTTGCAGTCCCATTTGTCTGGTTTCTCGGGGATCGGCACATGGTATTACCGGATATTCAAGGGGAGCAGCCTGGAGGAAAGAAACAATGATAGAGATGGAGATTCCGGGGTTCGGGGAAATCAGGTTAAAATCACTTGTGATGGATTACAATGGCACTCTTGCTGTGGGCGGGCAGCTCCTTCCCGGGGTGGCGGAGCGCCTGCAGGTGCTTTCGTCTCATTTGTCTCTGTTTGTGGTAACGGCGGATACTTTCGGGACAGCGAAGGATCAGTTGCGGAATCTTCCGGTTGAAGTGGTTGTGTTGCAGGGAGCAGAGAGCCAGACAAAGGCGAAAAGAGCATTTGTACGGAAACTTGATGCAAAGCAGGTGGCAGCAATCGGAAATGGCAGAAATGACCGACTGATGCTGGCGGACGCACGGGTAGGTGTTACAGTGATTTTGCAAGAGGGGGCTTCCCCCCAGACACTGGGGGTTGCGAACATTGTTGTCACGGAAATTGGAGACGCCCTGGACCTGTTTCTTCACCCTCTTCGGCTTAAGGCGACCCTGAGAGGATAACGGATACAATGATAAGCGAATAAGCGTTGTTACATTTTGTTACGCTACTGAAATGCAGGGGAAATAAGAGAATCGGATGATATACTGATAAAAAGAATATGCACCGGGAGATGCCAGTATGACAGACAGCAAGAAACCGAGACTGATGATTATTGATGACGATGTGAATCTCAATGAGCTATTGGAAAACTATCTGAGCGATTTCGGTTTTCTTGTACACTCCGCTACCCGTCCCCGAACCGGGCTTACGAAACTGGATTCCGGAGCTTATGACCTGCTTGTGCTGGATGTGATGATGCCGGAAATGGATGGCTTTGAAGTTCTGAAGGAAGTTCGAGAAAAATCGAATCTTCCGGTAATCATGCTGACGGCAAGGGGGGAGGTGATGGATCGGGTCCTGGGCCTTGAGCTTGGAGCTGATGACTATCTGCCGAAGCCATTTGAACCCAGGGAGCTGGTTGCCCGAATCCGAAGCATCTTGAAACGCAGCGGTTCGGATGAGGAAGGGCGGGAAGAGATTCAGACAAGTTCAGGCCTTGAGTTACTGCCGGCACGAAAGGAGGCAAGGGTCAATGGTGAACGGTTGGACCTTACCACCATGGAATACGATATGCTGGAGCTTCTGGTTACCCGTAAAGGCCGGATTCTCAGCCGGGATTTTATCATGGAGTCATTGAAGGGGTACGAGTGGGAGGTGTACGACCGATCCATTGATGTGGCAATCAGCCGGGTCCGGGCGAAACTGGGGGATAATCCGGCTTCTCCCCGCTTTATCAAGACGGTTCGTGGAGCCGGTTATATGTTTATTGATTGATATGAAAAAGATACCATTAAAACTGGTCCTGGTGGTGGCGGTATCCGCAGCAATCATTACACTATTGCTGCTGACACTTTTTTTTGTGCGGTTTCAGGAGCGCCGTCTCAGTACTTTGAATCCAGCGCAGGGCCGATTCATTCAGTTCCTTTTACGGGAAATTGTGTCGGATTCTTCCCCTGAAACCATTCAAAGGCTGGCATCCACCTACAGGTTACATATTCTTGTAAAAAAAGCGGAAGAAACCATTTCTTCTGATCCGGACTATTTCCGTTCAAAGCCATATTTTCGCTTGAAACGGGAACCGTGGCCGGTCAGGAGGATGCGTCGGCCGGAGCAGGCCCCGAGACGGCCGAAAATGTTTTTGTTAAAAGATGATCATGCTCCAGTTGGCATGGAAGTGGTGAGAGGCGAAAATCGTTTTATTCTCGTTAAATACGGAGATGACAGTCGGGTGAGGCGAACGGCTTTTCTTGTAACATTCAGCGTAGTTGTTGTTCTTGCATTGCTTTTTTTTCTCGTGAAACGATGGCTGGCCGACCCTTTGAGTGAACTGGAGACAGCAATCCGTGCATTTCCTGAAGGGATGTACGCAGGTGAACCGATACATAGTTCTGGAGATTTGCGTAAGCTTTTTGATGCTTTCAGGGAAATGAAAGAGCAGGTTCGTCAGGCAATGGCGGATAAGGAACGGTTGCTCAGAGATGTGAGCCATGACCTGAAATCCCCGATTACCCGGATGCGGGTGGCGGCGGAAATGCTGCCGGTTTCCCCGATTCGGGAACGAATCATGAAGGACTTATCCGAACTTCAATCCCTTGTAAACCAGGTTCTGGATGTTCAAAAGCGAAAGAATTTCAAGCGGGAGATTGTGAATGTTGAAGATTTTTTTGGGGAGTACCTTAGATCGCGGAAAACGGAGATCCCGGTCAAGCTGGAGGTGAGTGCCCCATTTTCATTCAAGGGAAACCGGGAACAGTTTGCCAGGGTAGTGGAGAACCTGCTGGAGAATTCGGCCAAATATGCAGACCTTTCAAAAGGCGTTTCTATTGATTGTGATGTGAAAGGTGAAACCGGCGTAATTGTTTTTTCAGATTCCGGGGATGGCCTGGGGGAAGAAATTATTGAGCATCTCTTTGAGCCATTTTTCAAGGGGGATCCGTCCAGGCGTCAGGATATTCCAGGTGGTTCCGGACTGGGATTGTCTATCTGTAAAACCATAGTGGAAGCTATGGATGGGACAATCCATGCGGCTTCGTCCGAATCCGGTGGGCTTCAGGTAACTATAACTTTTCCCTGCGAATGATCAATTTAAAATGTGAAACGGTGGGAATGAAAATGGAACCGGGACGGGGTGGAATTGCCCCCGTTCCGGTTCAGAACTGGCAGATATCAGAATTGGATGGTTAATTCCCCTTTGATGTCGGGATTTTTTTTGTCATGTACCCGCAGGATTGCAATGTCGCCCTTCTTGATTCCCGGGTTTTTGAAATAGAGCTTGGTTTTGACGCCGGTTGAAGAACTCAGGGTTACATCACCGGGAGCCAGTTTTCGGGGTTCTGTCCGGGCCGGGCAGAAGTCTATCCATGGCTGATATCTGTAGTTGGACATTTCCGATGGAAAAATGTGTTCAATTTCATTTGCAAACAGTGTCATATCCATGACATCCCGGTTGTAGTTCTGTCTCAGTTCTTTCATCGTGGGCAAATGATATTCCTTGCCTTTATACTCAAGCACAATAGATTTGCGTTCCACTGTTGCCATCGTACCGACGTCAGCTCCCATATAGGCAATCAGGGGGATATATTTGCGGTTGAGGTTCTTGGCGGCAACGGCAGCGTTGACGGCTATGTTGATGGCGCCATCTGTGTCAATATAGCTGTAGTTGCCCAAGTGGCGGGTTTTACTGAATCCAACGGTTCCAAATACAAGTACCATCAAAAACAGAATGAGTTTTTTCATACGGCACCTCCTAAACAGTTTTTCAATCCATCTATAAAAGTATGCAAAATTCATACCTGAAAAGTGTCCGGAATTTTGGAATGTTCTTCATAGACTTTTGTGACACAAAACACAAAATCTGCATTCAGTCTTGTAACGGAGCGATAGAATATCTATATTTGAAAAATAAAAGATGCAATAAGTGATTATTGCCTGTATCGGGGGAGTACAAAAATGAAAAAAAATCTGTTAATTCTATTGATTGTGTGTGCTGTTCAGGGGTTGTCTTCCACCATTTTTGTTTCTCCATCGGGGAATGACAGTAGTGGATCAGGAACGATTTCTGCGCCTTTCGCGACCATCAGCCACGCCGTGGATGAGTCTGCGGCCGGGGATACCATTTCTGTTCGTGCGGGTACTTACAATGAGGTGGTCCGGATTCGCAATGCCAATATGACGCTTCAGGCTTACAATGGTGAGCATGTGGTGATCCATGCGCCGATTAACGACGAAAATCTGGATACGACGGTAACTCTTGATGTGGATTCCGACGGCACGACCTTGAATGGCCTGGAGATTACCGGGGGATATTATTACGGGATTATGCTGTTTACGCGCTGGGACTGGGGAGACCCGAACGATCGAACGGGAGTTTCCCACGTTACAATTCAGAACTGTAAAATTCATGATACAGGCAGGGATTGCATCAAGGTAACTCCGGAATGCGATTATCTTACGGTTGAGGATTGTGAAATCTATAATTCAGGAATCCGGTACGGCGGCAATGCGGAAGGGGTGGACAATGTCAATTCGGACTACATGATTGTTCGGGATTGCTACATTCACGACACAGCGACAACCGGTGTGTACGCCAAAGGGGGGGCAGTCGGTGCGGTGATTGAACGGAACATTGTTGAAAACTGCGGTGAAATCGGGGTGGCATTAGGGTTTGACACCAGCCCGGAATATTTTGATTTAACGGTAAATCCCGACCGCTATGAAAACATCGGAGGTGTTGTCCGGAATTGCCTCATCCGAAACACCGGCATGGCTGGAATTGCGTTTTATGCGGCAAAAGATGCCTCAGCATATAACAATACGCTGATTGACACTGCGCAGTCGGATCAAAGCGCGGTTTATTTTGGTGTATCGCTGCAGGACTGGGAGCCGGACACAGATCCCAACGATGGAATCGGTTATCGCCCCGCAAGTACAAATATTCATGTGGAAAATAACATCGTGTTGCAGGATTCTTCCATTTCCACCCCGATGGTATTTATCCGGACTTTTTATCATGAAGGCGATGTCGGCAGGGTAAACGCGATGGACGGAATGCCTGCAATGGATTATAACTGCTACTGGCATGGAAATGGCCCATTGGCATTTACAGATCAGCGCCCGGGTTACGAAATGGAGAACGGAAGTTTCAGTGACTGGCAGAATCATATCGGATCCGAAGGGCACAGTTTTGTTGCGGATCCATCTCTGGATTCCGAATATCATCCGATGGAAGGGAGTCCTTGTATTGACGCGGGTGACAGCACGGTTCCCGTGTCCGATGATTTGGACAAAAATCCCCGTACAGCACCATTTGATATCGGTGCCTATGAAGTCAGTGGGGCACAGCCTCCGGCGGAAGGGACAACTTACTATCTACCTCACATAGCACACAGTAACTATACAACTTACCTTCTGGCTTATACCCCCGCAAATGAGCAGGCTGAATTTCGTATAAGCCTGTACGCAGATGATGGCAGCCTGCTCCAGAACGGTTCTTACACCCTCGCCTCTCACAGCACCATGAAAATTGATATATCCAGTCTGTCCGGTGCCACGGCGATGGCGGCAACCGTTACGCTGACAGGGGGGGCAGGTGTTTTCAAGTGCGTTTATTTTAATACGGCCGGCGGAATGGCGGAATTCCTTCTGGATGGAAGCCTGTCCAGTCAGCTGATGTACCTTTTTCCTTCCTACAATGACAGCGTGAGCTGGAACGGCCTTGCATGCTGGAACACATCAGATTCCACAATTTCCGTAACATTGACTGCATATGCCGGGGGGGTATCCGTTGGTGCCCAGAGCGTGTCGCTGGCACCGATGGAGAACCTTGTGGATGTGATCGGGCCGGGCGGTTCATTGTTCAACAGCTTGGGGCTCCATGATTTTGACATGATTCAGATTCAGTCTGCAGCTCCGGTGCTTTCAGGCTTGAATATTTCAGGAGATGGCCAGGAAAAACTGGTATTTACCCCGGCAGTACGGTTGAATTGATCAAAATGCCCTGAATTTTCAGGTAGATGTAGCTTGACCCTTACGCAAAGAGCTGAAACGTGACCCTTGTCACGTGTTAATATTGCTCCTTGCAATATTATAGAAGAGACCTATAATATTTAGGAACATTGAAGGAGGGTATAATGAAAAAAGTAGTTTCTATTGCAATTGCGTTGGCATTCGTGCTGGGCGTGACCATGGTTATGGCAGCCACCGCACCGGAAAAGGTTACGCTGAAAGCGAACCCCAAGAAAGTGGTGGAGTTTAACCACAAACTTCACTCCGACCAGTTCAAGTGTGAAGTTTGCCATCACACGTGGGACAAGAAGGGCGAGCCGCAGGCCTGCCTGACCTGCCACAAGAAAAAAGCCGGCGATGCGCCGAAATACTTCAAGGCCTTTCATGACCGGAAATCCAACCATTCATGCGTGGGCTGCCATAAAAACCTGGCAAAAGACGGTAAGAAAACCGGCCCGACAAAATGCGCTAAGTGCCACGTTAAAAAGTAAAAAAGTTTGAATGAAAAAAACCCGCCATTTGGCGGGTTTTTTTGTGCGTTGTGAAATATGACAGATAAAATTGAAATCGTGAAGATAGAAAAAATAGTGCAGGGCGGAAAGGGGCTGGCCCGATTGGACGGACAGGTTGTCCTGGTGGACCGGGCGCTGCCCGATGAGGATGTGCGGGTCAGTCTCCGGCCCAGAAAAGGCGTGATGGATGGCAGGTCCATGGATATCATTACCCCCTCTGTTTTACGAATTGATTCGGACTGCCCCTTTTACAGTCGCTGCGGGGGCTGTGACTTTCGACACACAGATTACAAAACAGAGCTGATGTTCAAACAGGAGATTCTGCTGGAAACCCTCCAGCGAATCGGCAAACTTTCAATTCCTTTCTCCGAAATGACGGTTATTCCCTCTCCTGAGCGGAACCGGTACCGTATCCGCACCCGTTTTCAATGTGAAAAAGGCCGAAAAGGCTTCTTTGCAAAAAGCTCCCATGATATTGTCCCGGTGAATGATTGCCTGCTGATGCCGGAACATTTAGTCCCCATCCTTCAAAAAACCCGCTGTCGAAACTCTTTTTATCTGGAAAGCCATCCGTTTAAGGAAACCGCGTATCGCTACCGGAAAGCGGGGGAAGTTGAGCCGGTGAAGATTGAATTTCCAGACTACATTCTGCTGCACCAGCCCGGTACTTTCTTCCAGGCCAACCGCTTTCTGTTGCAGAATTTCATAGACACGGTGCTGAAGCTTGCTGGAACTGGAAATACTGCGTGGGAACTCTTTGCCGGATCTGGATTTTTGACCCTGCCTCTTGCTGATCATTTTTCCGAACTCTCTGCAATGGAGTGGTCCCATCCGGCGGTGAGCATGATGAAGAAATCCCTGGCATTAAACGGAATTTCGAATGTGAAAACAATGGAAGGGGACTGCAACCGCTGGGAGCCAATGGCCTGTGATGTGCTGGTGCTGGACCCGCCCCGTGAGGGAATGGGCAGGGAATTGGCCAGGAAAATCAACCAATCGGATATTCTGCGGATTGTCTATGTTTCATGCGATGCCGCGACGCTTGCCAGGGATATTAACCGACTTGACAACTATCAGGTGGAAAAGACTGTGCTCATCGACATGTTTCCCGGCACTGCGCACTTTGAAACCATGGTCAGACTTTCCAGAAAATAAAGAAAGGCCTGAACCCGCACTGCCGCCACCAGCGTCAGCACTCATCACCCTTCGGGTGAGTAGGGGTAGGAGTAGGGGTAGGGGTAAGAAAAATCAGGGAGTTGGCCATTCCCTGTCTTTTGTCACCCATCACTCATCCCTCATCACTCTTTCAGAGTGGGCGTTTCGCACGGGCGGTGGAGAGTGCGTGTGAAAGTGCGTGTGCGCGAAAGAGGGGACTCACCGCAGAGGACGCAGAGTACGCTGAGGGGGAGGGGAATTCAACACAAAGGCACAAGGTTCAGAAAAGATAGAACTAAGGTTCAGAAGCGGGTC
>QMQE01000115.1 GCA_003650445.1 Acidobacteriota bacterium | reverse complement strand
TGGGCCCACCAAAAAGGTGGTTAACTTGATTGAGAAGAAATTTCATACAATCATATGTCGATATTAAGGGTGTTCCATTAACTGGAACGCCTTTTTTCATTAGAGGAGGTGGCTTTGAAAAATATGTTAGAAAACCTGCGGCGTTATCAGGAACTGCTTCTCAGAATCCGGCAGTTGGATCATGAACTCACGACTTACCCGGAATCTATTGAAAAACTGGGCCGGGAATTGAAACAGCACCAGGTGGCTGTTGCACGCTCAGAAGAACAATTTACAGAAAACAGTGATCAAAAGGACAGAAAAGAAGAATATCTGGTTTTGTGCAAAGAAAATCTGGAAAAATTCGAACAGGATCTGATGGAGGTTACCAACCAGAAAGAATATTCTGCCGTGTTGAAAGAAATTGACAGCACAAAGCGTGAAATCCAGGAAACTGAGGGCCTGATCATTACCCTCATGGAAAGCACGAAGCAACTGGAAACAGATTACGATCAACTGAAAACAAATGCAGACCAGCTTGAAGCCGCATATAATGAAGCCATCTCCGGCTTTCAGGACACCAATAAGGAAAAAATCAAAGAGAAAAAAAAGCTTGAAAAAGAAAAACGAAGCCTTGAAAAAGAAATCCCGGCTCCTTACATGAGAAAATTCAATCAGATTGCCGCCAAGCGCTCCGGCATTGCCGTGGCCACCGTTTCCGGAGAATGCTGCTCCGCCTGCAATATGAAAATTCGGCCTCAAATGGTAAACAACATGCAGCAACATCCGGAGGAACTGTTTATCTGTGATAATTGTCAACGGATTCTTGTATTTGTTGAGCCGGATGGCGATGATAGCTGACAGACTGACAGACCTGAGGCAAACCATAAGAAAGACCGCACTTTCCTGCAACCGGGAACCGGGGTCAATCCATCTTGTTGCAGTGTCCAAACGAAAACCTGTGCCGGATATTCGATCTGCCGCCCAGGCAGGACAATTGATTTTCGGTGAAAATCACGTTCAGGAAGCCGCAGGGAAAAAAGAATTATGTCAGGATTTACCGGTGAACTGGCATATGATCGGCCATCTGCAAAAGAATAAAGTCAAACTGGCCGCAACTGTTTTTGACGCAATCCACTCCATAGACAGTATTGAGCTCGCTCTTTTACTGAATCGCACCCTACAGAAAATTTCGCGATCCATTGACTGTTTTATTCAGGTGAAATTATCAAGGGAAGAAACAAAAACCGGCATCAAACCGGAAGATCTTCCTGACCTGGCCGCCCGAATTCAATCACTTTCCAACCTCCATCTAATCGGACTAATGGGAATCCCACCGTATTTCCCCGACCCCGAAGAAACGGCCCCTTTCTTCAGGAGACTTCGGGTAATGCGGGATGAATTGAACCGCACAACCCTTCAATCCGATCCGATCTCAGAACTATCCATGGGAATGTCTCACGATTTCAGGGTTGCCATTCGGGAAGGTGCAACGTATATTCGTATTGGCACATTATTATTCGGGGAGAGAATCTATGATAGTGGCAAATAATTTTCTCTTTGCGCTGGGCACCGTTATTGGCTATGCATTGGAACTGTACATCTGGATTGTTATCGTCCGTTCTCTGATTACCTGGGTAAATGCGGATCCAAGAAACCCGGTTGTTCAATTCCTGGCATCCCTTGTGGACCCTGTAACACGGAGGATGCGGCGTGCAATGCCATTTCTTAGAATGGGAATGATGGACATTTCCCCCCTGCTTCTGATTTTTTTCCTGTTTTTTTTGAAAATCTTCGTCGTTCGTACCCTGATCCAGCTCTCCATGTAAGGAGGATTTATGCGTTTTACCCCTATGGACATCACAAACCGCACCTTTTCCCGGTCTTTCCGTGGCTATGACACTGAAGAAGTGAAGAACTTTCTGCAGTTGATATCAGAAGACCTGGAAGCCCTCATTGCCGAACAGACAGAGCAAAAAAGAGAATTGGAACACCTGAAAGAATCACTTTCTGACCTTCGCGAACGGGAACGCATCCTCAAGGACACCATGCTCCTCGCGCAGGAAACCAAAGAAGAAGTCCAGAAAAATGCAATAAGGGAAGCTGAAATTATTGTCCGGGAAAGTGAACTCCAGTCCGAACGAATCATTGCCACAGCCCATGACCGGGCAGCTGCTGTTCAGCAGGAGATTGATGACCTTCTGAGAAATCGGAGTCAATTGATTCGTGAACTTCACGGATTGATTCAAAAAACCGAATCTTTTCTTGAAACGCTGAAGCAGCCTTATCCCGCTTCAGTAGAACCTGAAAACTGAGGCCCCCCTCAATGAAGACAAGAATTACAAATATCAGAGAAATTGTCACACCTGTGGGTTCCAGGGTAGCTGTCGGGGCTGATATGGACAAGCTTTCTGTCCTCACCCATTCCGACATCATTCTCTCAGACGGAAACATTGAATCAGTTATTCCCCGAAACCAGGAAGAGCAGGGAATCAAACACGTAATTGATGCCGAAGGTGCCGTTATCCTTCCCGCCTTTGTAGACCCTCATACTCACCTGGTTTTTGGTGGAACCCGGGAAGATGAATTCAATCTCCGTATCCGGGGTAAAAAATATATGGAAATTGCCAGAATGGGAGGCGGAATCAACAGCACTGTTCGCGCCACCCGTTCTGAAAGCGAGGATACTCTGTTTGAACACGCAGTCCGAAATCTCAGGGACATGGTCGCTCATGGAACTGCCACTTTTGAAATAAAGAGTGGCTATGGCCTTGAGACTGAAACAGAATTGAAACAACTTCGGGTTATCAAACGCCTTCAGGAATCAGAGCCGGTGGACATCAAAGCCACTTTTCTCGGGGCCCATGAAATCCCGCCGGAATATCAGGGCCGAAAGAAAGATTATGTCAACCTGGTATGCGAGGACATGCTTCCGGCAGTCAAAGAACAGGGAATTGCTGAATACTGTGATATTTTCTGTGAAACCGGGGTTTTTGATATTGACGACTCCCGTAAGATTCTGAATCGGGCAAAGGAACTGGGCTTCAAGCTGCGCATTCACGCAGATGAGCTGACTCCCCTTGGTGGCGGAGAACTTGCAGGAGAACTGGGGGCTGCCAGTGCAGACCATCTGGTTCATGTAACAAAGGCCGGCATTGCGAAGATGGTTCAGGCCGGCGTCGTTTTTGTCATGCTTCCCGGAACGACATTTTTCCTGATGTCAGACAAATTTGCTCCTGCCGGAAAGATCCTGGAAGCGGGTGGAATCCTGGCATTGAGCACTGATTTCAACCCCGGGTCCTCCTACACCCACTCCATGCCCATGGTTATTACCATCGCCTGCCTCAGGATGGGGCTTACGATAGAGCAGGGGATTAATGCAGCCACTTTAAATGGAGCATATTCGCTGGGACTTCAGAATGTCACAGGCTCCATTCACCCCGGGAAGCAGGCCGATCTGATCTTTCTTGACGCACCATCCTACAAATTTCTTGTCTACAATTTTGGTGTTAATCGAATTCGTGCAGTGATGAAAAAGGGACAGCTTATTTATCAAAAAGCTTAATTCTTATCTCGTCTCCAAGTTTCAGTTTGTGCTTCTTCACAGTCCCCGGATTCACTTCGATCACATATCTGGCCATGTTCATGCTCCCATAGCTGGGGCAATCCGGCTGATCACACGGCGGTACATTCTCCACGTAATACACAATTTTTTTATCCTGGGACAGCCAGATGATATCCAGATGAATAAAACAATTTTTCATCCAGAAGGCATAAGGCGCAGGATGATCATAGATAAACAACATACCGGTACCCGGTGCAAGTGAGTGCCGATACATCAGGCCCCGTATCCACTGTTCCTCAGTAGTGGCCAATTCCATGGTTAAAATTGTTTTGTCCGGTAAAATTACAGCCCCATAGCGCGTTTTTTCTTTCGCAGCAATTGAAAAACAAAGTGTAAACAGAAGGGATGCAATCAATATTTTTTTCATGGCGTACTCAATATGATCCGGCTTTCCAGCTTGACAAAGGAATGTTTGCATCCCCAACTATTACAAACAACGATTGCTTCTCTATATTGGCAATTTGGTTTCAGGTAAATAGCAACAAACATGCCATGCCGACAGTAGCAGGGTGCGACCACTTCGAAAGAAGCTCCGCAAACCGGGCAACGGATATCAAGAAGTTCATCCATCGGAATTCCTTCTCCACCCTTTACACGGCCATCTCCCTGAATGGGGCTCAGGTAAAGATCCACGACCCCTTTTGTGGCAGATTGAGCTCTGAGATGGATAGTGGTGAGGCCGTCAATTAAGGGATTCTCATCCACAATCAGGTCATGCCCATTACAACAATAAGCAGCCGTTACGATACGCCGGCCACTGTCATCTTTCAAAATACCCTGAACCTGATTAGACATTACAACTCCATCTTGTACTTCATTTGTAAATAGCAGAAACCTTCTCTATCTGCTCCCGCTCTCCCATGATAATCAATGTGTCCCCGTTTTGCATCTGATAATCCGAGTCCGGATTAAAAAGGACCCGTCCATCTAAGTGACGAACTGCAAGGATCAGTGCCCCGGTTCTCCTTTTCAGATTTACCTGACTGACACTGGCACCGAGAAGATCCTCATTTGAATCCACTTTGATTTCCCCCACCTCAAGAAACAGGTTCCGGGCAGGCGCCATAATATCCACAAGGTTCACCAGGTTTGGCTGTACCAGAACCGTGGCCATCCGCCTGGCACTGATTTCGTGCATACAGACGACTTCATTGGCTCCCGCCCGCCTCAGCTTGCCTACGCTGTCCCCCGAAATGGCCCGCGATACGATTCGAATAGCAGGGTTCAAGGTCTTGGCACTGAGGGTGAGAAACACATTATCCGAATCAGTGGACAGGCAGGCAACAATAGCCTCAGCTCTTTCGATCCCGGCATCCAGCAACACTTGATCTTCTGTAGCATCACCTCGAAGAAAGGCAACATCTTCAGTGGCAACAGACAGGTCTGTATCAACCACCACAACATGTTTTCCATTCTCCAGCAGAATTGTTGTCACATCCCGGCCCATCCGCCCATATCCGCAGACAATAATATGGTTCTTCATTCTGGAAATAACTTTCTCCATTTTTCGCCCCCTGATTATTTGCTGCAATTCGCCCTCGATAAAAAATGAGGTGATACGAGTAAACGAATACCCAATCAACCCGACACCAACGAGGATCAGGACCATAGTGAACATCCGCCCCATTCTGGAAAGGGGAACAACTTCCCTGAATCCCACAGTCGAAATGGTAATGACCGTCATGTACGCGCTATCCAGTAAAGACGTGTGTTCAATCAGGTGATACCCGAGGGTTCCGGCAGACAGAACAACAAGGAGTAAAACAAACAAGCCGAGAAGGTGTCGGATACGCATTAAATTAAAAACTGTATGCTGGCTTGGAAACCTCAGGGTTCATCTTCAATTTCTTTTTCATAAACAGAAAATTAACCTCAACCTCATAATGAGCTGAGATTTCTATACTTTTTGCTCTCCTTACAATCTTGAAATCCTTCTTGGACAGCGGAATATCAAGGCCATGCGCCTTTTCTGCCAATATTTTGTAAATCTTTTCTGGATGGCCATGAAATTGATAATAAGATGATGCCATTTGACCCATTTCGTCCTTCAACTGAAGATTGTTGTAGAGAACCGGAACAACTTGAACAACCATTATAAGTATGTACAAAACAATCAAAATGTAGAGAATGCAACCGAGACGGCTTTCACCCCTTTGTTTATTCATCATCCAGCAACCTCCTTTCCCTCAATGGTTTTGCAAGAACATCTCTTATATTCTGCACCAATTCGTCCCTCTCGTCAATGCTGTAAATGCCGGGGTCAATGGGTGGGTGGACAACAAGCTCAATGGTAATACCCGGATTAATTAAGCCCAACCCCCTCACATGGACCTCATCCGCATGAATTATCGTAACAGGGAGCAGCGGAACGCCATACTTGATTGCAGTCACAGCCGGCCCTTTTTTCATTTTATATTTCATAAAATCCCGGGTCCGCACCCGCGTCCCCGTAAGCGCCATGATGTACGGATAGCGATTGAACATCCTTGATGCGTGTTTGATTGAGTTTATAGCGTTTTTTCGATTCTTCCTGTCAATGGGAACAAACCCGAAGAAATAGATTATCCATCCGAAAAAGGGATAGTACATCAATTCTTTTTTCATAATGGCCCGGTAAATCCGGGGAAGCCCCACCATCAATGCGTAGATATCAAAATCACTCTGATGGTTGAAAACAATGATATAAGGCGGGTCGTTCGGTACATTTTCCCATCCTTTCCATGTAACATCCACATTGGCCGACCACAGGCAGATACGGGCCCATATCCTTGCAAAAAAATCCACCACCTGGTCTTTAAATGGAAACAGAATAAGGGTCAGAACAGCAAGAATCGCCAGAGTCAAGAGAGTACATAAAAGCAATGTCACCCGATATGAAATTGTCCAGAAAACTCGGCTTATCATGGAAAATCTCATTCACAGCGGCCAATTAATCTGCACGGTTTTATCGCACGCACTGTTAACCCCTTGATGATTCAATGCCGGTGCAAGTTCCCGTGCATGATCTTCAGTGATTCGTTCAAACGCTGATCCGCAGGCATACTGGTTAGCCTTTGATTCATATTCTCGTCATCTTCCGATTTCAGCAGTTCTATCATATATTGAAGGATTGACTGAGGGAATATCCCGTCCCTTGTATACAATCCGGCATTCTCCCGCAATACGCGGGCAGACTCAACGCAACTCCGAGGCAGGGGTGGCAGTTGATCAAGAAAGTCCTTTTTTCTTGAATCCGCAACAGGGAGATATAACTGCTCCGCAATCTGCAGCGATTCCTCCATATGTGTCAGCCCCCATTGAGCAGCCATTGTAATTCCCGAGAGAATCAGATGAATCAGCGCGCTCCCATCTGCCGTTCTAAGCTCAACTGTTTGACGACTTTTCCCTGACAAGCTGTCATTCTCACCGCGGGGGTTCAGATTTCCCGCCAGCTCGTGCACCGTCTGCCATCCCAGGGGTACCCGAATCATCGCTGTCCGATTCAAGTCACTCCAGCAAACCCGCGTGGGAGCTTCCTGCCCCGGAACCAGGCGAAGATACGCAGATGAAACCGTATTTCCGAATGCTGTCAATGAATCCGCATAATGGCAAATTCCCCCGATTAACTGCTTTGCTGATGATGACAGGCTGCCATCGTCTTCCACCATCACATTCTTGTCTCCATCCTTCAACATCATGTGAAAATGAAACCCGTTTCCGGCAACCCCTTCTTCCAGCTTCGGTGCAAAAGTCGCAATACAACCATGCTGCTGTGCAACATTTCTTACAATCCATTTGGCAATAACCAGGTCATCTGCCATGTCCGCCACCGGCGCAGGGAGAAATTCAATTTCCCACTGTTCTCCAAAACGCCCGTCAATCTCAGGGATATTGCTTGCGAGATTTCGAATCACGCCGACTTCGCTGTGAGCGTATTTTACAGACCCCGTGATTCTGGAAATATGGCGAACCATTTCTTCGACAATGGCACCGTTCTTCACGAAAGGGCCGGTCGCATGATATCCCGATTGCATTGGCAGAGGGTAATGCTCTCCATCTTCAGTGTCGGGCCGATAGAGCAGGAAGAATTCCAGCTCTCCCAGTGCGTGCAGAGAAAGCCCGGTTGAATCTTTCAGCAACCGGGATGCTTCATGAAGTATTGTTCCCAGGGCAAAGGAAGCCAGATTCCCGTCCCGATCAAAAAAACGGCACATAATGCCCAGGGTGTTTTCACTGAATGGATTCAAAAAAGCAGTCCGATAAACCGGTACCACATACAGATCAGAACAAGCCGTATCGACCAGCCCCCTGAACAGGGAAGAGCCATCAGCCCTTTCTCCCTCCGCAAGGAGCTCCTGAACCTGTTCCCTGTTCTGGACCGGAAGGCGGAGCGCCTTCAATTTTCCATCCAGGCCGGTATAATGAAAGGACAGAAATTCGATTTTCATCTCTTCAATTACCCGGAGTATATCACTCCTCGTAAATTCACTTCGCGCTTTATTCAGGCATAATTCGAGGGGATTTTGAAGACCAAAGGAATTGGCCATATGTGCCTCCTGCTTCATTGGTCATCCCATTATGCCAGATTTATGATGTCATGCAAGCTCAAAGCCGCCGGGAAGAATCAAGTTTGAGTAGAAG
>QMQE01000114.1 GCA_003650445.1 Acidobacteriota bacterium | reverse complement strand
TTCGGGGTAAAGAATTTTTCGGGTTTGTCGGCTTTGGAGAAGTCCGTTTTGAGAGGTTCTGGACCTGCGGGGAACAACGGTTTGTCCGTAAACTGGCAGAAACAGTGGAAATACTCACGGAGCGTGCCCATCTCCTGGATTCTCTTAAAAAAGAAAAGGTCAGGGCGGAGGAAGCAAACAAGGTAAAAGAGAAATTTCTGGCCACCATTTCCCATGAAATCAGAAACCCGCTGAATGCAATTATCGGGCTTTCCAGAATGCTGCGGGAAGAGTGGATTGATGAAGAAGCACCTGCGCGTATGCAGGCCTTGGATTTCATTCAGGCAAGCGGGCTGAATCTGTCAAGGATTATAGAAAATATTCTCGATCTTTCCAGGCTGTCCCTTCATGAGCGGGAACCGGATTTTCAACCAACAAATACTCTTGCATTAATGTATGACATGGAAAGTTACCTGAAAGGGCGCCTCTATGGAATAGATTCTGTGTCCGGTAGGGTCCGGTGGAATGACCTGCCACAAACCATTGTGACGGATCGGGAATTTGTACAGGGGATATTGATGAACCTTCTGGACAATGCGGTTAAGTTTACCGAGAGGGGGGAGGTCGAACTGATTGCAGAGACAACTGGTAGAAATATAGTGTTTAATGTCAGGGATACCGGGGTGGGAATTGACCCACGGTATCTGGAAAAGATTTTCATTGATTTTTACCAGATTGAACAGGTCGATACGAGAAAGCATGGTGGAATCGGAGCAGGCCTTGCAATTGTAAGGAAAATGGCAGATGCCATTGGTGCAACGGTCAATGTAGACAGTGACCGGGGAAAGGGAACTTGCTTTTCCGTGTCCATTCCGATCAGGAGGGAAGAAAAATGAAACGTATTCTGACTGTTGATGACGACGCTGCGAATCGTTTTCTGATGGTGCAGATACTGACCCGGGGTGGCTTTGAAGCCGAATCCATGAATTCCGGCCTTCATGTGATGGAAACGGTCAACAAAATTCAGCCTGACCTGATTCTGTTGGACATTATGATGCCGGATCGGGACGGGCTCTCGGTGTTGCGGGAATTGAAGGGCAATCGGGATACAGCCGAGATTCCGGTCATCATGGTGACCGCGAGAGGGGAGTCGGAGGTTCTGTCTGTCGCACTGGAAGCAGGGGCTACGGACTATGTAAGAAAGCCGGTGGATTCGATCGAGCTCCTTGCCCGGATTAATGCGGCGTTAAAATTGGCCATGTATATGGAAGAAAATCGCAAATTTGACCAGCTGAAAGTGGTTCAGGAGATGGTTGGTGCAGTTTCCCATAATATCAATCAACCGTTGACCGCATTAAGAACCCATATAGCATTGCTGGAACAGAAAACTTCTGATAATGAAATGTGCTCAATTATCCGCCCTTACCTGGACGGTATCCGTTCTTCACTGGAAGAATTGATAGAAATGGTGGAGAAGTTGAAAAACGTGTCCAGATATGAGCGGATAAAGTATATGGATGGCGTTCAGATTTTGAACTTAAATCAGTTAAAAGGTGTGGACGGAAATAAGGACCCGAAAAAGGGTAAATAAAAAGGCACCCATTCGGGTGCCCTTTTATTTATCTCAAAACAGAAACAATCAAAGATCGATGTCCTTCATAAAATCGCCGAGAGTAGCGGCTCCGGAACCGGAGGTAGAAGATACTGTTGAGGTTTCTTTCTGTTCTCTCCGGGGCTTTGATGACCGTGGTTTCTGTTTCTTTTCAGATCGCTGGACTCTCTGTTCGAATTTCTTCGCTGCAGAGGGGGGCATTTTCTGTTCCGGCATAGATGCTTTTTCCTGAGCGATAAGAAGCTGGCGCATGGAAAGGCCGATTTTCTTGTCAACAGAATCGATCTTGACAATTTTCATTTCAACTTCCTGACCGATTTCAAGGACGTCAGAAGGCTTTTCGATTCGATCTTTTGCAATTTCAGAGACATGAATCAGGCCTTCAATGTCTTCCTGGAGCTCTACAAATGCACCGTAATCCTCCATGCGGACAATTTTCCCTTTGACTGTATCCCCAATATTGTGCTGCGAGAAGAAATCTTTCCAGGGATCCTTTGTCAACTGCTTCATGCCCAGGGAAACCCGTTGTTTTTCAGGATCAATGGAGAGTACCTGAACTTTCACCTTATTCCCAGGCTGAACAAATTCGGCAGGATTCTTAGATTTCTTGGTCCAGGACATGTCGGTAACATGAATCAGGCCATCTACACCGTCGTAAATTTCCATGAAAGCGCCGAATTCAGTTACGTTCTTAATTTCCCCTTCAACAACGTCACCGGGTTTGAATTTTTCCTGAATGACAGCCCATGGGTTTTCTTTGGCCTGTTTCAGCCCAAGTCCAAGCTTACGGTTTTCAGAGTTGACTTCCAGTACCACAGCCTCTACTTCGTCTCCCATTTTCAGGAACTGCTGGGCCTTGGAGATTTTCTGGGTCCAGGACATGTCGTTGACGTGAACGAGGCCTTCAATACCAGGTTCTACTTCAACAAATGCACCGTAATTTTTCAGATTGACAACTTTTGCGTCAACCCGGGTACCCACGGGGTACTTTTCTTCAACAGTGGTCCATGGGTCTGGTGTTTTCTGCTTGTAGCCGAGGGAGATTTTTTCGGTTTCATTGTCAATGGAGAGAATGATGACTTCAATCTCATCTCCCACCTTGAAGAAATCTGACGGATGGCTGACTTTGCCCCATGAAATGTCACTGATGTGGAGCAGGCCGTCAATACCACCGAGGTCTACAAAGACACCGTAGTCGGTAATATTCTTAATGACGCCTTTTACAAGGTCACCCTCTTTGATGGTGGAAAGCAGCTGGGCTTTCTTTTCGTTGTATTCTTTTTCCAGAAGTTCTTTCCTGGAAACCACGTAGTTCTTGCTGGATGCCTTCAGAATGGTAAAGTCATATTCCTGATCAATGTAATGTTCAGCTTTTTTCTGAGCCTTAAAATCAACATGTGACTGGGGCAGGAAGGCCATGACACCACCGAGATCCACCCGGAAGCCACCTTTGATACGTTCCACGATGGTTCCCTTGACTACGCTGTTGTTCTCAGCGGCATCTTTCAGTTGATCCAGCCTGGCCCGTTGTTTTGCCCGTTTGCGGGACAGTTTGATAATGTCTCCGCCGGAAAGTGTTCTTTCCACTACGATATCTATTTCGTCACCGGATTTGGGTATTTCTTCACCGAGTTCCTCAAAATCTGAAACCGGAACAGTGCCTTCCACTTTTTGCCCGATATCGACGAATATGTCGCCATTACTGACGCTGATAACCATGCCTTTTACAAGCTTACCCTGTTCCACTGATTCAAAATCAGCTTCAGACTGAGCAAGTAGTGCCTCAAAAGATTCCTTGGGATCGGCCGCTTCAGCTTTTTCAACCTTCACGTCTTTTTCCGGTTGGATTTTCTTTTCTGTCTCGTTCGCTTCGTTTTCGTTGTTGTTAATCATAACAAACCCCCTACCTGATAATCCTTGCCAGTTCACACGTCCAGCGGGTAAAATGACAGGTCATTATAGCAATGGCATCACGCTATTGCAATAAAAAGTGGAATTGTTTATAATTTCGTTTACGGTGGTTGTTCATCTCTTTGTGGAACAGATAATTGAAGAAGATGAGAAGGGGCAGATATGTATCGCTTGGTGTCACTGGTTGGACTTGTTTTCATGATGTTGGTTGCTTTTGCGGTGTCAGAAAATCGTAAGAAAATCCCATTTCGAGTCATAATCGGGGGGGTGCTTCTTCAGTTTTTGTTTGCGGTACTTATTTTAAAAACCGGGCCGGGCCGGTCAGCATTCCATGGAGTGGAGATTTATGCTGCAAAACTGCTGGCATTTTCCCAGGCCGGTTCGGAGTTCGTTTTCGGCAAACTGGCCAGTCCGGAAAGTAGCCTGAGGCCGGGCTTCATCTTTGCTTTTCAGGTACTGCCCACTATTATTTTTTTCTCTTCCCTGATGGCGGTTCTTTACCATCTCCACATCATGCAGAAAATCATCAAGGGCATGGCCTTTGTCATGCAGAAAACAATGAGAATATCCGGGGCTGAATCCATGGCAGTTGCAGCCAATACATTTGTGGGGCAGACGGAGGCACCCCTTGTCATTGAGCCGTATGTGGCGAATATGACTATGTCAGAACTGATGACCCTGATGACCGGAGGAATGGCCACCATTGCCGGCTCCGTACTGGTGGCTTACGTCGGCCTCGGGCTGAACGCGGGGCATCTGGTGGCTGCCAGCATCATGTCGGCACCCGCTGCTGTCCTTATTGCGAAAATCATCTATCCGGAGATGGGAAAACCCTTAACCCTGGATGAACATAAGGCGGAAATCAAGGTAACCACTACCAATATAATTGATGCTGCAGCGGAAGGGGCCACTACGGGGTTGAAACTGGCGTTGAATGTTGCCGCCATGCTCATCGCTTTTATTGCCCTGATACATATGTTTGATGCCTTTCTCGGCATTTTTCATACGGACCTGAAAACGGTGTTGGGGACACTTTTTTACCCCTTTGCTGTGGTCATGGGTGTTCCGCTGAAGGATTGTGTTTCCTTCGGCTATCTGCTGGGGACCAAAATTTCTGTCAATGAATTTGTAGCTTATACCGAGCTGGCCAAAATGACCAGTGCCGGTGTGCTATCCCATCGTTCCATTGTACTGGCTACCTATGCACTTTGTGGCTTTGCCAACTTTTCCTCCATTGCGATTCAGGTGGGGGGAATCGGGGCAATTGCACCCAACAGGAAAAAAGACCTGGCAAAACTCGGGTTAAAAGCCATGATCGGAGGGGCATTGGCATCCTGGATGACGGCCTGTGTTGCCGGCTTGCTGATTTAGCGGATGTTGAAGAGATTGAGGAGGAAAAATGATTGATGAAAAGCCCATTCTTGAAAAACTAAAAGCAAAAGCGTGTTTTACATCGCCCGATATTGCGGTGGTTCTGGGTTCCGGACTGGGTTCATTGGCAGATTGTGATGGTGGCCAGTCCGTTTCTTACAGTGAAATTTCCGGTTTTCCCCGGCCAACTGTTGCGGGCCACGGTGGCAAAATCGTATTTGCTGAGTTTAATGGAAAAACGGTAATGATGTTTCAGGGCCGGTTTCATTACTATGAAGGCTACCCGATGGACGTGGTGACACTATTCCCTCGCCTGGCAGCCGCCCTCGGGGCAAAACTCTATCTCGTAACCAACGCTGCCGGCGGTATAAATAAAGAATTTAATCCAGGTGACCTCATGGTAATTCGGGACCACCTGAATCTCATGGGTACCAACCCGTTGATCGGAAAAAACCGGGACGAGCTGGGGCCCCGTTTCCCTGACATGACACATGCCTATAATCCTGAGTTTTCCCGTTTACTTTTGGAATGTGGGAAAGCTCTGGGCGTGGAAATGAGAGAAGGGGTCTATGCCGCGTTGACGGGCCCATCCTACGAAACGCCTGCTGAGATCAAAATGTTGCGCACGATGGGAGCGGATGCCATCGGCATGTCAACTGTTCCTGAGGTGATTGTAGCGCGTCATGCCGGATTGAAAGTCTGCGGAGTCTCCTGCGTCACCAACCTTGCTGCCGGCGTGACAGACCAGCCATTGTCCCATGCGGAAGTCCTTGAAACCGGGGAGAAAGTCAAGTATGATTTTGTTAAGATAATTTCAATGTTTCTGGAGAGAGTGTCTATATGAGCAATGTACCCCTTTTGGAATTGAAAAAATTGATTGCCCGGGCTTACGCGCCTTATTCCGATTTCAAAGTGGCGGTAATAATTAGGGACAGAAATGGCAAGGTAGCCAATGGGGTGAACGTGGAGAATGCCTCCTATGGCCTCACCTCCTGTGCCGAGCGGAATGCTGTTTTTTCTTTTGTTGCAAACGGCCTGGAAAAACCGGCCGAACTCTTTCTCTACACAGAAACGGAGGCGTTTACAGCTCCCTGTGGTGCCTGCAGGCAAGTGTTGATGGAATTTGATCCGAATCTGCCAATTGTCATGATAAATCGTGATGGCGAAGAAAAGCGGGTCGGAATCAGAGAACTGGTGCCTATGCCCTTTGGGCCTGAAGACCTGGATGACGCAAAATGATCATTCAATGCCCAAGCTGCAAGAAAAAATATAAATATGGAAAAGAGCGCTTCCAGGGGGAAGAAAAGAAAAAAATAAAATGTCCCCATTGCGGGACTGTTTTTGAAATCAAGAACCCTGAGCTGAACAGGAAAAAAGCAGAGTCCACTACTGCTGTCCACAGCACAGAAACTGTTGGAAATGTGATGGAGAAAGTGGCCCGTGAGCTTCTCAGGCAGAAACGAATTTCCATGGCTTTTTTGTCTGGGGAACTGGCAGGGCAGGTGTATGAAATTCGTCATTCCCCGGTTATCATCGGCCGTTCGGAATGTGACGTTGTGCTGGACGACCCCGAATGTTCGAGAAAACATGCCGAATTGACTGTAAAGGCCAATGGCGTTTACCTGAAGGATCTGAATAGTACGAACGGCACCTTCATGGACGGTATTCGAATCAACGAAGTGAAACTCAACGACAAAGACGAATTTGCCATCGGCAGCGTTACCATCATGCTGATCATTCGGGATCGGAACAGGGAAATGGATGTTGTATGAAATCTGTGGGCATTGTTTTCGGCGGAAAAAGCCCGGAGCACGAAATATCCATCATTTCGGCTGAAACCATTGTTACCAATCTGGATCGAAATGCCTTTACGCCTGCACTTTTCCCAATAGACAGGAAAGGCCGTCTTTTTTCAGGTAGCGGGGGATTTGAATTTCTGAAAAGTGGCAAAATGTTGGATATTTCTAAAGTGGCCTTTGATGAACTTAGAAAAATGGATGTGATTTTCCCGGTGTTGCACGGCCCGTTCGGGGAAGACGGCACGATTCAAGGCCTTCTTGAAACAATGGGTATCCCATACGTGGGCTGTGGCGTTGAATCCTCCGCGTTGAACATGCATAAAGGGCTGTTTCGGGATGTTTTCTCCGCAAAAGGCATTGCACAACCGCAATATAGATATTTCCTTGAAAATGAAGGGGACAAGGCCTTGGCTGAAATTGGGGAAACGCTCCCTTTGCCAGTCTTTGTGAAACCATGCCGGGGCGGTTCCAGTATTGGTATTTCCCGGGTGGAGACGTTAAATGAATTGAAAAATGCTGTGGAAACGGCATTTCAGTATGATGACGCAGTCATTGTAGAAGAGGGTATTGATATCACAGAAGAACTGGAAGTGGCGGTGATGGGAAAACCCGGTGAACTGATAGTAGCGGGGCCGGGAAAGCTCATTGCCGGAGACACTTTCTACAGCTACGATGACAAATATGTCAATAATCAGACCCGTTTTCAGATCCCGGCTGAAGACCTGAGTGCGGAAATCGTCTCAAGAATCCGTGAACTGGCAGTGGCTGCATTTACCGTGACCAACTGCTTCGGCCTTGCCCGGGTGGACTTCCTCTTCAACCGGAAAACCGGCCGTCTCGTCCTCAACGAAATCAATACCATGCCTGGATTTACAGCAATTTCCATGTATCCCAAACTAATGATGACAACAGGTATGAGTTTTTCTGAACTGGTCAGCCGTTTGCTGGAACTGGCATTTCAGAGAAGCCGATGAAAAAACTGCGAGATTTCCGTCTCTGGTTTGAAAAAAACAAAATTCCCTTTCCGGAACCTCGGCAGGAAGCAAAACTGGATCAATTTCCCGACCTTCTCCTGAACTGGAACCGGAAAATCAGCCTGACAGCCGATGACAACCGAAACATTTTATTCAGCCGGCACCTGCTGGATTCACTGATTCCTCTGACCGCAGGGATTCAAAATGAGAATTACGTGGCAGACATTGGTTCCGGTACCGGTTTCCCCGCTATCCCCCTGGCGGTGATGCTGCCGAAAACCTCCTTTGTTCTTATTGAAAAAGTGGCGCGAAAATGTGCTTTCCTCAAAATGGTGACCCGTCGCCTCGAACTTTTGAATGTTAAAGTTGAGGAAACCCTGTTGCAGGACTGGCATTCGGGAGAGCCTGGAATTCCTACCGCCATCACCCGGGCCGTCCGAGTGGACAGCGCCTTCAAAGAACAATTGTCCGAAAAAGGAATCCGCTGCCTCCTCTATTTTTCTTCCCAACCCACAAAAGAAACCATTCTTGAATATCAATTGCCAGATGAGACAAAAAATCGTTATCTGGACAGGATTTCCCTTCGGGGGAGGCCGGATAAGTTGGGATAAGGCTGAGGTTGAG
>QMQE01000113.1 GCA_003650445.1 Acidobacteriota bacterium | reverse complement strand
TGCGGTCCGGCCAACTGAGTGCGAGTGCGCGTGAGCGGCAGAAGTAGGGGTAGGAGTAATAATAGTGAAAGTGCGAGTGCGAGTGAGCGAAAGAAGGGAGTTGGCAAATGTCGGTTCCCTGTCTTTTTCGGTCAGAACACAGAACACTGAACACAGAACACATCTTTTTCACCCATCACCCATCACTCATCACTGTTTCACCCATCACTTCTTTCTTGCTCGTTCTGATCCCCCGCGTTCGGTTGATGGTGAACATGATTTCCTGTTTCCGTGGCACAGCAAGATTTCCCCGTTTGATGTTTCGGAAACCGGAGGATATGAAACGTTGAAAAATACGCTCAACGAGAGAGGCCATTGGTTCAGATGCTGAGGCCATGGCATCGTTGTACTGCTTGAGGAGGAAGGCGATGCATTCGGTCTGGTTCACCTCTGCAATTTGTTCCAGTGCAGAAATGTCGACGAAGGTATGCCCGATTTGAAGGCTGGCGTGGCCCTTTGCAGCAAATTTCTCTTTATTCCCTTTCATGGGGGATGGGAGGGTAATACTGCGTTTCAGGGAAGCGGGATCTGCTCTGAAAGGGATTTCCGCATTTTTGAGGGTGGTTCGGGCTTTTTCAGTTATTTCTTCCGGCAGGTAATCTTCCATAAGGATAACTGTATCAGCTACATTGAAATAATCTCCTGCGCCGCCTGTTACAAGAATAGTCGAAATTCCATGGTCTTCATACATGGAACGAATTACGTCAATCAAGGGTGTGATGGGCTCTTTTCTTACAATCGCTTTCATCTTATCGTCTCGAATCATAAAGTTGGTGGCTGACGTGTCCTCATCAATCAACAGAAGCGACGTACCTGCTTCCAGTGCTTCCATTATGTTGGCTGCCTGAGAGGTAGACCCGCTGGCATTTTCTGTTGAAAAAGACCGGGTTCCTTTTCCAAAAGGAAGGTCGCGAATGAAGGGAGAAATGTTAACGTCCTGGATGGCGCGGCCATCCTCGGCTCTGATTTTAACTGCATCCCCTGCCGTTGCCACAAGCTCCCTGCCGTCAAGGGGAAGATGGCCGTATACGCCTTTCTGAATCGCGTTAAGTAGTGTCGATTTCCCATGAAATCCCCCGCCTGCAATAACTGTAACGCCCCTTGGAATTCCCATCCCGGAGACGGGCCCTTTGTTTGGAGCCTGAATAGTGACTTTCAGAGTTTCGGGGGATCGGAAAGGTACCACCGGTCCGTCAGAATGCTTCAATGGCTGTTCATTAATCCCGCTTTTTCTGGGGAGAATTGCGCCATCTGGGATAAAGGCCACAAGGCCGTGGCTGTTGAGAGAACTTTTCAACGCGCAGTAGTCCTCGTAAATATCAGCATGGAGGGTCAGCCGATTTGTAATGCTGGAGTCGAAGTTGCTTGACAGTTTAATGATGTCGGGCAGTTCCGAAATTAACATACTTTCGGCAATTGGTCCCAGAATGGTTCTCCCCCTGGCCGGCAGAGACGCATAGCATCTGAATTCAAGATACTCATTGTTCAGAACAACTGAGCTCCTTTTCAGAATTTCCTGGCCTGTTTTTTGAATGGATATGAGTCCGCTGGTACCCGTTCCTCGTATCCCCTTACATATTTTTCCACAGTTGAATGCAAAAAGACGGGTCAGAAAATCTTCAGTAGCAAGTGTCCGTTCGCCATTATCCAGCGCCCGTTTCGGTATGCTGGTTTTCAGGAGCTCGATTCTTGCGCGAAGGGCTGAAGGTGCTGCATAAGGATCCCCCTGTACGTGATCTACGAACAAAGTGAATCCGTTGAAATTGAAGGTTCCTTCCAGTTGCTTGTATGCCTTATATCCTTTCCTGTCAATTCTCCGTAAAATATCTTTTAACTGTCTGGCAGTCTGCATGATGTGGCTCCTCGTTTCTATTGTAAAAAATATTATATCATAAAAAAGTAAAGAATAGCGAAGGGTAATTGATTATGTTTTTTCAAAGCTAAGAGAAAATTCCCCTATTTCGATAAAAAAAACCTGTTTCCCTTGAAAAACAAATTACAGTTGTGATATATTAAGTGACATAAAGAAGGAAGAAAGTGTTAAAAATATGAACAAAATTGGAATTCGTGAACTTTTTGGACTTATCAAAAGTATTTACCTGAACCGGGATACAGGCCTGCTTGTTTGCAAATTTCCGGCAGGTAAACGATTGATATGTTTCATTAACGGCAATATTCGATATGCACGATCCGGCGTAGAGGGCGAACAGCTTGGCCAGTTCCTTGTAAAGGGCGGTTTTCTTGATGAAAAATCCCTGAAGTTTCACCTTGAAGACGCGAAGGCTTCCGGAAACCGATTTGGACAATATCTTTGCGATAATAAAATCGTCAGTGAAGCGCATATCAAGGAAACGGTTAAGAAACTGGTTCAGCACATCGTGATACGCCCTTTCTTTGAGGAAATTGACGACATCGATTTTGAAAACAAGAAGATCTCTCTGGATCCTGCCTTAATGCTGGAGATTTCAACCGGAAACATTCTCCTGGAGTGTATCCGTGAGATTGACAATCCGCGATTTATTGAAAATGTATTTGAAGAAAACCGTGATTCTGTACCCACTTTTATGGATAATCCCATGCTCCTGTTCCAGAAGGTAAGTCTTACACCGGAAGAGGGGTTTATCTTTTCCCGAATTGACGGGCATCTTACCATGGGAGATATTGAAAAAATCTCCAGCATGAGCCGGGATCGGTTTGTAAAAATCCTGTATGGATTGCATCTGATAGGGCTGATTGATTTTTCTCAATCTCAGGACAGTTCTTTTTATGAAGAAGCACGAAAAGACGTCATGGACAACATTATGGAACAGGCGGAACCGGGGATGGAGGAGAGCGCTGGAAATAGTATTCCGGAACTCACTGAAAAACAGGAAGCGTTTGTGAACGAAGTGTTTGCCTTTTACGAGGATTTGGAGCGGATAAATTTCTATCAGCTGCTGGACGTGGCTCAGGAGGAGGAAATCTTCCAGATAAAGCGGAATTATTACAAACTGATGAAACGCTACCATCCGGACAGATTTACAGGTGAGCAGTTTTCCGCTATCGCTGGTAAGCTGGATGAAATTGTATCCAGGCTTACGGAAGCATACCAAACGCTGAAGGATGAAGATACCCGAAAGGCCTACGATATGAAGCTGAAGAAGAACCAGAAAGAAACCCCTCTCGAGGCGGAGGGCAGAAGGATCAGCAAGTCCGAAATTGCTTTCCGGGATGCCCTTTTTTATGTTAGTCAGGGCCGGTTCTCAGAGGGAATCGAAATGCTGAACCGCTGCATTCAGTTGAATCCTGATGACTCGCGATTTTATCTGGAATTGGGGAAACTTCAGATAGACAATCCAATGTGGGTAAAACGGGCAGAAGAAAACCTTTTGAAATCACTGGAACTGGATCAGAATTCTCTTGAATCCTATGAAGCACTGGGGCGTCTGTATGTAAAAATGGGGCGCAACGAAAGGGCAGCGAGGTATTTTGCCGGTGCATTAACCCTTGACCCGGAGAGTGAGGTTGCGCTTGAAGGGATGAGTGCATTGAAAAAGCTGGATAAAAAATCCGGGGGATTCATGTCGAAAATTTCAGACCTGTTTTCATGAACGGCGCGTACAGGGTGGCCAGGGGAAAAATTACTTGACTTAAATGAGAATAGCATTAGAATATTGTTGTAAACAGTGCGCATGTTGTGCGCAATTGTAAATTTTTACAAGAAATGGGGTGAAAGCTGAATGGCAATCGTTTATGTACGGGACGATGAGAGCTTTGAGAACGCACTGAAACGGTTTAAAAGAAAATGCGAAAAAGTCGGTATTCTTTCAGAAATTAAGAAACGGCAGCATTTTGAAAAACCCAGTGAAATTCGCAAGAAAAAAGCACTTGCAGCCCGAAAGAAGATGTTGAAGAAATTGAGAATTGAAAGACGCCTTAACGGAGAATGAGTTCAGTTTTCAGGAACTGGAATTTGACCGGGTCCTGGAAACATTATCCGGTTACTGCAGCTCCGAACAGGGGGTTGGCAGTATTAAAAATCTGACTGTTGTTGATTCAGAGACAAGAATCGAAATACTTCAGAAAGAATACCGGGAGATTGAAACATTACTGGATAGAGGCAGAAAAATTGAACCGGCAGGTGGAAGAATTTTTCCCCTGCCGGTTTCTTGTGCTTCCGATTATTTCTACGAGCCAATTGTTCTCCTTGGAATCCTGAGAAATTATGAGATTGGAATCTCACTGAAGAAATTTGCACGGGAAAGTAAATTGCTTGCCCATTACTTCTCAAAATTTAAAGATTTGGATGACTGGGCAGGGGCAGTTAAGAAGGCCTTTGACTCGGATGGAAGTATTCGGGAAGACGCGACGCCCCACCTGAAAAAGCTCCATGGACGGAAAAGGCGTTTGGAAAAAGCCGTAGAATCAGCCCTGAAGGCTGTGATGGGGTCCCATCATGAAATAATGATGGACCAGTTGGTCACAAGGCGTTCGGGTCGATTTGTGATCCCGGTGAAACGGGATTTTATTGGCCGTATTAAAGGGCTTGTTCACGACACTTCGGCCAGTGGTGCCACGGCATTCTTTGAGCCCATCAGCGTCGTGCAGCAGAACAATGAGCTTCAGCAATGTCAGAATGATATTCAGATTGAGGAAAATCGTCTTTTGAAAGAGTTGAGCCAGGCGGTTCTCAATAATCAGGATTTCTTTGAATTACTGGACAATACCATCGGTTTTTTTGATTCGATGTTGGCCCGGTATCGTTTTTCGGAAAAATATGGCTGTACACTGCCTGCGATTTGTCCTTCAGGACCATTGCGGTTGAAAGAGGCCCGGCATCCGCTTCTGCTGTTTAACAGGCAGGATGTGGTTCCCAACACAATTGAAGTGGATCGGGATGCCGGTATTCTGGTGGTTACGGGTTCGAATACAGGGGGAAAAACAGTTTTTTTGAAAATGTGCGGGCTTCTTCAGCTGATGAATCAGGCTGTGATTCCGGTTCCGGTGGCGGAGGGCAGCTGCTTTCCGGTGTTCAGCAGCATAATCAGTGACATTGGGGACCGACAGAGCATAGATGAATCTCTTTCGACCTTTTCTTCCCACATGCTGGGGCTGAAGAAGATACTGGAAAAGGCAGGGCCTGACACACTGGTTCTCATTGATGAACTGGGTACGGGAACCGCACCCACTGAAGGGGCTGCCATTGCGGTTGCGGTTGCCAGTGTGCTTGCGGAGCTTGGCGGGTACACTGTCATTACGACGCACTATCAGGAAGTTACACAAATGGCATTTGAGGGGCAGCAGCGGGTACGCTTGGCATCTGTGGAGTTTGACGAGGAGAAACTTGTACCGACTTTTCGCTTGCTGTACGACCTGCCGGGACGGAGCCACGCCATTTCCATCGCCAAACGGATCGGACTGCCGGCAAATGTAATTGAACGGGCACTTAAGTACGCAGGCGCCTCTACGGGAGGGAATTCAGATGCCATGGTTGTGAAACTGGCTGGGAA
The DNA here is from genome assembly GCA_003650445.1 of Acidobacteriota bacterium. GTDB lineage: Bacteria > Acidobacteriota > Holophagae > Thermotomaculales > Thermotomaculaceae > UM-FILTER-49-7. The sequence continues at coordinate 2,772 of QMQE01000113.1, read as the reverse complement.
AATTCGGGAACTGGAAGAAAAAGAAACCCGGCTGGAAGCCATTCTGAAAGAAAACGAAACCCTTGAAAATCGACATAAAATCCTTATAAAAGAATTGAAAGCGGAAAAAAGGGAACTTCATGATGTGTTTGAACAGAAATTTGAGCGAATTCTTAAGGATTTTCGAAAGGAAAAGGAAAGGGCATTGTATCGGGTTTCGGAGAAACAACGCTCTGCAGCAAAGAGGGTGGAAGAAGAACTAGTCACTTCTTTTGATGAGTCAATTGCCTCAAAATTAAGAGACTCTGATGTGAAGAAATACAAGGGGACTTTCAGCCGGGGGGACAGGGTTCGACATCACCTTCTCGGTGTTATCGGCATCGTTGATGAAATCAGCAAGCAGGGAGACCGTGTCCGGGTAACGGTGCGGGGGAAATCTGTCTGGTTTGCTGCCGGTGACTTGTCTCTGGAGGAAGGCGGTGGGAAAAGCGGAGGGGGAAGCGGAACAAGTGTCCATTTTTCAGCATCCCGCAATGCATCCCCATCTCTCCAGTGTAATCTTGTGGGAAAGAACGTTGAAGATGCGATTTATGTATTGGAGCAGACATTGGATCAGTGTGTGCTTCAAAGTCATGAGTCTGTTCGGGTAATTCATGGGCATGGTTCCGGGAAATTGAGAAAAGGAATTCGAAATTATCTGAAGAAAAGTCCCTATGTTGAGCGATTTGAACCGGATACGGATGATGGCGCTACACTTGTATTTTTGAAATAATAGGTTCTCCCTAAACTCTCTTCCCATGGGCGGGAAATGATCTGATAGAATTCAGAAAAAAGAATAACGGGGGCGTCCATGATATTTTCGCAGCAGTTTATTCAGGAATTGAAAAGCCGAATTGATGTGGTAGAGCTTGTGGGCTCTTATATCACATTGACACGTGCCGGCAGCCGGATGCGGGCGCTTTGCCCGTTTCATCAGGAAAAAACACCTTCATTTTATATTTCCCCTGAAACCGGGCTTTTCCATTGTTTCGGGTGTCACGCGGCAGGTGATATTATTTCTTTTGTACAACAGATTGAGAACTTTGATTTTAATGAAGCTATCCGCTTTCTCGCCGAACGATACGGAGTTCCACTTGAGTTTGAACAGGGGGATGCTGTTGACCGCAGCGAACGGGATCGAATTCTTGAGGTGCTGGACACGACGAGTACTTTTTTTTCACAGGCACTTGAGGGGAGCAAAGAAGCAAAGGAATACCTGAACGGCAGGGACATTTCACAGGAAACAGTGAGGGCGTTGAAAATCGGATTTGCCCCGGAATCCGGCTTGCTTCACTATCTGGAAGAGAAAGGATTTAATCGGCACATTATAGAGAAAGCCGGTTTACTGAACGATCAGGGGCGGGAAAAATTTAGAAACCGCCTGATGTTTCCCATTCAGGATTTGTACGGAAAGGTTGTGGGGTTCGGGGGGCGGATTTTGAGAAAGGACACCAAGGCCCCCAAGTATCTGAACAGCCCGGCCACGCCTGTCTTTGAAAAAAAGCGGATGCTCTATGGGCTCAACCTGACCCGTGATTTTATCCGGAAAACCGGTTTTGTCGTGCTGGTTGAGGGCTACATGGATTTCGCAGCTTTGTACCAGCACGGTGTCGTCAATGTTGCCGCCGCACTTGGCACCAGTTTTACGGAAAATCATGCAATATTGCTGAAACGGTTTGCCAGGAAAATTTATCTATGTTTTGATGCGGATACAGCTGGAATGGCGGCTGCCCTCCGTTCCTTCAAGGTGCTGGCACCGGGGGGCCTTTTTGTCTACGGGGTGACACTGCCCGGGGGAGAAGATCCAGATTCATTTGTGAGAACAAGGGGGAAAGAAGACTTTATGATGCTGTTGGACAAAGCCGTTGAAATTCCCGATTTTCTTTCAAATCTGACCTTGAAACCTGAGATAATCAAGGATCTTACACTGGAGGAAAAGTTGAACCGTATCAATGCAATTCTGGATGTCATTTCAGTGATTCCGGACCGAATCCGGCAGAGTTACTACGTCAAAGACCTTTCGACCCGCCTTGGTGTTCCAGAACGGAACATTGCCACTCAACTTCATGCCCGAACCCGCCGTCCCTTTCAAAAACGGGAAGAGGATTTGCGGCCTGAAACCCCGCTGGATCACCTGAAGGAAGCGGAAAAAGGTATCCTGCTTCTCCTCGCGCGTCAGCCCGGGTTGAAGCCACAAATTGAAGAGAACCGTGAATGGCTTGAACGGCTCCCGGTCTTTCCATTTCTACAGGAAATGCTGAATGTTGACTATGAACGGGTTTCAGACGTAATTCACCGCTTCAGTGATGAATTGAACAAATTCCTGACCCTCAGAGAACAAGAAGTTTCCTCCGATGCTGCAAAAGTTATGCGGGCGTTGAAGCGGCTTGCGGTGCAACAGGAGCTGAACGACGTTAAGAAACGGCTGGAAGCGTTTCAGGAGGGATTGACAGAGACGGAAAGAGACGAGCTTCTGAAACGTAAAGAAAAGCTGGCAAAAGAGTTCCATCACTTATAATGCTTTGCAAGAAATCCGGTTGACTTCCGGAGGGCGGCTCATTATAATCGTTGAGACATGTGGAGGAGTGGCAGAGTGGTCGAATGCGGCGGTCTTGAAAACCGTTGACCTTTAACGAGGTCCGTGGGTTCGAATCCTACCTCCTCCGCCATAATCGCGGAGAGATGCTGGAGTGGTTGAACAGGGCTGCCTGCTAAGCAGTTGTACTGGAAACGGTACCGAGGGTTCGAATCCCT
>QMQE01000112.1 GCA_003650445.1 Acidobacteriota bacterium | reverse complement strand
GGTGACAAAACTTCGCCGGGGACTGGATATTGTGGTTGCGACGCCGGGCCGCTTGCTGGACCTGATGCAACAGGGCCATGTGAGCCTGAATGCCGTTGAGGTCTTTGTGCTGGATGAAGCAGACCGGATGCTGGACATGGGGTTTATTCACGACATCCGCAAGGTGATTGCGAAACTGCCGGAAAAACGCCACTCGCTGTTCTTTTCCGCCACCATGTCAGGGGATGTTGTGGCACTTGCACAGTCCCTGGTGCATGACCCGGTGAAAATTACAGTAACGCCGAATCAGCCCACTGTGGAAAAAATCGTTCAGAAACTTATGTTTGTGGACAAGGAGAACAAGGACAGCCTGCTGATTTCATTGATGCACAACACCGACTTGAAAAAGGTCATTGTATTTACAAGGATGAAACACATGGCCAATAAGGTTGCCGATAAACTCAACAGAGCCGGAATTTCCGCTGCCGCGATTCATGGAAACAAAAGCCAGACAGCCCGAACCCAGGCTCTTGCCGATTTCAAAAGAGGGAAAGTTCAGGTATTGGTCGCAACAGACATTGCAGCACGGGGCATTGATGTGGACAATATTTCCCATGTCATCAACTACAATTTACCCAACGAGCCGGAAACCTACGTTCATCGCATCGGTCGAACTGCCAGGGCGGGACTGGACGGATCCGCCATCTCGTTTTGCAGCGCGGAAGAACGGGATTATCTGCGGCAGATTGAACGACTGATCCGCTACCATGTGCCTGTTGACCTGGAACATCGATTTCATTCCGAAACAGCCCGGACTGCCACCGGCGCTGACGCAAGGCCGGCACCGAAGGTTGTCCGCCCAAGACGACCCCGTTCAGGAGCTTCGACCAGGGGCCGATCCGGTTCCCACGGCGGCAGAGGACACAGATAAGAGAAGCCGGTTTGAGTAGAAGACAAGGATAAGCAAAAATAAGTAATGAGTGAATCGTCCTGCCGGACGCGTGGATTGTGAACAGTGAACGGTGGATAGAAATGAGAAGCGATGGGTGAATTAACTATTCCCCGCTTCTCTGAATCTTAGTCCTGTCTTTTCTGAGCGTTGTGCCCTTGTGTTGTGTTAAATTATCCTCTCCTCCGCTCCTCCCCCTCGGCGTACTCTGCGGCCTCTGCGGTGAGTTCCCTCTGTTCTCATCTTAATCCCTTGATTTCAAATGCGCTATAAAATTGCTAAAGATGAACTCCCAGAGCTTCCCGGCAAACAGGCAAAAGATCGGTGGTCAGCACTGGAAATGGCTCAACACTTTGACAGTGGAACAGAAGATAGCGTACACTACCCAAAACGAGGGGATGCGGGAGGGCATACATGGGCGGCAGTGGTATGGGAAAACTTTTCACAATTTCCACTTTCGGGGAGAGCCACGGGAGAGCGGTTGGAGTCGTCATCGACGGTTGTCCGGCCCGGATCCCACTGGACGAAAGGGATATACAAAAAGAACTGGACCGGCGGCGACCCGGCCAGAGTGAGCTTTCTTCCCCAAGATCTGAAACAGACCAGGTGGAGATTCTAAGCGGTGTTTTTGGCAACATGACCACCGGGACGCCTATCTGTATGCTGATATTCAACAAGGATATGAAATCCGCCGATTATGAAGGGATTCGGGACCGGTTTCGCCCCGGACACGGGGACTGGGCCTACCAGGAAAAATATGGCATCCGGGATTACCGGGGCGGAGGCCGCTCTTCCGCAAGGGAAACCATCGGCCGAGTTTGTGCCGGGGCTGTAGCAAAAAAAGTACTGGGTAAAAAAAACGTTAAGATTATCGGCCATGTGACACAGGTAGGGAATATACGGGCTGTGAGGTTTGACCCGGATTTCATTGAAAAAAACCCGGTCCGTTGTGCTGATCCCGAAATGGCAGAGAAGATGGCGGATCGTATCCGGCTGGCAAGGGACAACGGCGATTCCATCGGCGGCGTTGTGGAAATCCGGGCCACCGGGCTTCCGGCAGGGATAGGAGAACCGGTGTTTGAACGATTGGACGCTGAGATTGCCCGGGCAATTCTCAGTATTCCGGCGGTGAAAGGGATTGAATTCGGAATCGGCTTTAGAGCAGCAGAAATGTCTGGAAGCGCCCATAATGATGAGATAACAAGGGAAGGCTTTGCGGGTAACAACGCAGGGGGGGTTCTCGGTGGAATTTCTACCGGCCAGCCGCTGGTCTTTCGCTTCCCCGTTAAGCCCACACCGTCCCTCCGGATTCCTCAGCGGACGGTGGATGAAAATGGAGATGAGGTGGAAATTGTAACCAGGGGACGGCATGATCCCTGCATCGCGCCCCGTGTGGTACCGGTGGCGGAGGCCATGGCCGCTATTGTGCTTCTGGATCTCTGGATGCAGCAGATTGCCCGAAACTTTTAACATTCTTATTGGAGGTAGTTATGGAAACCCATGTCAAGATTGTGGCGATATTGAACCTGATACTCAGCGGAATGATGCTGCTGGCAGGCCTGATTATTTTTGTTGTGCTGGTTTCAGGGGGGTTGTTAAGCGGAGATAAAACCGCCATTGCCGTTACCTCCGGCCTCGGCGTATTTTTCGCCATACTCTTTCTTGTTTTGTCAATCCCCGCCATTGTCGGGGCCATCGGGACATTGAAGTATAAGAACTGGGGGCGGATTCTCCTGATTATCGTTGGGATTCTCAATCTGCCGGGATTCCCTGTTGGTACCGCCCTCGGCGCCTATACCCTCTGGGTACTCTTTCAAAAGGAAAGCGAATTATTGTTCACAGATGGCAAGAGCTGAGCACTTCTCGCAGAAACACTGTTGAACCTGGGAATTCTGTCCCCTGATGTGCTGAGGTAAACGGAATAAAGGTCAGCGGTGAGGCAGGAATGTACCGGTACGAAGGCCAGAATGTCCCCGATTCGGGTTTTACGGATGGTTTCAGCCGATGCCCGGACAATGCCATGCTCCTGAGACAACCCAATGAGGCGAATCTCCCGGTTTAATGGGCCGAACCCCGCCTCTGTCACTCCAATGCCATAGCCGAAGATTGTTTCCCCGGTTTCATTCCGGAACCGTTCTTTTGAAAAATGAGTTGCACCCCCCAGTAGCACAAGCTCGTTCCGGTCCGGGTAGATGCCGGTAACGGGGCAAAGGAGTGCCATTGCCAGCACATTTTCGTCACAGATACCAATTGAGAGTTGCATCAAATCATAGAACACAAAGTTCCCAGGCCGGATTTCATCCACACCGTTAAGACTGTCCGTGACTGTGCATCCCGGCGTGTTTCCAATGGAAACGACGCAATTTTGAATGCCATCTTCATGGAGAGTTTTCCGGACTTGATTCATTTTTGACACAGTGTTCCGGAAAATTGACTGAACTTCACCCGGGCTGTCGGCATGGTAACTGTGGCCGGCATGGGTCAGAATCCCGGCAAAGCTCAGGTTGGGAGCAGATTCGATCTGCTTTGCCAGCGAAAGGAGCTTATCCCGCCGTTTCCAGGAAATGCCGGTTCGGTGATACCCGGTATCCACTTTAATGAATACCCGATGGGGCTTCGTGACACCGGCGGCAAGGGCTGATACTGTGTCGGGATGATCCGCCAGCAGGTGGATTTCCGCCATTTCATCCAATTGGTTCAGCTGCTCAAGTTCCCGAATATTGAAGGGAAATGCCAGTGTAATATTTGTCCAGCCGCTTTCAGCGAAATACCGGGCCATGGCCACTGAACTGACGGTAATCCCGGTAACACCGGCGTCCCTGAACCATTCTCCGATTTTGGAAGACTGGTGGGTTTTGAAGTGGGGACGAAACCGGACTCCGGCTGTTTTCGCCAGGATAGCCATCTGATGGATGTTCCGGCGCACCCGGCCGGGATCAATCAAGGGAATGGGAGAATGAACAGATTTCAGGAAATCAGGACGCATACCCATCAGAAACAGCCATTGGCTTATCGCCAGATACCTTCAATGGCCAACAGCCATTTTTTAATATCTGTACCACCGGCGAAACCACCAAGTTTCCCCCCGGCGGCGAGGACTCGATGGCAGGGAATGATGATGGGAATGGGATTTTTCCCCACCGCACCGCCAATGGCACGGGCGGCTTTGGGTTTTCCGATTTGTTCCGCAACTTCCTTGTAACTGAGTGTTTCACCGTAGGGGATTTCCTGCAGTGCTTCCCACACTGACATCTGAAAATCGGTGCCCTCTGCCTTCAGTGGGATGGAAAATTCCCGCAACCGGCCATCGAAGTAGGCATGAAGTTCCAGGGCCGTGTTCCGCATCAGGGACGATGGCGAGGGCCCTGGAGGGGGCATGATGCCCCTTCTGAAGTCGATCCGAACCAGTTTTTCATCCGATTCAGTCAATTCCAGGTACAACGGCTGGTCCGCCATTCGGACGAACCAGTTGAATTCTCTCGATTCCGGCTTCGTCGAGCCACTGCTTGCCATATTCATCCGGATATCCCTCCACGTAATAAATCCGGGTAATCCCGGCGTTGATAATCATTTTCGCGCAGATGGAGCAGGGGTGGGTCGTACAGTAAATCTCCGAACCGGCAATGGCAATCCCGTGGTAGGCGGCCTGAATGATGGCGTTCTGCTCCGCGTGGAGCGCCACGCACAGTTCATGGCGTTCGCCGGAGGGGATGTTCAGCTTGTCCCGGAGACAGCCGGTATCAAAGCAATGGGCAATTCCCCTGGGTGCCCCGTTGTAACCGGTGGCGAGGATGTGCTTGTCTTTAACAATGATGGCGCCCACCTGTCGGCGGGTGCAGGTTGCTCTCGTGGCAACATAATAAGCCATTTCAATGAAATAATCGTTCCAGGATGGTCGAGGGTCCATGTGCGCTCCTTGGGTATTAAAAAGGGGGGGCATTTTGCCCCCCTTTTCGGTTACTGTCCGATGATGGGCTTATACGGAGTCGGAAATTGTTTCGTTAATTTAACCACTTCTTCTTTTACAGCTGTAAGAAACAGATCGTCTTCTGTGTGCTTCAGCGAATCGGCAATCAACTGGCCGATCTTTTCCATCTCCGCCTCTTTCATTCCCCGGGTGGTTACTGTCGGCGTGCCGAGACGGATGCCGCTGGCAATCATGGGCTTGTTTTTGTCAAAGGGAATTGTGTTCTTATTGGCAGTGATACCGGCCTTATCCAGTGCCAGCTCCGCTGTTTTGCCGGTTAATCCTATGGAAGTCACATCAAGGAGCATCAGGTGGTTGTCTGTACCGCCGGACACAATGCGGATTCCGCTTTCACCCAACACGTCCGCCAGTTTTTTTGCGTTGATAACAACCTGGTGCTGATAGGCTTTGAATTCCGGTGTCATGGCCTCTTTCAGTGCCACCGCCTTTGCTGCAACAATATGAACCAGCGGCCCACCCTGGATTCCGGGAAACACATTCCGGTTCAGCGCCTTTTTGTGCTCTTCCCGGCATAAAACCAACCCGCCCCTCGGCCCCCGAAGGGTCTTGTGGGTGGTCGTTGTAACGAAGTCGGCGTAGGGAACCGGAGTCGGATGCTCACCGGTGGCGACAAGGCCGGCAATATGGGCCATGTCCACCATGAGATAAGCACCGACAGCATCGGCAATTTCCCGGAACTTGGGGAAATCCAGCAGGCGCGGATAGGCGCTGGCGCCGGCAATAATCAGCTTTGGTTTTTCCCGAAGTGCGTCTGCCATCAGCTCCTGATAATCCAACTGCTCGGTGTCCCGGTGAACCCCGTAAGATGCCACTTCAAAAAAGCGCCCTGAAAAGCTCAACGGGTGCCCGTGGGTCAGATGGCCACCGTGGGACAGGTCCATTCCAAGAATTTTGTCCCCGGGCTCCAGCACAGAAAAATAAGCCGCCATATTGGCCTGGGAACCGGAATGAGGCTGTACATTGGCATGGTCTGCCTGGAACAGTTCCTTTGCCCTTTCCCTTGCCAGCCGTTCCACCACGTCGGTAAATTCACAACCGCCGTAATAGCGTCGTCCGGGATAGCCCTCCGCGTATTTGTTGGTAAAAACGGAACCGGTTATCTCCAGGACCGCTTCTGAAACATAGTTTTCACTTGCGATGAGTTCCAGGTTCTGTTCCTGGCGGTTCACCTCTCCCTTCAGTGCCTCGAACACATCCGGGTCAACAGACTGTAATTTTTCAACCTTCATATCATTCCCCCTCAAAGAAATGGAAATCTATTTTTTGCACTCCATTTCGGCAATTTTGGCCAGGCGTCGGGAGTGGCGTCCCCCCTCAAAAGAGGTGTTCAGCCATGCCTCCACGATATCCTTTGCGGTTTCCGGGCCGGTAGTGCGTCCACCCATACACAGAATATTGGCATTATTGTGCCGTGCCGCAAGGGATGCCGTGAGATGGTCGTGACAGAGTGCCGCCCGAATCCCTTTCACCTTGTTTGCAGAAATGGAAATTCCAATCCCCGTCCCGCACATGAGAATCCCCTTCTCAAACGCCCCGGAAGAAACTTTCTCCGCTACTTTCAGCGCAAAGTCCGGGTAATCCACCGATTCGTTGGAATCGCAGCCCAGGTCTTCAATATCATACCCTTTATCAATAAGATAACCCTTTACGATTTCCTTCAGCACGAAGCCGCCGTGGTCTGAACCGATGGCAATTTTCATCTATCCCCCTACGGATTGATTTTTCGATATTCCTTCATGGCATAGCTGTCTGTCATGCCGCCGATATAGTCTGCAATGACTCTTATAAATTTATCACAGGATTTCAGTTTCCCGGCTGTTTTTTTCTGCTCACCCCCGGTGAGGTGGCGCAGATTCGGCACATCGCTGCTCTTTGACACCCGGTTCAGCACATAATCCGGTAACAGCTTCGGATTGTTGTAAAAGGCGTTGAATAGATCCCGGAGTACCCGCTTCGCGATATGGTCGGACCGGGCAACGCTGTGGGAAAAGATAATCCGGGTGTAGACAAATTGACGGAGAGCAGAAAATGCAGCCTCCAGCTCAGGGGAAAAAGAGAAGCGGAAGCGAAAGTCCTCTTCCTGTACCACGCCATTTCCGATGAGGTCATCCATGAACACGTGGAACAGGGAACGAATCAGGTCATTCATCACATCATAGCCATTTCCCTGGTCAATGATGGAGCGAAAAGGCTCAATATCATAAACCGCTGTTTCCTTCAACTGGCTGATGAACGCCAGCTTCAGCCGGATACCGTCTTCCAGGTCGTGGCATTGCTGGGCGATTTCATCCGTCATCGCCACAATGGCCGCCTCCGGCGTACTGGCCGGGGCTTCCACCTGAAGCCCATCATATTGCATCAGGTTGTACATTCTGCCCCTTGTGCCGGTGTGCTTCAGAATCCCTTCCCGTACCTTGTCCGTAAGGTTCAGGCCGTCCCAGTCCCGATAACGATTTTCCAGTTCATCCACAATCCTCACACTCTGGTAGTTGTGTTTGAATCCCCCGGCACGCAGGAACGCGTCTTTGTCGGCATTGTCGATTGGAATTTCCTGCTTCAAAATCCGGTTCAGTACCGCCTCTCCCGAGTGGCCAAAGGGGGAATGCCCCAGGTCATGGCCAAGGGAAATTGCCTCCACCAGATCTTCATTCAGTGCCAATGCCCTGGCCACTGAACGGGAAAGCTGGGTCACTTCCAAGGTGTGGGACAAGCGGTTCCGGAGGTGATCACTCTGTTCCGGGGCAAACACCTGGGTTTTTTCCTTCATCCGTTTGAAGGCAAGACAGTGGATAATCCGGTCCCGGTCATGCTGAAACGGCGTACGATACTCCACTTTCAAAACCGCTTCGCCATGAAGCCGCCTGCCTTCATCCGATCGGGTGGCAATAGGGGCCAGCCGATAATTTTCATCTTTCAGAAAGCGTTTCAGAAACACCCGCCCCCCTAAAAAATACCGGTTTTACCGTCCAACGGTTTCCGTTGAACCGGCATCGTCATGCAACGAACGCCACCACCGCCCCGGGCCAGTTCCGCACCTTCAATCCCCACAACCACCTTGTCCATGACGTTGATATCCACCTTGTCTGAAACCACATCCGCCACCGGAACCGCCTGGAAGCCCGCTCTTTCCAGCTCCCGAAGGGTGTGGTAATTACAGGCATAGCCCAGAATCTTGCCCGGTGCAAAGGCAAAGAAATTTGTGCCGGAAAGCCACTGTTCCCGCTCCTGATCCACTCGTTTACTGCCGCCGCAGATAATCGGATCAACCGGAATCCCGATATCGGAAAGCCCCTGAATCAAGTCGGGGACCTCCTCCATCCGGGTCCTGCTGTCCGGTGTCACCGTCATGTGAATCACCGGCAACCGTTCCTTCCCGATGATATAGGGCTCATACACCACACACTGATTCAGATCCACCATTGTGAATACCATATCAAGGTGAATCGTTGCCCGTTCCCGGGGTAGTACCACTGCAAATAGATGGAAAGGCTCAGTG
>QMQE01000111.1 GCA_003650445.1 Acidobacteriota bacterium | reverse complement strand
TCCTTCTTTCATCAGGGTTGCACGATCCATTTTGGTAGGGGGGGTGAGCCATATTTTGGCAGGTGCCTGTTTTTCTCCCTTCCAGATATGGCCCGCCGCCCGGAAGTGGCCGATGTTGGTCATACAGGAACCGATAAAAACTTCATCAATTTTTCGATTGCAAACTTCAGACAGAAGCTTGACGTCGTCCGGATCATTTGGGCAACAGAGTATGGGTTCTGTGATTTTGGATAGGTCAATTTCAAGAACAGCTGCATATTCCGCATTACTGTCCCTCTCGAGTAACGATGGATTGGCCAGCCATTCTTTACAGGCATTGATTCTATTGCGCAGGGTGTCGGCATCATTAAAACCGGTTTCAATCATTTTTTCCATTAGAGCGATATTGCTCTTGAGGTATTCAGCCACTGTGTTTTCCGAAAGTTTTACCGTGGCGGCGGCGGCAGACCGCTCCGCAGATGCGTCGGTAAGCTCAAAAGCCTGTTCAACCGTGAGATCCGAAAGTCCTTCAATCTCAAGAATGCGGCCGTTAAAAATATTCTTCTTACCTTGTTTTTCAACAGTGAGAAGTCCCTCTTGGATTGCGAAATATGGAATAGAGTTCACAGCATCGCGAAGTGTAATTCCTGGATTAAAATTCCCTTTGAATTTGACGAGGACGGATTCAGGCATATCCAGCGGCATAAATCCAAGGGCACCGGCAAAGGCGACAAGGCCGGAACCGGCCGGGAAGGAAATTCCCAAAGGAAATCGAGTATGACTGTCTCCTCCGGTCCCGACGGTGTCTGGAAGAATAAGGCGGTTGAGCCAGGTATGTATAACACCGTCTCCAGGGTGAAGAGAAACACCTTTTCTGGATGTAACAAAATTCGGCAGGGTTTCATGCATGTGAACATCAGAGGGCTTTGGGTAAGCAGCCGTGTGGCAGAAGGATTGCATGAACATTCCAGCCTGAAACTGAAGACAGGCCAATTCTTTCAGTTCATCTGCAGTCATGAGGCCGGTTGTATCCTGAGAACCCACTGTTGCCATTTGAGGTTCACAGGCTGTACCTGGCAAAACCCCAGGAAGACCACAGGCTTTCCCAACGATTTTTTGAGCGAGAGAATAACCCTGCCCGGGTTTGGGAGTTGGGTTATCTGCCGCAATAAAAACTGAGGACTCAGGCAGATTCAAGGTTGCCCTTGCCTTTTGGGTAAGGGCTCGGCCGATAATAAGGTTAAGGCGCCCACCAGCTCGAAATTCATCTCGAAGGGTAGATGGCTTAATTTCAAAAGTGGTAAGAACAGAATTATCAGGTCCAACAATTTTTCCATCCTTCGTGTTGATTGTTACAATATCACCGGTATGGAGGTTTGTAACATCGCACAAAATAGGAAGCCCGCCGGAATCTTCAGTTGTATTAAAGAAAATAGGCGCAATAAGATTTCCAAGAACAATCCCTGCACGGCGTTTATTGGGAACGTAAGGAATATCTTCACCAATGTGCCACATCAGGGAATTACAGGCGGATTTGCGAGAGGACCCGGTTCCGACAACATCACCGACAAAGGCAACTACATGGCCTTCTTCCCGAAATGTTTGAATGGTTTTAATCCCGTCCGGAAAACGGGACTCACCCATACAAAGGGAATGAAGGGGAATATCCGGGCGACTCCAGGCGTCTTTTGCCGGTGAAAAATCATCTGTGTTAATTTCACCGTCGACTTTGTATATTTTTACCTTGAATTCAGCTGGAAATTCCGGTTTGGCGCTAAACCATTCGGCTGCAGCCCAGGATTGAAGAATCGCTTCAGCCCTGGAATTGGTTTTGGACAGTTCGACAATCTGATCAAAGGCATTGTAAATGAGAATGGTATGTTTCAGGGCGGTTGCGGCAAGATCTCCCAGCTCATCCGAGGAGAGCAGGGAAATAAGGGGCTGCACATTATAACCACCGAGCATGGTTCCGAGTGTTTTTACAGCATCTGCCGGAGATACCACCGGAGACTTTATTTCTCCCCTTGCCACCCTGTTTAGCCAGCTTGCTTTGACTTCGGCAGCCGGATCAACACCGGGTGAGATATGGTGAACCAGTAAGTCAAGGAGATATTTTTCTTCCCCCTGCGGGGGGGTTTCGAGAAGCTTACACAATTCCCGGACCTGAGACGGGGTCAGTGGAAGGGGAGGAATTCCCTTTTCCTTGCGCTCATTTGTGTGTTTTCTGTAACTTTGAATCATTTTTTCCTCCAAGAATGAACATACACTTGCACGGAAGCATTATAGCGGAAAAGAGGGGAATTATGAGGTTTTTTTACCTGAAAGGCTTTTCGTGGTCTTGTTTTTGAAAAAGGCGTTGACAGGGGGGATTCAGTCCCTTATGATACTGGCGAAATGACGACCACGTTGAAAGGAGTGGATTATGCGACCAACATTCAAACCCAACCGTAGAAAGAGACACAAAACTCACGGGTTCCTTGTCAGGATGAAGACAAAGGCCGGAAAGAGAATAATCAGTGCCAGACGACGCAAGGGTAGAAAGAAGCTTGCTGCTTAAGAATTGGGTATTTCCAGAGAAATCAGTCTGAAAAAACGACCGCAATTCCTTCGGGTTTATGAGAAGGGCCGGAAAATGAATTGCAGAACTTTTGTCATTTACTGGTTAAATAACTGTGAAGAAAAGCGGTTCGGTTTTACTGTATCCCGAAAAATCGGGAATGCAGTCATAAGAAACAGGGTTAAAAGAAGGCTTGGCGAACTGGTTAGAAAGCACCAGGGTCGGTTTGAGGACGGCACATGGTTTGTTTTTAATGCGAAACGCCGTACAGCCTGGGCATTGTTCAGTGAACTGGAGGCTGATTTCGAGGTTTTTTTTCAGGGGGCACATGAAAAGGCTTCTGCTGATTCTCATCAAAGGGTATAGAAGGTTTATCTCACCTGTTTTGCCCTCGAGCTGCAGATTTACGCCAACTTGTTCCCAGTATGGTTATGAAGCTATAGAAAAATATGGTATTTGGAAAGGTGGCTGGTTGGCGATGAAGCGGATTTTACGATGCAATCCATTTCATCGAGGCGGCCATGACCCGGTTCCCTGACATGGGGAAGTAACTTACCAGGGAGAAAAAATGGAGAAGAGAACTGTTCTGGCAATTGTAATTTCCATCATCTTTATCCTTATCTGGCAAAAAATGGTCGTAGATAAGGTAAACCCGCCAAAAAAAATAATAAAGACAGTTGTTGCTGTGAATGAGAAGGAGAAGGCGACAGAAAGGAAAACTGAAGCAATTCAGTCTAATGAGACAGTGGCACTCTCAGAAGGATCTGTGAATAAGACTTCAAGGACAGAAACAGACAGCGAGTCTGTCAATGGAGAGAGTGGAAAGGAAGCCTCTTCTGGCAAGGTAGTTGATTTACCTGAAGAGATTATTTCGCTGGAAAATAAAGTTTTGAAATTAGAGTTCACAAACAAGGGGGGCAGGCTTGTTTCTGTCCAGCTGAAAGACTACCGGGATGAAATCGGAGAGAAAATGGAACTGGTTAATCAGGTGATGTTGGAAAAGAATCTGACGCCATTTTCTTTTGAGGGGAAGCTTAACTATCTGAATAACATTGGATTTACGGCTCAGAAGGACCGGAATAGTGTTTCATTTCTATATCAGGAAGGGTTGAAGAGGATTGAAAAGAGGTTTGAGTTGGATAAGGGGTTTGGGCTGAAAGTGGCAGTGGTGTCAACAGGTTTCGGTCCGGCTGAAATTAGTCTGGGCCCGGGAATTGATTCAGCCGAAAAATCTCATAGCCGGTACAGCACCCCGGATGCGGTGGTGGTATTCGCAGATGGAAGTGTAGACAGGATTAAGAAGGAAAAGCTGGATGGTGTTGATGTAAGTAAGCAAAAGCCGGAATGGGTGGCTATCGAAGATAAGTATTTCGCGAAGATATTTACACCGGATACAAAAGAGATGAAGATCCTCGGAGCCATTAAGTCCTATAAAGGAAAAAAGAAAGATTTGCTCCTTTCCGATGTTCTGCTTGTGGGTAATCAAATAAGCGGCACAATTTTTCTGGGGCCGAAGGACTATGATGTTCTGAAGAAATTGGGGCATCATTACGCTAAAATCGTCAATTTCGGTTTCTTTGGTGTTTTTGCGAAATGGTTATTTTTTGCATTGAGGTGGATTAACGGTTTGGTTCATAATTATGGATGGTCCATCATTTTATTGACTATTCTCATTCGTTTATTGATATTCCCGGTAAGCCAGGCGGGACTCCGGTCCATGAAAGACATGCAGAGGGTTCAGCCTAAAATGAAAGAAATACAGGCTAAATACAAAAAATTTGGTAAGGATCTCACAAAGAAACAAGAAATGAACCGGGAGATCCAGGAATTATATAAAAAGGAAGGAGTCAGCCCCCTGGGCGGGTGTCTTCCTATGATTCTCCAGATGCCGATATTCTTTGCGTTCTGGAGCCTTTTATTGAATGTTATTGAGTTGCGCCATGCACCATTCATGTTCTGGATACAGGACTTATCTGCGTACGACCCGTATTACGTGTTGCCTGTTCTGATGGGGGTTACTCAGTTGATTTCCCAGATGATTACCCCGTCAACCGGAGATGCAAACCAGAAGAAGATGATGTATGCTTTACCGGTTGTTTTTACTGTTGTTTTAGCAACAGCACCAAGTGGTTTGATTGTGTATTGGACAACAAATAACCTGTTTCAGATTGTGCAGCAGATGCTTGTAAATCGAAGTATGAAAGAAGCTGAAGGGGAGTAAAAGATATGGCGTTGGAAAAAAGTCTGTTTTCAGGAAAAGATGTAGAAGAGGCGCTGGATAAGGCAAGTCAATATTATAATGTCAATGAATCCCTGCTGCAGTACAGAGTGGTGGCCAGGGATCAGTCATTATTTTCCCCTTTGAGTGGTGAAGTCACTGTTAAAATTGAAAGAATTGGAAAAAAGGACAATAAGCGAAAAGTACCGGCACAGATCCAGAAGGCAGAAAATATGCTCAATGATCTATTCAAAAAGGGGCACTTTTCTTTGAAAGCAAGCTACAGGCATACAAATGGGTCAGTGGAACTCGATGTAGTCGGGAAAGACTCAGATCTGTTGCTTGAAAAAAACGGAACACTTCTGGATGCTTTCCAATATTTGATAAACAGAATGATTCCCCGAAATGTGAAAATGAAAATTGTTCTTGAGTGTGAGGGATTCAGAAGGAACCGGGTAAGAGAACTGCAGGATATGGCGGCAAAGGCTGCGGAAAAGGTGCGGGATTTTGGAAAACCCTACCTTTTTTCTCCAATGAATCCAGCAGAAAGACGCCAGATTCACCTCGCATTGCAGGATGACAAGATGATTTCAACAGAGAGTCTTGGAGATGGACGCTACAAGCGGGTGAAGGTGTTTATCAAAAAGCGGGGATAAGGTGGACACAATAGGGGCAATTGCTACACCGGGAGGTGCCGGTGGTATTGGAATTGTCCGTGTATCGGGGAAAAATGCCCGTGATGTCTTCACAAGTTTCTTTCGTGCGGAAAACACGGATATAAAAGATCGTTATGCTTATTTTGGAAGAGTAGTTGACCTGAATAACGAGGTTTTGGATAGTGGGATTGGTTTATTTTTCGGGGGTCCTGCTTCTTACACGGGTGAAGATGTTGTTGAATTCCAGATACATGGAACTCCGGTTGTCCTGAGAAAGCTATTGAACAGTATTTTAAAGAGTAAATTGGCACGTCTTGCAGAACCCGGGGAATTTACGAAGCGGGCTTTTTTAAACGGTAAACTGTCTTTAACCGAGACGGAGCGCCTCAATTTGTTGCTCAATGCGGAAACAGAGCTTCAGCTCCGTGTTGCCAAGGAATTGAGTAAAGGGAAGATGGCGAAGCGTTTTACCGAACTCAGAGAGAATCTAATGAATCTTGAGAGCCGGATCGAAGCCTCAATTGAATATCCTGAAGATGATGAGACCGGAGGAGCTTTGGAGGCTGCCATGAGCCTTGCACTTCTTCTGTTAAATGAGATGGAAAGACTTGCGGCAAGTTATAAGCGGGTTATCCATTGGACAGAAGGGGTACGGGTAGTCATTGCAGGGGCACCAAATGCGGGAAAATCTTCATTACTCAACGCAATCGTGGGATATCAACGGGCCATTGTCACGTCGGTCCCTGGGACAACAAGGGACACTGTGGAAGTAACGGTAGATATTGAAGGGCTGCGGTGTACATTTGTGGATACTGCTGGTTTCCAGAATCCTGGGGATGAAGTGGAGGCAGCGGGTATAGCCCGAGCGAGGGACCAGATTGAGTTGGCAGATATCGTTGTCCTGGTATGGGATTCTGAAAATATTGTTGAATCGGAACGTATTGAAAAAGAAATTACTGGGAAACCCCAACATCTACTGAGGGTTAAAAGTAAAGCAGATCGGTTGGATGAACCTGCCGGGGATTTTATACAGGTTTCTGCAAAGACAGGGAGTGGTGTTGGAGAACTTCTGAAGAGGATTCGGATTTTGTTTGATGACGTTGACCTTGAGCATGTTTTTCTATTTACAGAGAGGCAGAAACAGGCGGTGGAAATGGCAATTGAAGAATTGAATCTGGCAATATCTTTTCTTGTAGATGACGGCACCTTAGAGATAGCTGCCGCCCATTTGAAGACAGCGCGGTGGCACCTGGAGACTGTAATTGGTCTTGTTACAACAGACGAAATTCTGGATGGAATTTTTTCTAACTTCTGCCTTGGGAAATAGAGCGATGAGGCGATTTGACGTAGTTGTAATTGGTGCGGGCCATGCGGGATGTGAGGCCGGTTCAGCCTGTGCACGGATGGGGTTTAAGACCTGTCTACTTACGGTGAACCTCGATGTGATCGGGCAAATGTCCTGTAATCCTGCTATTGGTGGATTGGCCAAAGGACAGATTGTACGGGAAATTGATGCACTGGGTGGGCTGATGGCTGAAGTAATTGACGAAGCGGGAATCCAGTTTCGAATGCTGAATAGAAGCAGAGGCCCGGCAGTTCAGGCGCTCCGTGCGCAGGCTGACAAGGTGGTCTATAGGCTGGCAATGAGACGGCGTCTTGAAAATACTCAGCATCTCAGGGTGGTCCAGGATGTGGCGACGGATATTTTTGTGAAAGGCGGCAGAGTGACTGGGGTTGGTCTGATTTCCGGGGAAATTCTCGAAAGCAGTTCAGTAATTGTGGCTACCGGGACCTTCCTGGGTGGGCGTATTTTTATCGGGGATAAAACATACCCTGCCGGCCGGAGTAATGAACTGGCTTCTGTCCGGTTGCGGGAGAGTTTAATTGGCATGGGCTTCCAATTGGTTCGAATGAAAACCGGAACGCCACCCCGGGTTCATCGGGATTCTCTTGATTTCAGTAAGATGGAACTTCAGCCCGGAGATGAGCCACCGATACCTTTTTCTTACCGGACGACATCTTTAGAAGTGGAGCAGATTCCATGTTATTTAACATATACCAATGAAGAAACTCATAGAATCATTTCTGAAAACATGGGCAAATCAGCTCTTTTTTCCGGAGCCATCCAGGGAGTGGGACCGCGTTATTGCCCATCAATAGAGGACAAACTGAATAAATTCCCTGACCGCGAACGACATCAGGTTTTTCTGGAGCCTGAATCCCGGTTTACTGCAGAATACTATGTAAATGGTGTTTCGACCTCTCTCCCTGTGGCAATTCAAAAAGCATACCTGAATACAATAAATGGGTTGGAAAATGCGGAGATAACAAGGCCTGGCTATGCAATTGAATATGACAGTATCAATCCACTTGAGTTACGTCCTAATCTGGAGGCAAAGGGTATCAGTGGGCTGTTTTTTGCCGGGCAGATCAATGGGACTTCCGGTTACGAAGAGGCGGCAGGGCAGGGGCTGGTTGCAGGGATCAATGCAGCGCTGTCCATTTCAGGGGATTCTCCTTTAATTCTTGGCCGGAATGAAGCATATATCGGAGTTATGATTGATGACCTCGTAACGGTTGGTGTAGATGAGCCCTACCGGATGTTTTCTTCAAGGGCGGAGTATCGTCTTTTACTGGATCATCTGTCAGCGGACCGCCGTTTAATGCCTTATGGGCACCAATATGGCCTGATATCGGATCGAATTTTTGACGAAATGCAAGAGAAATACATTGAGATTGATCGCTACTGCAGGGATATTGTGACTGTTTCCATCCGGGAAAGCTTTGAGGATGTAACCGGACTTGAAGCTAAAGGAATTGATTGGAAGAGTGTAACATCTCTTGAAAAATTAATCCGGCGTCCGGAAGTAGATCTGGAAGAAATGATAAGTAAAATGAAGGCAGATTGGGTGCCGATGTGGCCCAGGGAGGTTTCCGCGCGAATTCGATACAGTGGGTATGTTGATCGTGAGAAATTCAGGGTTGAGAAGAGCAAGGAAATGAGAGCAATGGCG
>QMQE01000110.1 GCA_003650445.1 Acidobacteriota bacterium | reverse complement strand
TCAGGGAGTTGACCTTTTCCTGTCTTTTGTCACCCTTCGGGTGAGTTGGAGTAGGGGGTGGAGTAGAGGTAAGAAAAATCAAATAGATGGCCATTCCCTGTTTTCTCCCCCTCCGGACTCAACCTTGCCTTCTGCTTAACCTCAACCTTTTCCCTTCGAGTTGGAGTAAGAAAAATCAGGGAGTTGACCTTTTCCTGTCTTTTCTTCACTTAACCTTGTTTTCGCTTAACCTCAACCTTTTCCCTTCGGGTGAGTAGGAGTAAGAATAGTGAAAGTGTGAGTGCGAGTGCGAGTCCAGAGGGGGACCAAGAAGGTTAATTCCCTGATTTTTCTCATCACATTTCCCTGTCTTTGCTCAACCTCAACCTTGTTTCCCCTTCAACCTCGTCAGTCTCGTTCATTCTTCCAGCTGCAGATTGGTGAAGCGTTTGGTAATGCGGAAGTCATAGTCCGGGTATTCGAATACCGGCTCACCGGGTTCGGTTTCGCCAATGGAATATCCCCACACTGTTTCGTATTCATCAAGGTTTTCACCCATTTCTTCCAGTTGAGCCATGTACTGCCGGATTGACTTGGACTCGATAATGACCACTCGCCCCATTTTTTTAATAATGGGACTATGGGTTCGGGTGGAATCATGATCAAATTCAAGAATACGACGACCCCATCGGGTAATTCCGATCACCCGGAATGTAAGAGATTTTCCAACGCCGGGCAGGTTTAATACGTTTCGATCGGTGGCCAGAAACGGCAGGTCCGCTCTTTTTCGTAGATCTTGAATGTTATTGACTATCTGCGTTGCCTGTTCCGGGAACCTGCGGATTTCATCATGGAACGTCTCCGGCACCTGCCCGAACACTTTTTCTTCCATTTGCTCCTGGACCGCCCGTGCATTGGTGGCAAAATTATGGAAATTCTCCATGTAGCCTTTTACAGTGAAGGTGTAATAGGAGAGAACGCCGATGTTATTCAGGACCTGACGCAATTTGGCCGCATGCCCACGCCTTGAAGCAGCAGCTGTAAAAACCATCTGGTTGGTAACTGTCCAACCGGCTTCAGTCAGCATTCGGATGGCCTGAGATGTTTCCGGAGTCAGTTCCATGGCGGTTTCAAAATGAGTCTGAATGACAAATTGACGAATTCCGACTTTGGTTGCCTTTTTCTTAAATTCAGAAAGAACCTGAATCAGTCCGGGAGTTATTCGCTGGGGCAGATAAGCAGGAAGTCGCGTACCCAGGCGAACCCGGACGATTTCTGCGAACTTTTCACCTTCGGGCCGATTCCGGTTGGCCCGACGCTTATTTCGGGCCATTTCAATGACAGCATCCAGGATTTTCTCCAATGATCTGTTGGAACTCATTAATGCGTCTCCCCCGGTGATGAGGATGTCCCTGAGCTGACTGTCGTTTTCAAAATACTGCATCAACTGTGGCAATCGTTCTGACCACCGTTTCTGTGGCTTCAATCGGTCCAGGTCAAAGTTTAAGTGCCTTCGCTGAAAGTCGTACATTCGCTGGCATGAAACACAGAGTCCACCGCAGGCTCGTCCCATGGTTTCGGGGATGAGGATGGCTACTTCCGGGTACCGTCGGTGTACACAATCGGATGTGGGCAACAGCCAGCCTGCCGCATTGGGTTTTCCCGGCTCAACCTGGTCTTCCTTTTCCCACGCAGAGATACGGCCGAATTCATTGACAAGTTGTTGGCTGCACAGAATGTAGTCTCGAATCGCAAGGTCAGCAGCAACCGCAAATCCCGGTTCATGTACATTGACCAGGGTCAGATAATAGGGGTTTACGAAGATGGGAATCCCCACCTGTCTTGCGTTATTCAGAATGCTCATGGTCATGGGAGATAAGGTAAAATCCAGCATTTCATTGAGCAATTCGGGAGTCCGAATGGCAAAGCGCAGATGGAATTGGTAGTCATTCCACCATTCCAATGCCTTCTTAAATTTTTGGTCGCGGGTCATGCCGGGTACAAATCTGAATCGCTGATCACTGATTTCTCCCCTCTCCATCCGATTGATGATAACCCCGAGGATTCGTTCCCGATTCATCTTTCGCATTTCCATGATGTCCGGATCCAGCCCCGAAGGGTGGCGATCCATCCATTTGAAGAGACGCTTTCGGTCGGGACGAGGAGCTTTCAGCTTTCCGTTAAGTTGACGAAACAACATAAGCATGTCCTCGAAAAAATCTTCATTTCCCCCGCCGGTGCCTTTCCTTGTTGCAAGCCACAGTATTCGGAACGGGTTACTGACTGCCGCGTCTCCATAGAGGTTGGGGTCGGGAAATTCCCATTCCATATGATCGATGTAGTCCAGGATGCGGATAATGGCATAATCAGGCCAGTTTAGTTTCTCAAATGCCTCCCTGCCTGTCTTTTCCCGTTGGTAGAAAGCAAATGCAGAGGGGCGCTCTTTCAACAATTCCATCATCCAGTTGAAAATAGATTCAGTGGCTTTATCCGCATTTTCAGACTTCTTGAGAATGGCCTGAAGCCGGGGGTTCTCATCCAGCAATGAGTGGAGCAATTTGCGGGAACGTACGCTTATCCCAACTCTATCCAAGTCTTTTATATTCATAGATATATTGTCAACACGATTTGACAGGGGGTTTTTCATTTTTCCTGGCATAGCGAAATTTCTCCTTTCCCATCTTGTTGAATGATTGTATTTCACAAAATCAGAGCATCGCCCATTCACAATTGTTTACGGCGCTGGGGGATGTCCAACTAACCATATTTGCAAATATTATATCACAATTTTTCTCGGAAGTGGGCAGAAAAGAAGTAGGAGTAGGGGTAGGAGTAGGGGTAAGAATAGTGAAAGTGCGAGTGCGAGTGCGAGTGCAAGAGTGGGCGTGGGCGGCAGAATAGGGAAATTAGGGAATTGGCCATTCTCTTCCCTGTCCATCGCGCACTCGCACTTTCACTCGCACTGCCGCGAAGCGGCTTTCTCCTTCCCCTTTCCGTACATGCTGTCAATTTCTTCCCAGTATTTCCCTTCCAGAACGGCGCGACGGACTTTCATGGTGGGAGTCAGTTCCCCTTTGCGGATTTCCAGCGGGTGATCCAGAATTACAAATGTTTTGATCTGTTCAAACCATGCAAGCTGTTTCTGCTGATGGTTGATTTCAAGCTTGAGAAGGCGTTTCAGTTCGGGGCTGGGGAGTAAATCTTCAAGGTCTGCATAGGGAAGAGACTGTTTGCGGGACCAGTGAAGGATGGCTTCCATGTCGGGAACAATCAACGCAGTTATGAAGTCCCGACCGTCGCCGACAAGACAGGCTTCATCAATGTATGGGCTTTCTTTAATTTTTGTCTCAATGGGAGCCGGAGCGATTTTTTCCCCGCTGGAGATGACAAGGATATTTTTTTTCCGGTCAGTGAGGGTGAGGTAATTGTCGTTGTCAAGTTGTCCGATGTCACCGGTGTGAAACCACCCATTTGCGTCAATCACCGAAGCGGTTAATTCCGGGGCGTTGTGGTATCCGTTCATGATGGTTTTTCCCCGGACAAGGACTTCACCGTCATCAGCAATTCTGACACTTACCCCTGGAATGGGGGGGCCGCAGGAGCCGGGCCGGTGTTTTCCAGGCGGGCTCAATGTGATGACAAGGTGGGTTTCAGTGAGGCCGTATCCCTCGATTATCGGGAGTTCCATGGCTTCGAAGAAGCGAGCGGTTTCCTGAGACAGCGGGGCACCCCCTGAAATTGGACACCGAAGGGAGCCGCCGAGGTAGCGTTGGAGTTTTTCAAATACAAATCGTCTTGCAAATGGCCGGAATAATTTCAGGAAGAGACAGCTTTTTCTTTCCCTGTTTTCGTCAGCGAGATGGTTGCCCAGTTTTTCTGCAAGTCTGAATGTTATCCGTTGAAATAGCCCGCTGTCATTGATTTTACGGCGAATGCCGGCGGTTACTTTTTCAAAGAATTGTGGAACACTCACGAGAACGGTTGGGTGAAAGGCCTGCATGTCTTCAACCACTGTGCTGAGAGATCTGGCATAGGCGATACAGCATCCCCGGTACATGGGAGTCCAATGTCCGGCAACCCGTTCGTAGAGGTGGCTCAACGGGAGGAAAGAGAGAAAAATGTCATCGGGCTTCAATGGCAGAACAGATTCAGTATTGATGATACTTTCAATAAATCCACTGTGACGGAGTATAACGCCTTTGGGATCGCCGGTGGTGCCGGAAGTGTATACAATGGAGCAGACATCTTCCCGATTGATTTCTTTCAATGACCTGTCAAACCAGCCGGGCCGTGCTGCACGGTGCTTATCCCCCAGTCTCAGAATGCGCTTGAATATGGTGGTTGGACGTTCCGCATTTCGAATGGGCTCAAACGTCAGGATGGTTTTCAGGTTCGGAAGCTGTTCTTGAATCTGCATGAGTTTTTCATAGTGGTAGCGGTTTTCCACGAAAATGACCCGGACTCCGGAGTCCATCAAGATGTACGCCATCTGATCCGCTGACAGAGTCTGATAAACCGGCACGACAATGCCGCCGATGGCCATGACTGCGAAGTCTACAATTGACCATTCCACACGGTTTTCCGATAGAATAGCAACTCGGTCATGGCGTCTGAGCCCGATGGCGGCGAGGCCGTGGGCGAGGTCTTCCACAAGGTCACCGAATTCGCGATAGGATACCGAAACGATGCGTCCACCCCGGCGAAAACGAAAGGCGGTTCTGTCAGGGTAGATTTTCACCGTGTTCATTAACATGTGGGGAACGCTTTGGAATATCTTATCTTCGCGTGTTTTCGGCTGCTCCATACCTACAATTTATCATAAATAATGTAATTTTTCGATGTGATGTCCACTATCCCCTGAAAATACCTGACGGAGAACGAGAGGAAGGGGGAAAAGTAGAGACAAAATTGGGGCTGAGGTTAAGTAAAGGCAGGGAATTTGCCATTTCCCGCTTTTTCTGACCATCCATTATTCACTGTCCACGCGGCCCTGCCACCCGTTTTAGCCATTACTTCCCCTCTTCACTCAACCTTGCCTTCTACTCAACCTCAACCTTTTCTTGTCCCGTAGATTTGGTACAATATGCGAGTTGTTAAGATTTGACAAATTTCAGGGGGAAGATATATGAAAAAAAGGACGGCGTTTCCAATTCTGATGCTTATGGTTTTTGTCACTGTAATGGCACAGGGAACCCGGCCGGTGAGGGATCCCATCGGCTACGTGTGGGCGCCAAACCCGATGAACCGGCTGATGGATTATCTCCTTTCCAGTGCCCATTCAGACGCAGAACTACCACCCCTGGTGGCGGGGATTTGCCCTCATGACGATTTTCTCTACGCCGGTCCGGTATATTTGCCGATTATGCGGCGGATTCACACAAAAGAAGTGATTATTTTCGGTGTGACCCACCACGATGTCCGGTTGGCGATGAAGGATCCGAAAAATGTATTAATTATGGATGCTTACGACAATTGGAAGGGGCCGTATGGGCCGGTTGCGATATCTCCCTTTCGGGAGATTTTGAAAAAGGAATTGCCCACAGGGGACTACATGGTAAGCAATAAGGCCCAGGCGTTGGAGCATTCTATTGAAGGGATGGTTCCGTTTCTCCAGTACTTCAACCGGAAAATCAAGATTACGCCGGTGATGGTTACCGGGATGTCTTTTGAACGAATGGAGAAACTGTCATCTGAAATGGCAAAAATAATTGTAAATTACATGAAAAAAAATAACTTGAAGCCAGGGAGGGATGTATTTTTTCTGATTTCATCCGACGCCAACCACTACGGAGAGGATTTTGATAATACGGTTTTCGGAAAGGGAGAGAAGGGGCATGATGCGGCAGTGGCAAATGACTGGCGCATTGCCCGGGAATTCCTTTCCGGCAAGGTGACGGTAAAGAAAATCCAGTCGGAAATGGCGGCAACGGAGGATGGCAAGGCACTCTGGTGCGGGCGCTACTCCATCCCCTTCGGGATGCTGACGACGATGAAAGTGCTGCAGGCGCTGAACCCCTCAAAAGAGATGACCGGCCATGTGCTTCGTTATGCCGATACATACAGCAATGGTCCGATTCCCCTGAGAAAAACAGGATTTGGCGTCACCGCGCCATTTTCCCTGCAGCATTGGGTTGGCCATCTCTCCATGGGCTACTGGCTTGGAAATGGGGAAAAAGCTCCGGCAAAGGCAGGGAAATAAATGTGTAACATCGTCCACCCTTACTTGCAAGACCAGTTGCCGGAGGGAAACGGCGCCAGGGTCTGTTTCGGCTGCGGTGCAGATAATGTCCACGGGCTCAGAATCAAAAGCTGGGTTGAAAGGGGAAAATGTCTGTGCCGGTTTCATCCGGAACCGCATCATACTGCTTTCCCCGGTGTGGTGAACGGCGGAGTGATTGCCACTGTGCTGGACTGCCACGGCATCTGGACTGCTGTTGCCTATTATCAGGAAAAATACGGAAAAGCGGTGATGTTTGTTACCCGGAAATTGACAGTGGAATATCTGAAGCCAACGCCCCTGGGCCCGGAACTGTTTCTGGAAGGCCGCGTAGTCGATGAGGGCAAACGCTCCCTGACAGTGGAACTGGAACTGCGTGTGGGAGATGAAGTGACAGCCCGTGCAAAACTCGTTGGGGTTCAGGTCGTGATGGGTGACAAAGAAGTGATGGGTGATGAGTGATGAGGAAGTGATGGGTGATGAGTGATGGGTGACAAAAAGGCAGGGAAAGGCCAACTCCCTGATTTTTCTTACCCCTACTCCTACCCCTACCCCTACTCACCCGTAGGGTGATGAGTGACAAAAAGAGGTGTTCAGTGTTCAGTGTTCTGTGTTCTGACCGGAAAAGAAGCTCGCTTCGTGGCAGTGCGAGTGACAGTGCGAGTGCGCGATGGGCAGGGAAGAGAATGGCCAACTCCCTGATTTTTCTTACACACGCACTTTCACACGCACTCTCCGAAGGAGACAACAGATGAAGGTTCTGGTTACGGGCGGTGCCGGCTACATCGGCTCCCATGTGGTGCGGCAGCTTACTGCACGGGGAGACGATGTCCTTGTGCTGGACAATTTGAGCAATGGGCATCGGGAAGCTGTGGGAATCGCAGGCCTTGAAGTGATGAACCTTGCTGACAGTGTGGCGCTGAACCGCATCCTTGGGGAATTCCGGCCAGATGCTGTGATGCATTTTGCGGCGTTTATCGAGGTGGGAGAGTCGGTGCAAAACCCGCTGAAATACTATCAAAACAATACTGCAAACGGGTTTGCCCTGTTGGCTGCCTGTGCGGATGCAGGGGTAAAGAACTTCATTTTTTCATCCACTGCTGCGGTGTATGGTAGCCCGGAAAACACACCGATTCCGGAAACAGCATCGTTGAATCCCATCAATCCTTATGGATTTTCAAAACTTTTTGTGGAACAGGCATTGGGGGACTTGTCCGCTTCAGATGATTTTCGTTTTGTGGCACTTCGCTATTTCAACGCGGCAGGTGCCGATCCTTCGGGTGAAATCGGCGAATCCCACGACCCGGAAAGTCACCTGATTCCCCTGATTTTCAAGGCAGCCACCGGGGAACGGGAAAATATTTCTATTTTCGGTTCTGATTATCCGACACCGGACGGTACCTGTATCCGGGACTATGTTCATGTAAACGACCTGGCGGATGCCCACCTGCTGGCGCTTTCCTACTTGCAAAATGGCGGGGAAAGTGCCGCGTTCAACTGCGGTTACGGCCATGGTTACTCGGTTAAGGAGGTAGTGGACACGGTGAAACGGGCCACAGGAAGAGAATTTGAAGTGGTAGATGCCCCCCGGCGGGCCGGAGACCCGCCGATACTGGTGGCGGATAGCCGCCGGCTGAAAGAAGCATTGAACTGGACCCCCCGGTTTGACAGTCTGGACATCACTGTCCGGACGGCCTGGAACTGGGAATTGAACCGGAGGTATTGAGAATGAAAGGAATTATTCTTGCCGGAGGCGCGGGAACCAGGCTCTATCCCGCAACCCGGATGATATGCAAACAATTGTTGCCAATTTATGACAAACCCATGGTTTACTACCCCCTTTCCACGCTGATGCTGGCTGGAATCCGGGAAGTCCTGATCATCTCAACCGAGGCAGACCTCCCCCGCTTTCAGGCACTTTTCGGGAATGGCAGTCAGCTGGGCATGTCTTTTGAATATGCAATTCAGGATAAGCCCAGGGGAATTGCTGATGCCTTTCGGATTGGCGCGGATTTTGTGGGGGATGCCCATGTGACACTGGTTCTCGGGGACAATGTCTTTTACGGCCACGGCCTTCCGGACCTCTTGAAAGATGCGGCAAAAAAGAGAGAAGGTGCCACTGTATTCGGTTATCAGGTCCATCACCCGGAGCATTACGGAGTTGTGACGATGACGCCGGATGGTACTGTGACCGGATTGGAAGAAAAGCCAAAACATCCCCGGTCAAATATTGCGGTTGTCGGGCTTTATGTTTATGATAACAATGTTCTGGAAATTGCAGAGAATCTG
>QMQE01000109.1 GCA_003650445.1 Acidobacteriota bacterium | reverse complement strand
GTGAGCGAAAGAAGAGAGTTGGCCATTCCCTGCTTTATTTCTGCTAATCACAAATCACAAGTTACGAATCACGCCCACAGAGTTGGCAAATGTCGGTTCCCTGTCTTTTTCGGTCAGAACACCGAACACTGAACACATCTATTGCCACCATCGCTCATCACCTCTCATGTCATTTTTTCCCGGAAGACTTCCTGAATGCCTTGTGAATCCGTTTTGCGTGGCGTTTTTTCGCGATTCTTTTATCCTTCGGATTGCCATCTTCCCGTTCCATCACCTCTGCTTTCAGTTTCAGGTAGCGGGCAACCTTCCCGGGATCCAGTTCACCGGATGATATTGCGGCCAGCACGGCGCAACCTGGTTCGTGATGGTGCGTACAGTTCCGAAATCTGCAGTGTTTTGCGATGGCTGCCACATCCGGAAAAACCGAAGACAAGGCATTGTCTCCCACCACCAGGCCCACCTCTCGAATCCCGGGAGTATCAATAAGAATCTGCCCATTTTTCAGCACAAATAGTTCCCGTTTCGTGGTAGTGTGCCGCCCTTTCATATCAAATTCACGGACATCGGCGGTTTTTGCCACTTCGCTTCCTGCAAGAAAATTCAAGAGTGTGGATTTGCCTGCCCCGGATGGCCCAATCATACAACAAGTCGAACCCGGCTCGAGATGCCGGAGCAAACTATCCACCCCCTCGCCGGTTTTTGCGCTCAACATCACGATAGACACACCGGAAGTCATTGCCAGCACTTCCCGATACACCGCCTCCCGGTTCTCCAGCATCAGATCCGCCTTGGAAAGCACAACAACCGGAATGGCCCCACTCTCGTGGACAATGGCGAGAAAACGGTCCAGCTTGCCGGATTTGAAGTTTTCATCTACCGAATAAATAATGAAAACGCTATCGAGATTCGCAGCAATCACCTGAGCTTCCTCTGTAGAGCGCACTGCTCGACGCTTCAGTGTGGTGTGACGGGGTAGAATTCGATGGATGGCAGCCCGGTCCTTTGATTCCGGTGTCTGAAACAGCACCCAATCCCCGACTGCAGGAAAATCCTCCAGCCCCGTCGTCCTGTGCAGTAATTTTCCTGACACCTCGGCAAGATACTCATTCTTACCATCAGACAGAAAATAATAGCGCTTACTTTCTGCCGTCACCCGGCCAACGTGGTCGCTTTTCACCAGATTCGGCTGCATGGCAAGCTGATACCGTCCCCAGCCCAGACGATTCAGTTCTTCCATATTCTGTCTATTCATCGCTTCCCTCTCCCATTGCCAGACTGTAGCACAACAACCCACTCACTCACAAACCCTTGACAGCGTAAACACAGAAACTTCAAAACCGCCCCCCGCCTTTTTCAGTAGTTTTGCGGCGCGATTCACAGTGGCACCGGTGGTAAACACGTCATCCACAAGCAGGATGTGGTGCACCCCCTCCGGAACTGACTCCGGCCCCTTCAGAAACTGACGGATTACCCGTTTTCGCTCAGCGGGGGTACGCGTAGCGGACAGGCGGCGTTTGAACAGTTTTGCCCGCCGTAACAGCCCCAGAGCCGGGACCTCCAGTTCATGCGCCACCATCTTTGCCAATTCCCTGGAAACGTTGTACCCCCGAGACCAGCGGGTATGGAGGGAAGACGGAATCCACGCCACTGCGTCTGGCTGCCAGCTTCCCAGCACCGGGTGCCAACTGGCTTCAGCGGCTTTCAGCATATCCAGCCATTCCAGCCTGTCCTTGAATTTAATGTGATGAATCAGGGTCCGCCCTGCTTCTTGGTAGGGAAACAGGAAAAAGGCTCGGTCAAAGCTGTCTTTGCCCTCCAGGCAGCGCTGGCAGATGTTGCCCTCACCCCGGATGATCAGCCCGCAGACCTTGCAGCGGGAGGGCGGGGAATAAGCAGTCAAGGCTCTCAGGCACTCGGCACAGAGGCCGAAACGAACATCTTCTGCAGACTTGCAATGAACACACCGGGGCTTTATAATTAAGTCCAGCATAAGAAAAGTATATCGCATTTGCCCGAAACGGGGGGGAAAGAATATGAATTGGATTGTCGATAACCCGAAGATGAATGTCGTGGTGATGACCGGCGCGGGCATTTCTGCCGAATCCGGGATTCAGACTTTTCGGGGCACCAATGGGCTTTGGGAAAACCACCGGATTGAAGAGGTGGCATCTCCCATCGCATTCCGCCGGGACCCGGTAATGGTATGGAATTTTTATCTTCAGCGGCGAAAGCAGGCACTCACCTGCCGGCCTAATACCGGACATCTCGCAGTGGCTGAACTGGAAAAGTGGATTCGTTCCGCCGGGGGCAGTTTCCTGCTGGTCACCCAGAATGTGGACGGCCTCCATAGCAGGGCCGGCTCCCGGAATGTGATTGAAATGCACGGTTCGCTGATGATGACCCGCTGCACCGCCTGCGGAGAAGTTTTTCAGGATGAATCCACAGATATGGAATTGCCGCCCCGTCACGATTGCCCGGACAAGGGGCTTCTTCGGCCTCACATTGTCTGGTTTGGTGAATCACTGTTTCCCGGTGACATGGAAAGGATTGAGTCTGCCATTGAAATGTGTGATATGTTTATTGTGATTGGTACTTCCGGCATCGTTTATCCCGCCGCCGGGCTGGTGAATTTTGCCAACCGCCTGGGGAAACGCACCGTATGTGTAAACAAAGATGCTCCGGCAAACATAGATCTTTTTGACCGTTTCATTGAAGGAGAAGCGGGAAGCGAATTGCCAAAGCGGCTGTTTCCGGAAAAATAAAAGAAAAGGGGAAGTGATGACACCGGATACGTCAAAGTCAGTACAAATCGCGGAAAATATTTACTGGGTGGGAAATGAAATTCCAGATGATCAGTTCCAGTGCCATGTGTATCTCATTGTAAACGGGGACGAATCCGTTCTGATTGACCCCGGTTCAAGGATTACCTGGCCTGAAACCAGAAAAAAAATTCAGGAGCATATCCCCCTTGAGTCTATCAAGTATCTCGTTTGTCACCATCAGGACCCGGACATTACCGGTGCGATTGACTTCCTGCTTCGGGAAGCGCCCCGGCCGGATCGGGCCATTGTCTGCCACTGGCGCACCGAGGCACTGCTGGTTCATTATAACTGGCATTTGCCCTTTTATCGACCGGAAGACCACGATTGGAAACTGGAATTGCCCGGCGGACGAATGCTCCGGTTTCCTTTTACCCCTTATCTGCATTTCCCCGGTGCCATCTGTACTTTTGATGAAACGTCGGGTATCCTGTTTTCATCTGATGTTTTTGGTGCGTTTACAAAAGAGTTCCGGCTTTTCGCAAAGGATGAATCCTATTTTGAGCAGATGCGCCCTTTTCACGAGCACTACATGCCAAGCCGTGAAATCCTGAACCACGGGCTAAAACAGATTGAAAAATTCCCAATCCAAATGATTGCGCCACAGCATGGCTCCATTATCCGGAAAGAACTGGTGCGGCCAATGATTGAAGCGTTAAAAAGCCTGGATTGCGGCCTTTTCCTCATGCCGGTGTACCGCAAAAGCATCCAGGAGCTCTCCCACCTCAATGCACTGCACCGGACCATGATGAATGCCATGTTAAGCGGTGTACGGCTTCTGGATACGGTGGAAAAAACCCGGGATTTCCTCACCGCTTTTGCCGCGGTTGAGTCCCTTTATTTTTTCGTCTGGGATGAATCGGGAATGGTTTACCGTATCGGAGGGAAAGAGAAGGTTGAGGAAAAATCCCTCGGGGTTGGTGTGGAAGTCATTCGGAAAGACCCCATTTTTGCCCCGCTGTTCCGGGATCGGGAGGTAATGACAACTGCAACAGACAAACTCCCCAGCCTTTCCCTGCCGGAAAAACGGAATATCTGCCTGGCCCCTCTTGCCAGCCACGGCAACGCGCCTTATAGCATTGCGGCGGTCATTATGAAATCCGGTGCCGATTCCGGGAGAGTCTGCCCCTTCATGGATGAAATCCGGCCCATGCTCGGGGTGATTTCAAGGCGGGAAGAGGCATTTTTGACGGTGGAAAAGGAGCGGGAACAGTTTTATCGCCGGGCGGTACTGGACATGCTCACCGGCTTGTACAATCGCTACTACATGAACGCCGAGGGGGTAAAGGAAGTGCAGAAGGCCGCGCGATACGAATATTCCCTTTCCTGCATCATGATCGACATTGACCATTTCAAAGAAATTAACGATACCCACGGCCATCCGGTGGGGGATGCTGTTCTGGAAGAAATCGGCCACATAATTCGCCAGGCTGCCCGGGATGTGGATCTGCCTGTCCGCTACGGTGGGGAAGAGTTTCTCCTCATCCTCCCCCATACAGACGCAACCGGCGCAGAAAAGCTGGCAGAACGGCTCCGAAATCAGATTTCCTTTCATACTTTCCGGCCATCCGGCGTGCCGATTCCGGTTACCATCAGCCTCGGTGTGGCGGAAATGAAAAGGGGGGACACGCTGTCAAAACTGGTCAAACGCGCCGACGTCCAGCTTTACCGCGCCAAAGAGGCGGGACGAAACCAGGTCAAGGTGGAGGTACCTGAATAAAATCAAGAGATGAACACAAAAATCCGTTCGGACATTGAAAAAATTCGATATGCCCTATTGTCGCACTATGGCCCGCTTTTCTGGTGGCCCGGAAACAGTCCCGATGAAATTGCCATCGGGGCCATCCTCACCCAGAACACCGCGTGGAAAAATGTGGAAAAAGCAATCAACAACATGAAAAAAGCAACGTTACTTTCCTTCCCCGCCATACTCCAATGCGATACAACAATTCTGGCTGAAGCTGTCCGGCCCTCCGGTTACTTCAATCAAAAAGCAAAAAAACTCAAAATACTCGCAAAAAAAGTTTGTCAAAACGGCGGGAAAACCATTACAGATTTTCTTAAAGGCAAATCCACCGCAGCTGCCCGGAAACAGCTTCTCGATATCTGGGGAATCGGGCGGGAAACCGCCGATTCTATCCTCCTTTATGCAGACAATCGCCGGATCTTTGTTGTGGACGCATACACAAAACGCATTTTTTCCCGCCACGGAATTTCGGCACCGGACGCAGATTATGAAATCATAAGAAAAATGGTGGAAAACGCCGTTCCTGCAGACCCGGCCGCATACAATGAATTTCATGCCGGAATTGTGAATCTTGGAAAAGATTTCTGCCACAAACAATCCCCCAACTGCGGTGCTTGCCCACTGAAGGCCCTGAATCCGTTACCGGGACAGTTAACATGAATACACAGCCGGCAAAATTGTTGAAAACAGTGTTTCAGGAAGCAATTGATTCCTGTTCCCCTGACAAACTGCTTTTGCCCCTCATTCGCACCGACAAAACGGAGGCCAGGATCGCAGGGCACAGCCTTGGGACCGGGCCTGTTCATGTTTTTGGAAGCGGAAAAGCCGCCGTTTCCATGGCCATTGCACTGCGCCAGGCATTGAAAGAAAGGATTGCCGGTGGCCTCATCGTTTCACCGGAAGAATCTCCGGCTCTCCCCTCACCCTTGCGCCACATTACCGGGGGCCATCCCATTCCCACTTCAAAGAGCCAGCGTGCCGGGGAGGAAATGATGCGGGAAATGGCTGCTTTGAAGCCTACTGACCGCTTTGTCTACCTCCTTTCCGGGGGCAGTTCCGCCCTGATTGAGGTGCCGGAGCCACCGCTTTCCGTCCGGGATATCGCCCATGCCACAAAACTACTTCTGAATGCCGGGCTTCCCATCGAAGAGACAAACCGGATTCGCGTTCACCTCTCCCGGCTTAAGGGCGGCGGCCTTGGAAGCCTGGTTTCGGCAAAGGGAATTGTTTTGGCCATGTCAGATGTCATTGGGGACGCGCTGTCCGTCATTGGCTCCGGCCCACTCTGGCCGGTTGAACGAGATTACAGAATGTGTGCGGAACTACTTCGTCAACGAGGCCTTTGGCAGGAGTTTCCCGCCGCTGTCCGGGAAAACCTCACCCATCCCGCCAATGGCTTACCCCGAGAATTCAGACGATTCCAACATGAAATCGTTGCGAATAACAATACCCTCCTCCTTGCCGTTCAGACTGCACTTGAAAAACGAAACTATCCGGCGAGTATCGTAACTGACCGCCTGGAGGGGGAAGCCGCCGTTGTTGGACGGCAAATTGTGGATTTTGCCAAGTTGACTGCCGAAACGATGAAAAGCAAAGAGAAATTGGCACTGCTTTTCAGCGGAGAAACCACCGTAACGGTGAAAGGCGATGGAACCGGAGGCCGATGCCAGGAGCTGGCACTGGCGGCACTGATAGAATTGAAGGGAAACCCGACCGTCACCCTGCTTGCCGCCGGTAGCGATGGCCGCGACGGCCCGACAGATGCCGCCGGTGCCATCGCAGACCAACAGGTCTGGAAAAATGCCAGAAAACTGGGGCTTTCTCCTGAACGCTTCCTGGCAAAAAATGACAGCTACCATTTTTTTCATACCACCGGCGGATTAATTCAAACCGGCACCACCGGCATCAATCTTCTGGATATCGTTATTGTGCTAATTCATCCTTCCCCCGAAACAGCGGACTAAAAATCCGCCAGCCACATTTGACAGAAGCAGGTGAATCTGGTACTCATATCCTATCAAACGGGGAGAGGGGACAGATGAAAGTCAAGGTCATTGTTCGATTGAAAAAAGGGGTGCTGGACCCCCAGGGAAAAGCAATTGAAAAAACAGCCGTAAAGCAGGGATTTAGGGAATTTAACAACTTTCGACTCGGAAAAATCATTGAATTTCAAACCGATGAAACCGACCGTAAAGCCGTACTTGAAAAAGCAGAACAGCTCGCGGACAAATTCCTTGCCAACACGGTTATCGAAAACTACGAAGTCCAAATTGAGGACGCCTGAAATGCGGTTTTCCATTCTGGTATTCCCCGGCTCCAACTGCGATTACGACGCCTATCACAGCATCCGCCATGTGCTGGGACAGGATGCCGAATTTATCTGGCATGAAGAAACAGACCTGAAAAACCCCGACTGCGTCATCCTTCCCGGGGGATTCTCTTACGGGGACTATCTCCGCTGCGGTGCGATGGCATCTTTTTCCCCCGCAATGGAACGTGTCAAATCCTTTGCAAACGACGGCGGGCTGGTACTGGGCATCTGCAACGGGTTCCAGGTACTGACGGAAACCGGTATGCTGCCCGGGGCCCTTCTCCGGAATCGTTCTTTAAGCTTTATCTGCAGAGATGTTTTTCTGAAAACCGAAAATACCCACCTGCCTTTTACCAACCGCCTGGACAAAGACCGGCTCATCCGAATTCCCATCGCCCATGCCGAGGGAAACTATTTCTGCGACCCGGAAACACTGGACGAACTGGAACGGGAAAACCGGGTAGTATTCCGCTACTGTGACCGGAAGGGAAACGTTACAGAAGAAGCCAACCCCAACGGTTCACTGAACAACATTGCCGGAATCACCAACCGGGAAGGAAACGTACTGGGCATGATGCCCCACCCGGAGCGGGCAATGGAAAGCATTGTGGGAAACACCGACGGAATGAGGGTCTTTCAATCCCTTCTGGCTCAATTTCAGAAAACAGGAGCATACTAATGGCTGAACGAAACAAGATTACAGACTATCTGATGCAGACATTTCAACCGGAAAAATTTCATGACAGTTCTCTCAACGGCCTGCAGGTCACCGGCAGTGATGAAGTGACCGGAATCTGCCTCGGGGTGGATGCCTGCCAGGACCTGTTTGAAGCCGCGGTGGAAAAAAAGTTCAATTATATCGTGGTTCATCACGGTTTTTTCTGGGGGACTCCATTCGCGATCTCCCCCATGTGGGGGAAACGCTATCAGACCCTGCTGAACAACGGGCTCTCTCTTTTTGCCGTCCACCTGCCCATGGACGCAAACCCGGAAATCGGCCACAACATTCTGATTTCAAAACATCTCGGGCTGGATCATCTCTCTCCCTTCGGCCATTATAAGGGCGTTCCCATTGGTTTTCATGGACGGTTCACTAAACCACTGCCCATGGCAGAAGTACAACTGCGCCTGAAAAAACAGTTCGGAGACGGAATCCACCTTCTGCCTTTCGGAAAAGACACTATTTCAAAGGTCGGCGTAGTGTCCGGCGCCGCAGCCACCCAGGAAATCCTCGATGAAGCCGCAAGACTGGGCATTGACCTTTTTGTCACCGGCGAAACCGACCATACCGCCTTTCACACAGTCAAAGAACTGGGGTTAAATGTGGCATTTTGCGGCCACTACGAAACAGAAAAAACATCACTATTGACATTGAAGGAACTGCTTGAAGAGCGATTTAACGTTCCTGCGGAATTCATCATACTACCGACAGGGCTATAATTTGAAGATGTGTTCTGTGTTCAGTGTTCTGTGTTCTGACCGAAAAAGACAGGGAACCGACATTTGCCAACTCTGTGGGCGTGATTCGTAACTTGTGATTTGTAATTAGCAGAAATAAAGCAGGGAATGGCCAACTCTCTTCTTTCGCTCACGCGCACTTTCACACGCACTCTCTGCCGCCCACACTCACTCGCACTTGCACTATTCTTACCCCTACCCCTACTCGAAGAGAAAAGGTTGAGGTTAAGCAAAGACAAGGTTAAGTGAAGAAAAGGCAGGGAATGGCCCACTCTGCGGGCCGTGATTCGTAACTTGTGATCTGTGATTAGCAGAAACAATGCAGGGAATGGCCCCTTCTTTCGCTCACTCGCACTCGCACTTTCACTATTCTTACTCCTACTCCTACTCGCCCGAAGG
>QMQE01000108.1 GCA_003650445.1 Acidobacteriota bacterium | reverse complement strand
GACAGTATCTATCCCATGCTCAGCGCCACCGGGGTGAAACCGGATCTCGTGGTCTACCTCTACGCGGAGCCGTCCACCATTCTCCGCTCGGTGCGCAATACCCCCATCACCGGAGAAGAATTCATGACAAGGGAATATCTGGACTCCTTGATTGAGGCTTATCATTCATTTTTCTACCGTTATACCGCCTGTCCGGTTGTGTTTTTTGACGTGTCCGAGGTGCCGGATTGGAACGGGGAAAATGCTGATATTGCAAAGGACATGATTCAGTTTTTTGACCAGTTGAAGCCTGGCTCCAACTTTTATGTTCCACGCATATCCACCTGAAGGAATGCAAGGGACTTGGTTTTGCGCCGGTGACAAGTGAAAGGTGATGGGTGATGGGTGATGGGTGACAAAAGATGTGTTCAGTGTTCTGACCGGAGGGGAAAAGAAGGGTCAGGGAATGGCCAACTCCCTTCTTGCGCTCACTTGCACTTGCACTATTCTGCCCCCTACTCCTACCCCTACCCCTTTCACAGAGTGAAAAAACAAACTTTACTCCCATCCGGGAAACGGAGGGAGAGAAAGGAGACAAAATGAGTAACAAGACTGCCCCGCAGATTCGGGGAATGAAGCAAACAAATCAAAGAATCGCAATGGTAACAGCCTACGACTACCCTACAGCGGTGCTGGCTTCCCGAAGCAGTGCGGATGTTATCCTGGTGGGGGATTCACTGGGCATGGTAATCCTCGGCTACGAAGACACGCTGAAGGTGACCATGACAGACATGCTTCATCACTGCAAAGCGGTGGCACGGGGCGCAGATGGCCCGCTGACGGTGGGGGACATGCCCTTCATGTCCTACCAGGTATCCACCGAACAGGCAGTGAAAAACGCCGGGCGCTTTATTCAGGAAGGCGGCATGGATGCTGTCAAGCTGGAGGGGGCCGGCTATGCAAACAGGGTTCACGCCATTGTTGAATCCGGTATCCCGGTAATGGGCCATCTGGGGTTAACCCCCCAGAGTGTTAAAGCATTCGGGGGATTCAAGATTCAGGGAAAAACGCTGAACGCGGCACGGAAGCTGCTGGACGATGCATTGAAACTGGAAGATGCGGGGGTTTTTTCCATTGTACTGGAAGGGATCCCGGCGGAGCTCGCCGAAATGGTGACAAATGCGGTTCGGGTTCCCACAATCGGGATTGGTGCCGGTGGCGGATGCACAGGGCAGGTGCTGGTTTTCCATGATCTCCTCGCCATCCCCTCTGCCGCCCCGTTTCAGTTTGTCCGCACCTTTGCGAAAGCCGGTTCTCTTATGGAAAAGGGCCTTCGTGACTATGTGGCCGCTGTCCAAAATGGAACATTTCCCGAATCCTGTCACTCCAGCCATCTTTCGGAGCCGGTGAAGCAGGCCCTGCAAAAGGAGGTTGTTCGCAAGTGCATGTAATTTCTTCAATTCCAGAAATGATTTCGATACGAAACAGCATGAAGGGCAGCGTGGGCTTTGTCCCCACCATGGGCTACCTCCATGAAGGGCATCTCTCGCTGATGACAGCAGCCCGAAAACAGACTGATACCGTAATTGCCAGTATTTTCATCAATCCCACTCAGTTCGGGCCGAACGAAGACCTGGATAGCTATCCCCGCGATTTTGAACGGGATGAGAAACTGGCAAGGGAAGCGGGGGTTGATTTTATTTTTTATCCTGACAAAAGCTCCATGTACCCGCCGGGGTACGCGTCTTTTGTGGTTCCCGAGGGGCTGGACCGGCACCTCTGCGGGGCAAAGCGCCCCGGCCATTTCCGCGGCGTGATGACCATTGTGCTGAAGCTTTTCAACATTACCCGGCCCACGGATGCCTATTTCGGCCAGAAAGATATCCAGCAGGCACGGATTCTGGAACAGATGGCCAGCGATTTCCATCTACAGTTACAGATGCACATTGAGCCCATTGTCCGTGAAACAGACGGGCTGGCCATGTCCTCCAGAAACGTGTACCTGAGCCCGGAAGAACGGGAACAGGCGGCCTGCCTGTACAAAGCACTGAACACAGCAAAAACAAAATATACCGCAGGCGAACGGGACGCGAAGGCCTTGATGAAAGCAGCAGAAGAAGAGATTTTCCACCATTCACTGGCACAACTTGATTACATCGAACTAGTTGATTACCAGACACTTATGCCACTTTCCCGCATCACGGGCAGAGCTGTTCTGGCGCTGGCTGTCTATTTCGGGAAAACCCGGCTCATTGACAATATGATACTGGAGTAATTTCATGACAACAGCTATTTCCAGACAGATTCTGCAACTCAAACGCGAAAAAGATGCTGTAATTCTCGCCCACAACTACCAGCGGTCTGAGGTTCAGGACATCGCCGACATTGTAGGGGATTCCTTTGAACTGGCGCTGAAGGCAAAAACGCTGGAACAGAATACCGTAGTCTTCTGCGGAGTTCATTTCATGGCAGAATCCTGTAAGATTCTGGCACCGGAAAAAACCGTCCTGCTCCCTGCCATGGATGCGGGCTGCCCCCTGGCCGATACCATCAGCGCAGAGGGGCTACGGAGACTGAAGGCAGAACACCCCGGAATTCCTGTTGTCACCTACATCAATTCAACCGCCGCGGTGAAGGCGGAAAGCGACTACTGCTGTACCTCCGCCAATGCAACCAGGGTGGTCAATGCCATTGATTCCGACATTGTAATCTTCGCGCCGGACGCCAATCTCGGCAGTTTTGTTCAGCAACACACCCGGAAAAAACTGCTGCTCTGGGACGGCCACTGTATTGTCCATCAGCGGGTACTGGTGGAGGAAATCCTGCAAGTTAAGGCGATTCATGAGGGGGCACTGGTAATCGCCCATCCTGAATGCCAGCCGGACGTGGTGGGAATGGCAGACGTGGTCTGTTCCACATCAAAAATGATTCCCGAGTCCAAAGCAGCCCCGGGGGATACCGTCATTATCGTTACGGAAGAAGGGATGCTCCACCCCCTGAAGAAAGCGGTCCCTGAGAAACACTTTATCCTGGCTTCCCCGAAACTGATCTGCCGGAATATGAAGAAAATTACACTGGAAAATGTACTGAAAGTACTCGAAAGCGGTGAAAATACCGTCAACGTGGACCCAATGACGGCAAAGCGGGCAATGGTACCACTGGAACGAATGCTGGCCATCAGTGCCGGAACAAAAACAAGCAAGAAAATGGAGGTATAGAGATGAGGGAACTGACTGCACCGGACCTGGAGTTTCGATACTCCGGAAAGGCATTGAATTTCAAGTCCACCGACGACATCGAACCCGCCACCGGCATTGTCGGCCAGCCCAAAGCGGTGGAAGCCTTAAAATTCGGCTTGTCCATCAACCACGACGGCTACAACATCTTTGTCACCGGCCTATCCGGTACCGGAAGGATGACCACTTTGCAGTCCATGCTGGAAGAGTTTTCCGCCCAAAAGCCCACACCACCCGATGTCTGCTTTGTTCACAATTTTGAAGACCCGATTCAGCCAAAAGTCCTCTTTCTCCCCTCAGGAAAAGGAAAAGTATTTGCCACCGCCCTCAGGGACGCGGTAAAAGAAATGAAAGAGCATATCCCAAAGCTCTTTGAGGATGCCCACTACAAAGAAGAAACCAAGCGGATTATCGCTTCTGTTTCGGCACGGGAAAATGACCTGCTCATGGAATTTGAAAAAGAGGCCGGTGCAAAGCATTTCAAACTGCTCCAGCAGCGGGCCGGGGACACGCTCCAGACCGACGTCCTGCCGGTAATCAAGGACAAAGTCCTGTCTATGGACGATGTCCGTACCCTGGCAGCGGCGGGAAACATCTCGGAAAAAGACATGCACAACCTCATGGAAATCCGGGACTCACTTTTAGAAAAATTCAACGGCATTGCTCTGGAACTGGAACGGGAAAAAACCTCCCTCAACCAGCAGCTCCGTGCCTACAACCTGAAAACCGTCATCCCCATCGTGGAACGCTGCTTCACCCGGGTCCAGCAGCAGATCAACTATGACCTTTCCGACTATCTGAAAACGATTGTAGAGCATATCAAGGATCGGATTTACCCCTTTCTGGATGCCATCAACAGCGATACAGCTGTGGAGAACCTTTTCCCGGAACTGTCAGTAAACGTGGCAGTGGACAACGGCGGTGCTGAAGGCGCCCCGGTCATTCTGGAACGGACCCCCAGCGGCGCCAACCTCTTTGGTACCATTGACACCGCCACCGATGCCCAGGGACATAAAACCGCCACTTTCCTTGAAATTCGGCCCGGGGCCCTTCTGCAGGCAAACGGCGGATATCTCGTCGTCAACGCCACTGACCTCTTTCAGTCCGGTGCCGGGGTCTGGTCCAAGCTCAAAAGGACACTGAAACACAAATTGCTGCAGATTGAGCGGGAAAAAGAAGACATCTTCAACTCCATCACCCTGAAACCGGCACCGGTGCCCATCGACGTTAAGGTCATCATCCTTGGGGATGAAGGAGTGTATTACACCCTCTACAGCAAAGACGATGAATTCAAGAAAATATTCAAAGTCCTGTCCGAATTTAACGGGCACATTGCCATCAACGATGACAACGTCCGGGACTACCTGACGGTGCTGAAAAAAATATGTGATGACGAAAAACTCCTCCCCTTCACCGCCGACGCGGTGGCCGCGTTGCTCAACGAATCGGTGCGAATGGCAGATCACCGGGAAAAACTCACCGCCCGCTTTCACCTCATCGCAGACATCATGCGGGAAGCCAGCTACACCGCGAGGAGCAGGGGCCACAAACGGGTGGAAGCCACTGACGTGGAAACGGCCAACCATGCCCGAATTCAACGATTCAACCTCCTGGAGGAACGCTCCATTGAATTCTACCGGGAAGGCACCATCCTCATTGACACTGCCGGAAAGAAAATCGGCCAGGTCAACGGCCTCGCGGTCCATGACTACGAATTCTACGCCTTCGGCACCCCCAGCCGCATCACCGCCCGGGTCTCGCTGGGAACTGACGGCATCGTCAACATCGAACGGGAAGCCGACCTTTCCGGCAATATCCATGACAAAGGCGTACTGATCCTCTCCGGTTACATCCAGGGCACTTACGGCCACAACTTTCCCCTCTCCATCAACGCCACCATCTGTTTCGAGCAATCCTACGGTGGTGTAGACGGGGATTCCGCCTCCTCCACCGAGCTCTATGCGCTGCTATCCGCCATCGGAAACATCCCCATCCGCCAGGAAATCGCCGTCACCGGATCTGTCAACCAGTACGGTGAAATCCAGCCGGTGGGCGGGGTGAACCATAAAATTGAGGGTTATTATCGGATTTGCCGGGAAAAAGGCATCACCGGCACCCAGGGCGTCATGTTGCCAGCCAGCAACGTGAAAAACCTCAACCTCTGCCGCTCCATCATTGACGCGGTCAACCGAGGCGAATTCCACATCTACGCGGCCAACACCATCGACGAGGGAATCGAACTCCTCACCGGCATTCCCGCCGGTGACATCCACACCGAAGGCACCGTTCACTACCAGGTGCACCAGGCCCTCTCCGCCTATGCGGCAAAGATGAAAGAGTTTCAAAACTGAGAAAAGACAAGTTGAGACAAGGTTGAGGTTCAGGTTGAGTAAGAATATGGGAAAAGAAGGGATGAGATGAGAGGGAAATGGCCAATTGCAATCTTTCTGTTTCTTGTTTCGATTGTATCGGCATCGGCGGGAGGGAAGTGGGAGTCATTCAGGCTTCGGGATTATTGTGGACAGCTGTTTTCGGTTAGTTCGGAATTGGATGCACCGAAGAACCCTGCGAAATTCGGAAAATACGGGGCACAGAACCTGTTTGATGCAAATCCGGCTACCTGCTGGGCAGAAGGAGAAAAAGACAGTGGAATCGGTCAGGAACTGAAGGTGACGGTGCAGGGGATCCCGGACAAAATCAAACTGATCAACGGCTACGGAAAGAGCCCGGCACTTTTTGCCAAAAACAACCGGATTAAAGAACTTCAACTCACCTGCTATGCCGCGTTTACCATTGAAGGCCACGCCACCGAACTGGCAACAGAGTTGAATGCATTGAAATACCCAGTCGAAAAAACCGTCACCCTTGCGGACCAGGCGGCAGAACAGAAAATCGATTTCCCCTTCGACAGGGCCCGAATCGCTGCCTTCCTCAAGCAGGCAAAAGTCGCATTTTTTCAGAATCATCCGGAACTGGCACCGGGAAAGGTACAGCCGTTCTTGCTGATTTCCC
Organism: Acidobacteriota bacterium; assembly: GCA_003650445.1. GTDB lineage: Bacteria > Acidobacteriota > Holophagae > Thermotomaculales > Thermotomaculaceae > UM-FILTER-49-7. The sequence continues at coordinate 2,526 of QMQE01000108.1, read as the reverse complement.
TCAAAATTCGCTCCGTGTACCGGGGAAGCAAATGGAACGACACCTGCCTCTGTGAACTCTCCTTCTCCTTCCCGAAATCTTCTACCGAAAAATCCATCTCCACCGTTACCACCAACAAAACGGAGAACACCGTCTTTCTGGAACACCCTGACGGGACAAAAGATGTCCTGGTAAAAGACATCAACTCCGTATTTCAGATTGTGGAAGTAAGCCCCGACAAACAATGGGTCATTCTCATCAGAATGCCGGCCCACCCGGCACCGGGCCGTGTTGCCACCCACTACCTTCTTTACAACACCCACTCAAAGAAAAAAGTACTTCCCAGCCCCGCCCACCCCGACATCGGCAACCTCTACGGCTTCGAAACCCAAAACCACACCCTCTCCCTCCAGTACGAAGACCTGAAAACCGGGGAAATTCTAACGGTGAAGCTCACAGAGCTTCAGTAAAAGACAAATAGAGACAAGTTTACGGTCAATTGAAAACAAAAAGATTAGATAGCCTCTTATTCCTCCAATCAAGTTCACCGGTTTCCATTGCTTAAATTGACAGTTGGCCATTCTTCTTTTGTTTCGGTGAAAATGGATGGCAATTTGTTGTTCACAAAACTAACAATCCCAGATGGTTTCAGAACCCTATTCAATAAGAAAGTATCAAGAGCGCTCAACGCAATGTCAATGCCGGGAACAACAAACCCTCCGACAATCGGAGCCAGGAACCTCAGAGAGCGCCCCGCCACTGAATTCTCGAGAGTATTCAGTATCCGACTCTTGATTGATCCAAAGAGATCCTTAATCTGTTTCTCGTCTAAATCTACCGACCCTCTTAACCAATCTCGGAAAGCTCGAAATTCATCTTGATCTTTTAATTTCAACAACATTGGAACATCTATCTTGAGATGATCAGGGGGCACCGAGAGCATGGGGAAATCTGTAATTTCCAGAACTCTCATACATTCTTTGATGTATGGATCTTTGGCAACATATCCGATGAGCATATCAAACCTTGTTCGGACCAGATTCACATCCGGATCTGCAAATCCTGTAAGAGCTGACAATTGCTGCATGTGCACCAATTGTTGCGTTAATTTCGACATTGCCATTAGAGCCTGGCCGTGTATCCGATGGGTATCACCAAGATTTCTTTTCGTATAATCAAGAATATTTGAGTCTATTCTTAGCGTGTGGTCCCCCTCCCACCTGACTTTGACGTCCAAATCATCAGGATGAATGAGTATTCCCGCCTCTTTTGACAGCGCCTCTGAACAAGAAAGTTCCAAGAGAGATTGACGATTACGAATGTCCTCGAGCATGTGTTTGCGACCTTTCTCTGCAAGGTCTCTGTCAGACATTTCTAAATGAGGAACGATTTCTCGTTTTAGCCGTTCAAACTGTTTTCCCTTCATGCCTTGGCTCCGTACGTTCATGAGAATTCTGCTCAAAAATGAACGTCCGTCTGGACCTTTTGTTTTCAAATCTATTTCATAAAGGCAAATATCAAAGCTGAACGGGGTGGTGACTTCCAAAAGCTGCCCTTGAACACCCATCCTTCTGTGCTGTGAGGGGTAACCCACCGCATGTAACGGAACAAAAAATGATAACTGGTTTGCTTTAAGAAGTTCCAAAAATCCCCTTTCTCCAACCAATTTTAGTATGTGTGGAACTTCTTTCAATCGCACAGACTGAAGGTAATATTTGTCATAAAACAAAATTGATAAAATGAACGTCCAAGGATCAAAAGTCAACGATTCAGTTTCATTGTCCCGATAGTAATCAGCACATGGGCCAACATAATTTGAAAGATTGCTCATGAATATATTTTAACACCACAAAATGCACACACCAAATTATCGTATCAAAAGACTTGAATACTTAACTCTCCAGAACATCTGAGGTTGACTAAATTCAGCCTGCCAGGTGAAATAATCGCTTGAAAAGGCACAGGGACAGAGCGATAATCTCCCCCCCCACCCCTCCCGGCCTGCGCAGCAGCCAGGACTAAACTTTCTGGTTAAAGGTATACAATTCCTTATTTCGATCCCGGGCGGGAGCGAAACTTCAGTTGAGCGCACCAACCATGGGATCGAGATGCGACGGATTGGGCCAGATGTGTGCGTTCGCGACTGGAGCAAAGGAGGAGCAGTACGTCGGTACGCGACGAGGAGTGTAGGGAGTGAACGCGCGCAGATGGCCCGAGACTTGAGCGTCACGCCAAAGGAGGGGGATGGCCTTCATAACGGATAAGTTTTTGCCACGTCTTTCAGTTCCGGTTCCCACGCCCCGCGTGGCGGATTGATACGGAACAAGGGATTCACGCTTGCGTGAAAGACCGCCGGGCCGTAGCCATCCGGGAGGTTGCGCTATGCGCTACCGGGAACCGGAACTGACCACCCCGAAAAGCAGGCACTTAGCGATTCCACACTGTGATATTACCCTCTCTTTCTTACTTCTTCACTCAACCTCGTTTCACTCGGTCGTGATTTGTAACTTGTAATTTGTGACTGATAAACCCAAACGCAGGGCGTTG
>QMQE01000107.1 GCA_003650445.1 Acidobacteriota bacterium | reverse complement strand
GTTCGAATCCTACCTCCTCCGCCATAATCGCGGAGAGATGCTGGAGTGGTTGAACAGGGCTGCCTGCTAAGCAGTTGTACTGGAAACGGTACCGAGGGTTCGAATCCCTCTCTCTCCGCCATTTTTTTATGCTGAATCCGCAACACATAAGAACCTATGGTTCATTCTGAATCCATTTGACATTTCAAGCTATTTTACTTAAATTATCAGATAAGTTTAAGCAGGTTGAAACGCCTTTTGTCTCTTCCTGTAAATTTGGTGAGAAGGGGGGTTGATGTTACATCAAAGTTCAAGGATATTTTCTATTCTTGTCCTTATGATTGTTACAACTCTGTCTCCTTCGATTTTCGCCCAGAATTATAAGCCAGGCCTTAATATCACTACTTATGACATTACCGGTTATACCAATCAGCACCCTGCAAATCACAACGAGTATGACGCCCTTGTCAATACCTATGCTGTTGATTCCCGAAAGTTCGGCGAGGGAATTGCCAACGATATTGACGGCTCCGGTAACCCTTACGGCGCCAATGACTATTATCTGACAATTTTTCGGGGTGTTATCAGGATTGACAGCGGGGGAAACTATCAGTTTGCGGTGGATGGCGATGACGCGGTGGAGGTGATTATTGATGATACTGTGATAGCCGACTGGTATGGCGGCCATGGCCGGTGCAACTGTACGAGCCACAACGGCTCTGTCCACTTGAACGCCGGTTATCATACCTTGGAATTCCGGCAGCAGGAGTGGACGGGTGGGGATAATTATTATCTGTACTGGCAGGCACCGGGGGCGGGGAGCTATGAAATTGTCCCTGCTGCTGTCCTGTTTCACGAGGCCCCTCCCGATCCCTTCGCCTTTTACCGTCTCGATGGTTGTGACTGGTCTGTAGCGGGGAGTATTGCGGACAGTTCCGGTAACAATCACCCGGGTGACCCTGAAAACGGAATTTCCCAGGCAGACCCGGGCAGAATTTGCAGAGGGGCTTTGTTTGACGGTACAGACGACTATATCCAGCTTTCCGGATTGCCGCTGGACACGTCGGCGGGGGCGGATACCACGATTGCCTTCTGGATGGACTGGGATGGAAAAAACAGCGTGATGCCCATTGGGTTTGGCCAGTTCGACCTGTGGATTGTAAGTGGGTATTTCGGTTTTAATACATCCAATTCAGACTTGTATGGCATATCTTCATCCGGCCTTTCCGGCGGATGGCATCATGTGGTGGCGGTGTTTCACAATGGAAATGTTCACCAGTGTCGGCTGTTCATTGACGGGGTAGAGCAGGCATTGACGCAGCGACAGGGCCATCCGGCAAACAACCTCGCTTATGTGACCTCAACGCCCCGGATTGGCACCTGGTCTTCATCGACTGGCTACTTTTTCCGGGGCATGATAGATGAAGTTGGCTTTTACGACGGTGCTCTGACGGAAGAGCTGGCGCAAATGCTGATGGCTGAGACCCACGGCTGCCACATGTGCTGCACCAATCAGGAATCGGGATTGATTCAGACAACATACGACATCACCGGATACGGTTCCCATTATCCGGGTAATCACGGGGATTATGACGCGCTTGTCAATCAATATGGGGACACCGCTCATGAATTCGGGAGTGGAATTGCCGACCAGGTGAACGGTTCCGGCAACCCCTACGGTGCGGATGATTATTATCTTACCGTGTTTTCCGGGGCCATTACGGTGGATACATCGGGAACATACCGCTTCGCGGTGGATGGCGATGACGCGGTGGAAGTGATTATTGACGGGACAGTGGTGGCGGGCTGGTATGGTGGCCATGGGAACTGCAACTGTACCAGTCATTCCGGCTCGATCCAACTGGACAAAGGATGCCATTCCCTGGAGTTTCGCCAGCAGGACTGGGCCGGTGGGGATAGTTATTATCTGTACTGGCAGCCGCCGGGGGCTTCCGGATTTGTGCTGGTGCCGGCTTCTGTTCTTTCCCATCAGGCACCGCCGCCCACGATTGCATTTTATCGAATGGATGATTGCGCCTGGGGCGGTGCCGGGAGTGTGGCGGATAGTTCTGGGAACAGCAATGACGGAACACCGGAAAATGGCATCAGCCAGACGACCCTGGGGAAATTTTGTAAAGGCGCGTCCTTTGACGGGAATGATGATTATGTGCAATTGTCCGACCTTTCGCTGGACACCTCGGCGGGGGCGGACACCACGGTTACATTCTGGATGAACTGGGATGGGAAGAACAGTGTCATGCCCATTGGGTTTCACGAGTTTGACCTGTGGCTGACAGGGGGCTATTTCGGTTTCAATACCGGGAATGGCGATCTTTATGGCATTTCCTCTTCCGGTTTGTCCGGGAGCTGGCACCATGTGGCGGCAATCTTCCACAATGGTAATGTCCATCAATGCCGTTTGTTTATAGACGGAGTCGAACAATCTCTGTCTCAGTTGCAAAGCTCCCCGTCAAATTCCCGTGCTTATGTGGATTCCACCCCCCGGATCGGGACATGGTCGGTGACCAATGGATATTATTTCCGAGGTCTCATTGACGAAGTGGGTTTCTACGCCGGTGCGCTGACCGCAGAGCAGGTCTACGCGGTGATGAATCAAGCCCATGGCTGCCCCATGTGCTGCAACAATTTTCAGCAGAAGCTGATCCGGACGACCTACGATATCAGCGGGTACAGTGCGCAGTATCCCGCGAACCACGGCGATTATGAGGACCTCGTGAATCAGTACGGGGATGCCGCCCACGAATTCGGAAGCGGAATGGCGGATACCATTGACGGTTCCGGCAATCCCTTTGGAACAAGTGACCGCTACCTGACCATTTTTGAGGGGGCTATTAAGATTGATACGGCAGGTACCTATCAATTTGCCGTTGACGGGGACGATGCGGTTGAAGTGATTATCGACGGAACAGTCGTCGCCGGCTGGTACGGGGGTCATGGTAGATGCAACTGCACCACGCATACCGGCGCCATTGATCTGGATAGCGGCTATCATTCCCTGGTGTTTCGCCAGCAGGACTGGACCGGTGGGGATAATTATTATCTGTACTGGCAGCCGCCGGGGGCAGGGAGCTTTACCATTGTCCCGGCTTCTGTTTTGTATTCATGCAAGCAGGATGACATGCTGGTTCACTACAATTTTGAAGAAACCGGGTCAACAGCATTGGACACAGCCAGCGGAGGGACGGTGCAGGACAATGGCATTCTCACCGCTTCCGTAACCCGGGGAAGCGGGATCTGCGGGTCAGGGATTTATGTGAACGGGACATCCGGTTCCTACACTCATACCCCGGACTCGGCAGATACAAATATGGTGGGAAGAGACGCATTTTCTGCCGCAATCTGGGTAAATCCCACCGGTTTGCAGGGAGACAATGACATTATCTGGAACAAAGAGGGGCAGTATGAACTGGCATTTATCAACGGGAATCATTTGGAATGGGCGTTGACAACTTCCGACCACAGCAACTGGTATTGGGTGCAAAGCTCGCTGTCTTTGAATCTGAACCGATGGAATCTCGTCGTTTTCACCTATGACGGTGCCCATGCCAGGTTGTATGTGAACGGGTCTTCCAATCTGCAGGAGTGGGCCTATACCGGTACAATTGCCAACCGGGGAGGATACGCCACCAGCGAATTGCGCCTTGGAAACCGTTCAAGCGGGAACTATCCCATGAAGGGATGGCTGGATGAATTCCGTCTCTGGGGGAAAACGCTGACCCCGACTGAGATTCAGGATTTATTCGAAAATACACCCTGTAACGCAGAAGCAGACTGGCATTTTGACGAATGCAGCTGGAATGCTGCAGCCGGGGAAATACTGGACAGCAGCGGAAACGGGCACAATGGACAGGCTCACGGAAACGCCGATACGGCAGATGGCGGTGTGCTCTGCCGGGGTGCCGGGCTGAATCTGTCCGGCAACAGCGATTATATTACCCTGGACCCCGGTGCCCTGAACGGGGCGACGGATTTCAGTTTCATTACCTGGTTTAAAACGAGCAGAACGGGGGGGACCCATTTGATTTCAGGTGCCAGCAGCAGTTCGGACAACGAATTTCTCGTGTATCTGGGAAATGATACCCATCTCAATACATATCTCCATGGTTCATCTGCCGGCTATACACTGCCATATTCCATTGCGAATGGAAACTGGCATTTCTTTGCCTGGACACTGTCAGGGAACACAGAGACGGTCTATCTGGACGGAACTGCGTTGGCATCCCACACCCGGTCTTCCACCGCGCCCATCCAGATTGATGCCGGGGGATTGATGGTTGGGCAGGAACAGGACTGCGTGGGAGGCTGTTTCGATTCCGGCCAGATTTTTTCCGGTTACCTGGACGAAATGATGGTATATCGAAACGCCCTTGACAGTACGCAACTTTCGAGCCTGATGGCCCGGACACGCCCCGATTGCCCCTCCTGTAATCCCCTTGTTTACTACCCCATGAATGAGGGGAGCGGTACGGTTTTGAATGACGAGGCAAGTGGAGACAGCATAAGCGACAATGCAACACTAACGCCATCGGTTCAGTGGGATGACGGTATTTGCGAGAGTGGCATCTATGTGGATGGCACCAGCCATTCCTATGCGGCAGCGAGCGATTCCACGGAAACAGACCTGGAAGGTAAATCGGCCATGACGGCAGTCATCTGGGTGAAGCCGGATGGGAATCAGGGGGATGGCGACATTATCTGGAACAAGGAAGGCCAGTATGAAATCGCATTTACCAACGGAAACCACCTGAAATGGGCATTGACCACGGCCGATCACACCAGCTGGTACTGGGTATCTTCCAATTTGACTGTGAACAATGACCAATGGAATCTGGTCGGGTTTACTTTCGACGGCAGCCACGTTCGGCTCTATGTCAACGGTTCGACCGGTTACCAGGAATGGGCCTATTCCGGTGTAATTTCCAATCAGGCCGGGTATGCCAACAGCGAGTTGCGTCTTGGGAACCGTACCTGCTGTGACTATCCCATGAAGGGATGGCTGGATGAATTTCAACTCTGGGGCCGCGCACTGACTCCGTCTGAAATACAGGCACTGTTTGATGATACTCCGTGTAACGCGCAGGCTGCCTACAATTTTGACGAATGCCGCTGGGATGGTACGGCAGGGGAGGTCCGGGACAGCTCCATCAATCATTTCAACGGAACCTCCCATAACGGCGCAAATACGGTAACAGGAGGGCACATTTGTCGGGCCGGGTCATTTAACACCGGCGATACAGATGATTTTGTGGAACTGGACAACCGCGCACTGGACAATGTAACCGGGTTCACCTTTTCCGGCTGGTATAAAACCGGGAATACAAACAACCAGGCGCTTTTGTCGGCCGCGAACAGCGGGCAGGCCAATGAAATCCTGCTGTTTCAGACAAACAGCAGCCACTTGTCCGTTTACATCCATGGAAGCAGCCAGTCATTTCATTTGCCCACGCCTTTAAGTGATAACAACTGGCACCAGATTGCAGTCAGTTACGATGGCAGTGAAATCTCTCTCTACATGGATGGCCAGCTTGTAGGCGCAAAATCGCTGGTTTACAGCAGCGCGTTACGGGTAGATCCCGGGGGGCTGCTGCTTGGCCAGGAGCAGGACTGTGTGGGCGGCTGCTTTGAGACAGGCCAGATTTACATTGGTGAGATTGACGAACTCCGGTTTTTTAATCATTTTTCATCGGCAACCCAAATAAACCGGATATACACAGAAACACATCCCTGCTCTGCCACCTGTATTGAAGCCCTTGATTCTCAATTTGAATGTGACCCGGTCCGATTCAGAATCTACTCTCCCGCCACGACAATTGAAGTCAGTACCAGCACGAATTATGGTTCATGGTCCATTGTCACCGGCGGCGGAACCCTCACAAACCAGGGGAGCGGGGTGGCGGATTACACCTTTTCGCCATCGGATGGGGGGGAGGTTGTACTTCAGGTAACAACAGACTACCAGCACGCATTTTACGCATCCGTGTTTGATGGCAGTGGCACAGTCCGCAGCCGCACCGTTGTCCCCGCTGCCCAGTATCCCAAACACGACTTCAACAGCCCTGAATCCGCATGGTCTCCTTCCACCAGCGACCTTCGAAATAACCGCTGGAGTGACGGCGGGCGGGATGCCTTCGACAACTTCGGCTACCCGGAAATATGCATCGGCGGCTCTTGCGTCAATATCGATATGAACGGAACGGACAACGCCCTTCGAAACGCCACAGGTGCTGCCACCTCGGTGTCCAGCTACAGTGTCAATGGCGTGGATGTGGATGTAACAGTTGAATTTGCCGATACCAACCATAACGCCTACCGGATTGTCGCGCGCCCCGGTTCCAATTATTCCGGGCAGACGGTTCGGATTCAGATGCACGGAAACCTCGGCTCGGACAGCAACACCTACCAGGGAAATCGAACCATCAGCGTAGACGGGAATGATTACACCTACATTGTCACCAACGACGAAAGCAATGTGGATGACGGAACCTCCGGTGACCCGCAAATTCGATATTTTTCTTATACCGGGAACCTCTCCTTTACCCGTAGCAGCAATGATGACGTAACATACTCTGTGACAGGCACATTGCCACAAGCACTCTATCTTTTTGTCGGAGACCTCGGGGCAAGCTCCTTCGAGGACTGGCTCACCACCGAGATTTCAAGCTACGGCGGGTTCAACTGCGGGGGCAATCTCTACTTTATCATTCAGCATGACGGTTCCGCTACCGCATGCATGCCGGAGCGGGTTCACGTGCAAATCATGAGCAGTGCCGGAGTGGTACAGACCGGCTATGTGGGAACCGTCACTCTGACTACCTCCACCGGCCACGGAGACTGGCTCACCTCCTGTACCGGCTGCAGCAACGATGACCCACCAACCGGCACCTTGAACAACGGCACAGTTGACGATGGAACCGCGAGTTATGCGTTTACGGCGGGGGATGCAGGAGAAGTAACATTATTTCTAAAAGATACACATCCTGAAACCCTGACAATCCGTGCGAATGACGGTGTGGCAAACTCCGATGGAAACGATGGAGGCCCGCTGGCCTTCCGCCCAGATGCCTTTGTCATTGACACCATCCCCGCTGAAATATCCGCTCGGGCTTTCCAAACGACAATTTCTGCTATTGGACGGGATCCGGATACCGGCCAGTGCCAGTTGTTGGATTATAACGGTACAGTACCTGTGGACTTTGAAATTGTCTATGACAATCCATCCGGGGGCAGCACGCTGCTGAATGTGAACGGAACTGCCGTGGGCACGGCCTGGACTACGGTAAACGTTGATTTTACAAACGGTCAAGGCATCCTTTCCCTTCTGTACAATGACGCCGGGCGAATATTCCTCCGGGCTCAGGACCATGTCAACACCTCTGTTTCTGGAGACAGCAACCTCTTTGTGGTCAAACCCTTCGGATTTGATGTCACTACCACGGGAAACCCCGGTGCTGCAGGTGCTACTGGACCGGTGTACAAAAAAGCGGGAGAAGCATTTACCTTGAAAATCCGCGCGGTTGCCTGGGAATCCGGAGACGATGCAGACAATAACGGTGTCCCTGACAGCGGTGCCGATCTGTCCAACAACTCCGTAACGCCGAACTTTACAGCGTCTGCCAACCTCGGAGTTGCGCTGACATCCCCGGCGGGGGGAAGCACCGGAGCGCTCAGTGCCGGTACTGTCAACCTTGTGTTGGGAGAAAACAGCACTGACATCTCCTACAGTGAAGTGGGGGTGATTACGATTTCTGCTGAAACCCCCGACTACCTTGGAGCCGGGACGGTACGGGGGGAAAGCGGCACCATCGGGCGCTTCACTCCGGCAATCTTCACCATCGAAACCCTCAACCAAATTCCGGCCTGCAGTTCCTCATTCACGTATGCGGAGCAATATTTCTCCATTACCGGAACCATTGTGGCAAGGAACCTGTCCAATGCCGTGACCACCAACTACCGGGACAACTTTGTCAAGCTCGCCGCCAGCGGAATCACTGCCAACGCCATCGGTGGTACCGGAGCCCTCACCTTCGTTTCTCCTGCCCCCTCATTCACAGGCGGCCAGTGCCCCTTCACCTCCACCGTAAACCGTTACGGCTGGGGCAGTCCCACGAACCCGGAAACTATTCAGATTCAACTGACTGTCACAGACAGCGACGGCATTACCGGCAACGCCACATCCAACGGTGTCCTGTTCAGATACGGACGCCTTCGGGTGCTGAACAACTTCGGCCCCTCCGATCGGCCACTTCAACTGACCATTCAGGCGGAATACTACCAGAACGGGGACTATGCGCTCTCCACCGAAGACAGCTGCACCAGTTATAGCACTTCTGACGTAACCCTTAACAACTGGAGTGGAGCACTCAATGGAGGGGATACTGCTGTTACCTCCGTTCAGGTTATTTCCGGGGGTTCCGGCAGCCTGACACTGGGTGCGCCCGGCCTTGGAAACGAAGGCTCTGTTGAAGTGACATTGTCTGCCCCTTACTACATGAACTTTCAGTATGGTCTTGCTACCTTCGGTGTTTACCGCGGGGACGATCGCATCATTTCCTGGCAGGAAATCCAGAAATAGGCAGTCCTTCGGCCTTTGTGTGGTCATTAGCTGCTTACAGGGCAACTCTGAGAGTTTATCTCTAACAATTTCAGAACGCATGTAAATCATGGATTAAGAGGAGAAGGGGGACTCACCGCAGAGGCCGCAGAGGGCGCTGAGGGGGAGGAGCGGAGGGGGAGAGGGAGAAGAATTCAACACAAAGGCACAAGGGCACAAAGGACACAAAGTTTAGAGGGTGTCTGGCTTTTGGGGGGCTGGAACCCGCACTGCCGCCACCTGCGGCAGCACGGAGCTTTCCCCG
>QMQE01000106.1 GCA_003650445.1 Acidobacteriota bacterium | reverse complement strand
CCGTCAGGCCGGTGGAATTTCCGGGGGAAATGTAGGATAATGCCGTTTTGAGCCCGGGATAATAATGAGAATGATATCGGTGCCGGGAATAAGCAATCGAATTTGAGGTGAAAAACATGGAACATACAAAGAGCAGACAGGCATTTGAAGGAGCAAGGAAATCAATTCCCGGTGGCGTGAACAGTCCGGTTCGGGCATTCCGGGCAGTTGGTGGGGAACCGGTATTCATTGCATCGGCAAAGGATCAATTTGTGCTGGATGTAGATGGGAACCGCTATCTGGATTTTATCTGCACCTGGGGACCTGCCATTCTGGGCCATGCCAACCAGGAGGTTCTTGAAGCGGTGAAGAGCCGGATGGACAAGGGCTTGAGCTTTGGTATGCCGACAACAATAGAAACGCGCCTGGCTGAGAAAATTCATGAAATGATGCCGTACGTGGAAAAGATTCGTTTTGTCAGTTCGGGGACTGAGGCAACGATGACGGCGATTCGTCTGGCACGAGGGTATACCGGTAAGGAAAAAATTATCAAGTTCAACGGGTGCTACCATGGCCATCACGATTCCCTGCTGGTGAAGGCGGGAAGCGGCGGTGCGACATTGGGGGTTCCGGACAGCCCGGGTGTTACGCCCGGGACGACAAAATCAACGATTATCTGTGAATACAATAATGCGGATGAGGTTCGGGATGCGCTGGCGGGCGGGAATGTGGCTGCAGTAATTGTGGAGCCTGTGGCAGGCAATATGGGTGTTGTCAGGCCCAAAGACGGTTTTTTGCAGGCCCTTCGGGAATTGACGGAGCGCCACGAAGCTCTGCTTATTTTCGATGAGGTGATGACGGGGTTTCGTATTCATGAACAGGGGGCTTTCGGCCTTTACGGCATAACGCCGGATCTGGCGACCTTCGGCAAAGTAATTGGTGGCGGAATGCCGGTGGGAGCCATCGGAGGGAGTGGGGCTGTTATGGATTGGCTGGCACCCATCGGGCCTGTGTATCAGGCTGGCACTCTTTCCGGAAACCCGGCTGCCATGGAGTGTGGCCTCAAGACGCTTGAAATCTATGAACGGGATCATGTTCTGGATGAGATTCGAATCGTGTCCGGCCATCTGGCCGATGGGTTGGCCGATATCTGCAGCCGCCACAATAATGTATCCTTTTCCATTGAAGGTGCCATGTTCACTGTTTTTTTCACAGGGACTGCGCCGTCCAATTTCCCGGAAGTAGCGGCCTGCGACATGGAACGTTTTCGGCGCTTTTTTCAGTTCATGCTGGAATCGGGCATACTTCTGCCACCATCCCAATATGAGGCGAATTTTCTGTCTTTAAAACATTCAAAGAAAGACATTGACCATTATCTGAATACCCTGGATACCTTCCTGGGCATGGAGTAAGGAGGCATCATGGCATACAATTTTTCAGAAATAGAACCCAGGTGGCAAAAACGCTGGGCAGATGAAAAGCCCTACAAGGTTAAGCGGGATTCCTCAAAGAAGAAGTTTTATTGTCTGGAAATGCTTCCCTATCCTTCAGGCCGGATTCATATGGGCCATGTTCGCAACTACAGCATCGGGGATGTGGTTTCCCGCTATCTTTCTATGAATGGATACAATGTGATGCACCCCATGGGCTGGGATGCTATGGGAATGCCGGCGGAAAACGCGGCGATTAAAAGCGGCCGTCACCCCCGTGAACACACCTATGACCACATGAAAATGATGAGGGTTCAGCTCCAGAACCTGGGTTTTTCCTATGACTGGGACCGGGAAATTGCAAGCTGTGATCCTGAATACTACCGCTGGAACCAATGGATTTTCCTGAAGATGATGGAGAAAGGACTGGTGTACCGAAGCCGGCGCTCCGTCAACTGGTGTCCCTCCTGCCGGACCGTTCTGGCAAATGAACAGGCAGAGGGGGGAACCTGCTGGCGGTGTGATTCCGAAGTGGAATTAAAGGAACTGGAACAATGGTTCGTCCGAATTACCGATTACGCGGAAGAGTTGTTGAACGGACTGGACAATCTCCCCCAGTGGCCCGAAAATGTCAAAGCAATGCAGCGCCACTGGATCGGCCGAAGCGAGGGCAGTTTTGTCGAATTCCAGCTGGACGGCATTAATAAGAGCCTGGAAGTGTTCACCACACGGATTGACACTATCTTCGGTGCCACCTTTGTCTGTCTGGCACCCAACCATCCGCTGGTAAAGGAAATCCGGGAAATCTCCCCGGAGCGGGAGGCGATTGACGATTTTGTTACAAAAATGAACCGAATGAGCAGGGAAGAACGCCTGGCCTCTACGGAGAAACTGGGCCAGTTCACCGGCATTTATGCCTTGAACCCCTTTACAAAGAAGAGAATTCCGGTTTATCTCGCAAATTTTGTATTGATGGAATATGGAACCGGGGCGGTGATGTCGGTTCCGGCCCATGATCAGCGGGATTTTGAATTTGCGAAGAAATACAATCTGCCCATTTTGCCGGTGATTGTACCGGAACCGGGGTTTCGATACGAGGAAGAGCTGACAGAAGCGGTGGAGGCAACCGGCGTGTTGGTTGATTCCGGCGTATTTTCCGGAATTACCTCCGATGTGGCAAAGATTGAAATGAATGAAGTGGCAGAGGCCGGAGGCTTTGGCAGGGGTGCCATTACCTACAAGTTGAAAGACTGGGGAATTTCCCGCCAGCGCTATTGGGGAACACCTATTCCCATCATTTATTGTGACAAATGCGGCATTGTGCCGGTGCCGGAAAAAGATCTGCCGGTGAAACTCCCGGACGACGTGGCATTCACCGGGGAAGGCGGGTCTCCTATCCTGACCTCGGAATCTTTTCTCCACACCACCTGTCCCAGGTGCGGCGGGGATGCCAGGCGGGAAACCGATACCATGGACACCTTTATGGATTCTTCCTGGTACTACTATCGCTACCTGAACCCCCATCTCGACACCGCCCCCTTTGACGTGGAAGATGCCGCATACTGGACACCGGTGGACCTCTACATCGGTGGTGTGGAGCATGCCACCATGCACCTGATTTACACACGGTTTTTCACCAAGTTGCTCCGGGATTTCGGGCTTTTGAAGATTGACGAACCGGTGAAAAAGCTGGTAACCCAGGGAATGGTTATCAAAGACGGCAGAAAGATGTCCAAATCCCTGGGTAACGTCGTGGACCCCGATGACATGATTCAGAAATTTGGTGCGGATGCAGTGCGGGTATTCATGCTGTTTGCTTCTCCACCGGAAAAGGAAATTGAATGGAAAGACCAGGGTGCGGAGGGGGCATTGCGTTTTCTGAACCGGGTCTGGAACTACGGAGAAAACAATTCTGAGATCATTCAGAAGAAAGAAAACATTGACCCCGAAAAGCTGAAGGGGGAAGCAAAGGCACTGTTTCAGAAACTCCATCAGACAATTGCGAAAGTGGGAGATGACATTGAAAAACGCCTGCACCTGAACACGGCCATCGCGTCCCTGATGGAGCTTTACAACCTGCTTTCCGCCACGGACCTTGAGAGCCAGGTGAGCGCTGCGGTGGCGGGCCTGGCTTACCGGGATTTAATCCGAATGCTGATGCCCTTTGCCCCTCATATGGCTTCTGAAACCGGGCGGATTTATGATTTTGACGTGTCCCTGTGGCCTGAATTGAATCGCAAATTCGCTGTGGCAGATAGTTTTACATTGGTTGTACAGGTGAATGGCAAGATTAAAGATAAAATCGAAGCGGAAATGGGAATTGATTCAGACCTTGCATTTGAACTGGCAACTGCCAGTGAGCGGGTAGCGGCTGAATTGGCAGGAAAAACTGTGGTGAAAAAAATATACATTCCCGATCGTCTGCTGAACCTTGTGGTAAAATAGCGTCATGAATAAACGAACGCTGCTTTTTGTTCTGTTGTTACCTGTTCTTGCTTGCGGCTATCATGTGGTGAAGACGCCGAAGCGAAGTGTGTACGTTGTACCGGTGGATAATCAGAGTAATCGAGCCAGGATGGGTATTCTCGTGGAACGGGCTTTAGAGGGCCAGCTTCTGCAACACGGAATGGTGCTGGTGGATAACCCCGCCGGGGCAGATGTCCGGATTTCCATCCAGCTTAACGATGGCGGGAAACGAACTGTTCAAAGTGGATCAGACAACCGGGTAACCGCCAGCCGTGAGATTATCAGACTGAAAGCAGTTTTTGTGGAGAGTAAAGGCAATCGGACAATGAGCCGGGATTTCATGCTCTTGATGCGTTATCCAACTGAATCTAAATACTATTACAATGACATGAGCAGGGAAGAAAAAGAGATTGCTGGCCAGATGGGCTTTCAGGTGGTGGCATGGCTGACAATGCCATAGTGCTGTTGATTGGTAGTGAGGTGTTCCTCAGGAAAGAGCGGGTGGAACAGATTGTCAGTGCCACGCTCAAGGAAGGATTTTCGGATTTCAACTACCTGAAAATGGATGCAAGGGAAAAGAAACTGGTGGATATTCTGTCGACCTGGGAAGAACGGGCATTTGGCCATGGAAGCCGGGTCATCCATGTGGAAAACATCGGTAAACTCCGGCTGAAAGGGCAGGAAAAAGTGGCAGAGCTTTTTCTGAACCGGGTAAAAAAAGGGGGTATCCCCCGTGCCGTATTAATTCTCGAGGGAGAATCGTTGGACAGACGGACTTCCTTTTTTAAAAAACTAACTGCATCTGTCAAAATAGAAGACTTCAAACCCCTCAGAAGTTATCAGGTCCCCTCTTTTATCAGCAAGCGTCTCCGGGAAAAGGGATACAGTATTACACCGGATGCGGCGGAATTTCTCGCAGATTTTTCCTCTTCAGAATTGATGTCCATTGCATCGGAACTTGAAAAACTCATATTGTTCATCGGAGATGAAACAAAGGAAATCACATTGGAACACGTGAAGGGCTTATTGATGCCGTCCAGGAGCTATTCCACTTTTGATATTCAGGATGCCTTGATTGAGAAACGGCCGGGTATGGCGCACGCTGCTTTGAACGGTATGTTGACCGGGGGAGTTTCCCCTATTGTGATCTGGCGGTTTTTTCAGAGCACACTGGGGAAAGCCCGCCACCTGGAAAATGCCCGCAGCCGTGAAGAAGTGAACCGGATCTCCAGATCCACATACTACCTTGATAAGTTAAAGCGTCTCGGGGCCAGTTTCCCCGGTGGCGCGACCCGGGCTCTGGTCTTGACAAACAAACTGGAGCTGGCTTCCCGAAGAGGGAATCTGTCGGATTCTTTTTACCTTGGGTATCTTTTAGATGGGCTTTTCCGCATGATGCGGTAATGGAATGGGGCTACGGAAAGATTTTTACTTGTACACATTGCGGTCTATTGTATAATGTTAAGGACTGCAAAGAGTAAAGCGAACAGGGGTGGGCGATGCCTTTACCAGATTTTGTCATGTACGATGAAGAATATCAAAGAATTAAAGCTGTTGCGACACGGCTGAAAGATGACGCGAATGCCAAAATTGTTTTTCTTGTGGATAAGAACGGCCAGCAGATTGCCGCTTGCGGAGACTTAGGCTCAATCGACACTACATCTCTGGCTTCCCTGACTGCCGGGAATGTTGCGGCAACCGATGGCCTGGCAAAACTCATTGGCGAAAAAGAATTCAGTATTTTATTCCATGAAGGTGAAAAGGACAATCTGCATATTTCCATCGTTGGAAAGCGGGGCATTCTTGTTGTAATTTTTGACAACCGTTCCACTTTGGGCCTTGTGCGTCTCAGGGTGAAAAAGACCTCCGCTGAACTTGAGCGGATATTTGATGTGATTGAAGAAAAGGCAAAGCATCAGTTTGAAGGGGAAAAGGAATATGAGTCCCCCTTCGCTGAGATTACCGAAAACGACATTGACAAACTGTTTGGCGATGACTGAAAATGGCATTTATCAACCACTCCGCGAAAGAAATCAACTGTAAACTGGTTTATTACGGGCCGGGCCTCTGTGGGAAGACCACCAACTTGCAGTACATTTACAACAAAACAAATCCCGATCTGAAGGGGAAAATGATTTCCCTTGCCACTGAAACCGACCGGACTCTCTATTTTGATTTTTTGCCATTGAATCTGGGTACCATCCATGGATTCAAGGTTCGCTTCCAGCTCTACACGGTCCCCGGCCAGGTGTTTTACAATGCCTCCCGAAAGCTGATTCTGAAAGGTGCCGATGGCGTTGTGTTTGTTGCAGATTCCCAGGATGCACGGTACGAGGCGAATATCGAATCCATGGTCAATCTCCGGGAAAATCTCGAAGAAAACAATCTGAAACTGGAAGCGATCCCATACGTACTTCAGCTCAACAAGCGGGATTTGCCCAATGTCACACCTGTGGATGAATTAACGGAGGCGCTGCGCTTCAAAGGCGAACCGGTTTTCGAGTCTGTGGCAACTGTTGGTACTGGCGTTTTTGAAACGCTGAAATCCTGCGCAAAACAGGTTCTCAATAAACTCGGACGCTGAGTCCGGCGTTTTGCGCCGAGTGTTGAATTCTAAATGCTAAATTTTAACTTTAAGACAAAAAAAGGCATCGGGTGTCTTCCTGGCTCCTTCCCCTGGAAACAACTCGCCTGTCCCGGAAGGCGGTGGCTATGATTTCGCAAAAACAGATAATTATCGGCACAGCCGGCCATATCGACCACGGGAAAACCACGCTGGTGTACAGGATGACCGGAACCGATGCGGACCGCTGGGAAGAAGAAAAGCGCCGGGGGATTACCATTGACATCGGATTTGCTCATCTGGAGAGGGATGGGCTGGCCCTTAGCTTTATTGATGTTCCCGGCCATAGAGATTTTGTTACAAACATGCTGGCCGGTGTCCATTCCGTGGATATGGGGCTCCTGGTGGTTGCTGCGGACGAGTCGGTAATGCCCCAGACTGAGGAACATTTCAATATCCTGACATTTCTTGGTGTATCCCCCATTATTCCGGTAATCACCAAAATTGATCTTTCGGACGCGGAAATGGTGGCCTTTACCGAGCTTGAGGTTCGGGAACTTTTCGGCAAAAGCGGTCTGGCCGAACCGGACACCATCTTCCATGTGAGCGGAACGACGGGGGAAGGGGTCGAAAGCTTGACGAACCATCTCTTTGAGTTGGGCGAAAGTATTCATAATGAAAATAACCGGCAGCCGCCGCATCTTCATATTGACAGGAGTTTTACAATCAAGGGACATGGTACTGTCATAACCGGAACCTTGATGTCCGGTTCTCTGAAAACAGGGGATAAAATTACGGTATATCCGCCGGGAAAAGCTGCCGTCATCAAGAAGTTGAATAATCATGGCCATTCTGTGAATGAGATTCATGCACGAAAACGTGTCGCTTTGAATGTTCCACAGTTTCAGAAAAATGAACTGATACGGGGAATGGTGGCTGTTTCAGAACCCCTTCAAATTTCAACACGATATGCCGATGCGCGGATTCAGGTTGCCTCAGGGGAAGGGGAGCTTGAAGACCTGACCCGTGTCCGGATCAGCATGGGGAGTGATGATGTGATCGCCCGAATCAAACTGCTGGAGTCCCCCTCTGTGGATATCCCCTGCGATGTACTCTGCCAGCTGCGTTTTGAACGGGAAGTGGCCTGCTTTATGGGAGAACGCTTCATTGTCCGATCCTACTCCCCGGTGCACACAATCGGCGGCGGGGTAATCCTTGACAGCCAACCTGTCAAACGAAGGGGATTTCACCCCGTATCTCCCGGACTGAAACTGAAAGACTCAATGGACGATCAGTCCCGTTTGATGGGTATATTGACAGAATCAGGAAAAGTGGATAGTGAGAATGCCCGGGCCCGTCTCTTTCTGACCCGCCAGGTATTTGAAACTGTTGTTCAGTCGCTGACTTCGGAAAAGCATCTGGTAAAATTTGAAAAAGACAGCCAACTGTATCATCCCGATCAAGTAAAAGAAATAGAAGATGAAATACTGTCCAGGGTCGAAGAATTTCACCGGGAAAACCCCCGAAAAGACGGATATCCCGCCGGAATACTCCGCCATTACCCGGATAGCATTGTGCGGGCAATGGTGAAACAGGGGCAATTGGTACAGAAAGGCTCAGTGATAAGGCTTCCCTCATTTTCGAGGACATACTCACCGGATGAGCAGGCAGCTTATCAGAAACTGCTTTCCCTTCTGAAAGCGGCCGGGATGACCCCCCCACTCCTTTCTGCGTTGAAACGAGAATTTGAGGATGGGGCTTTATTGACCGACCTGTTGCAGAGGGGGATTTCTGAAGGCTGCTTTGTGCGGATTTCTCCCGATTATTTTCTGGATACGGATGAATACGAAAAATTTCTGGAGCATTTCCGGGACTGGGCTGCAGGCCTTGGCTCATTCAACATTCAGGAAGCAAAGGCCGAATTCGGGCTGGTTCGCAAATACTTGATTCCTTTGCTGGAACACCTGGACGGGGAAAAAATTACAGCCAAAATGGATGATAAACGAAAACTTCTGTGAGAAAACAAGGCCGGACAAGGTTGAGTGAAAGGCAAGGGTAAGCAAAGACAGGGAAAAGCCGAAAAAAGGGGGCCAAAGCCCCCTCACCTTAAATGATTTATTGCTGATTAATAAGCAGAACAAGCGCAAATGCTGGTCATCCAGCTGTTGTTGTGGCTTCCGGACACTTCCACGGCAAGAACTCCCGGGTTGGCACTTACTCTCAAATAGTCCGTCTCATAGAGCGGTGCGCTGTCAAAGAAATCAGTGAGCACCGCCTTATATTTGCATAGCGCTCCAACTGACACTGTTTTTGAGGTGGCCACATTGCCATCAGATCGGACCAGTTCAACCTTCACAGATACGGACTGGTTATTGGGATTGGTAATGGAAATGCCTGTCCAATCGCTACCGGCACTGGGGCGGATATCCGGAAGAATGCTCGTCGTCAGTGCTTTAGTTGGGAGAGAGAACCCGCAGATTCCTTCCGAATATGTCCCATACACATCAATCCCCATGATACTGGAAGGGGCTGTAAT
>QMQE01000105.1 GCA_003650445.1 Acidobacteriota bacterium | reverse complement strand
GCGGCACCGGGGTTTCCATCTGCTGTGACGCTGTACGCCCAGGGTTTGACCACAAATACGGCACTGTCTCCGGTTATGTTTTCCGCACTATCCGTAAGCCGGAACCAGATTTTCCCGGCATCGTTATAAGTTGCGGAAACGGTTGCGGTACTGTTTGTGAAGTTCAATTGTATGCTGGTTCCGGAGGATGTGACATTGTTACCGTCCAGTATGAACGGGGTGCTTCCGCTTGACGGGTCGTTATAAAAAAGTGTGGCGTCAATGGTTTTGGTTCCACTGTAATCCAGTGCGGTACATTGGCCGCTTTGAGGGTCTTCTCCAATGGCCGTGATGGTAACGGTGAAGTCATGGCCACTGATTTGATTTGGGATGTCCGAGCCCCCGGTATCTTTAATTGCAAAGCCGCTGGGGCGGAATACGAGGTCACCGCTGTTGTGTCCCGCTGAAGTGTAGGTGCCGTCCGATGCGGTGATTTGCAGGGTTTCGGCGTGGGTGTCCCGAAGAAACAGGGTGATTTCGCCCTGATCTCCGGCTACAAAGGTGTAAGTTGCCTGTCCGTCGTCAGCTGTGGCATCGGAAAATGTGCCCTGGGGCGGATCATCGTTGGTTAGGCCGCTGTATGAGGTGTACCAGGTGCCATTTCCGCTTGAGGTACTGAGTGCGATGGTGCCGGTAAAGCCGGTAACAACTCCACCGGAAGAGTCCCGTGCCACGATGTGAATCCGTTCCGGATAGCAGACGATGGCGCTGCCATCATGCTGAATTTCATAGTAGGTGATAAGGACGCATGTGGGGCAGGTGCGGGCGCTACCGTCGAGGTTTAATCCCCCGTTTTCGTTATTGTAAATTGCGGACACTTCGGATGATACCAGTGCCCGATTCCAGAATGTGACTTCGTCCTGCAGCCCGCGGAAGGCCTGATTATCATTAAACCCGCCGCCGACGCTGTCCTGCTCCTGCCCGATAATCAGGGATTGTACTGAAAGTGTGGTGGTGGAGACGCTGTTGCTTGCCACCAGGGCGCCGTCCTCGTAAATACTTTCGGTTCCGTTTTTCCGTGTCCAGGTGATCATGTGCCAGTTTCCGTCCCCAAGGTCTGAGAGGGAGTAACTATTTTGAGATGCACCGGCAATGTAGGTTTCCAGTGTGGTGGTGTTGGACGCATAGAGGAGTATGTCGTTATCGCTGGAACTCCCGGCACCGGACAGCAGGGTGTGAGTGGCGGTGTCTTCAGGTTTTACCCAGGTGTTGAAACTGAAATCCCTTAGTCCGTCCACAACGGATGCCGGAAATGTGACGTACTGTCCGGTTGCTCCGCCGCTGTTGAAGTTTGCGCATCTGCAGACAATGCCCCCCGGGCCAGTGTTGGCGTTTCCATGGGCAGTTCCGTCGTTGCCGTTTCCGCTGGCGTCCGCAACCTGGCCGCTTGTACCGTCCCAGTAGCATTCATCAAGGTGGTAATTCGCAACGGGGCTACAGGAGGGGCAGATTCTTGCCGAGCCGTCCCAGTTGATGCCGGTGGATTCGTTGTTATAAATCTGGGTAATCTGGGCGTTGGTCAATTCAGAGTTGAATATCTTGTATTCATCAACAGCGGCACCGATTGTCTGCCCCGCCGGGTCGTCGGAAGAGGTACAGATGTAGGTTACATCCCCCGTGGTTCGCATGGGCACATTGCTGTCATATGTGCCATCAATAAACAAGTCTGTGCTGCCGCCGGAACGTCCCACGAAAGTCAGGTGGTGCCATCCGGAGAGATTATCCGGAAAATCAGTACCACTGAGATGACCGGAGTTGTCGTATACGCCCCAGCGGAGGTCTGTACCACCGCTATCATAAATAAGAGCCATGTCCCCGGTGCCATTGACTGAACCGATAATGTAAGAATTGCCATAACTCCCCACGGTGTTGTGGCCACTTGAATCCAGTGGAAAGCGAACCCACATGGCTGCAGTCCATGAATTACCCAGGGTGATTCCATTTGACAGGGAAAGGTATCTGGAGCCGATGAATTCACCGTCGCGGCAGAGCTTTGCGTCGGCATCGTCGGTTATTGCGCCGCCTTCAGCGGTTCCGTCATGGCCGTGGTTACTGCTGTCCACTGCTTCTCCTGTGGTGCCGTTCCAGATACATTCGTCCATACGCAATTCGAGGTCGGCATCGCAAAGGGGGCAGGTTCGGGCGCTGCCATCCCGGTTAAACCCGGTTTGCTGATTGTTGTAAATGCTCTGGATGCTGGACCCCGGCAGGGCATAGCCGTAGAAAAGCAATTCATCAATTTCTCCGACAAAAACCTGGCCGGATTGAAAACACCCTCCGACGCAGTCCTGTTCCTGTCCGATCATAAGTCCTCCGGTATCCACCGCAATTGGGTTGGCTGATCGTGTGTTTGAAGAAACAAGTGAACCGTCAAGATAAAGGGATTCGGTGGTTCCACTTCTTTCCCAGACGATGTGGTGCCATTGGTCGTCATTGATGGCATAGGGCAGGGTGTAGGATACGGCACTTCCAAAGAGGAAGGTTTGAATGGTACTGGAGCCGTTGTGCCAGAGGAGCCATTCATTGGCATTGGAGGACGCGGCCCCGGAAATCAAGACCTGGTTCCCCGCTTTCGGTGAACGGAACCAGCCCATGAATGTGAAATCCTGGGCTCCGTCAATGGCCCGATTGTCCAAAACTGCATAATCCGAAGTACCGTTCCGGTTGAAAGTAGCGGCATGGCACAAAATGCCGCCATTTGTTGTTGTGGCTGCATTGTACGGTGTGCCGTTGTAGCCGTTGGGTGAACTATCCAGCACTTCACCGGCTGTACCGGTCCAGCGGCATTCGTCCATCCGGTAGTTCGCAGTTGGCCCACAATAAGGGCAGGTTCGGGGGCTGCCGTCCCAGTTGTTTCCTGCGGCTTCGTTGTTGTACAGGTCCTGTACTTGAGAATCGCTGAACGCTGAATCAAACAGGATGACCTCATCCACACCGGCACCGATGGTTTCACCGGAAGTGTCGTCGGATGAAGTGCCGATATACTCCACATCTCCGGTGGTAATGGCGGAGACTCTGTTGTGATAACTGCCGTCAATGTACATTCGCGTATGGCCATTTCCATCTGCCACCAGCGTTAGATGATGCCATCCGCTGAGGTCGTCCGGAAAGCCGTTCTCTCTGAAATTGCCGCTGTTATCGTAAACCCCCCACCGGAGATTGCTGCCGTTGTGATCGGAAATGTAGCCCAAGTCTCCGGTTCCATTTACCGAACCGAGGCAGAAAAAATTTCCATAGTAGGAAATGGGATTGTGGGATGCGGAACTCAAGGGGAACAGGACCCACATGGCATATGTCCATGCACTTCCGATTGATGGATGATTTGGCAGTGTCACATATCCGGTGCCGGTCAAGTCTCCGTACTGGCAGAGAAAGGGGGTTGTGCTTAATGGGGTAGCTGTGCCGGCTGCGGTTCCATCATACCCATTGCCCGTGCTGTCCAACACCTCACCGGAGGTTCCACTCCAGAAACATTCATCCATTCGCCATTCGGCCAATGCCTGGCAGGCAGGGCAGTTTCGTGTCGAATTGTCGTAGTTTTTGCCGCTGTTTTCCCGATCGTAAAGCCTCGACACATCACTGTCCCGCAACCGCCGTGTGTAAACTTTTACTTCATCAAGCAGGCCGGAAAATGCTCTGGGAAACCCGGTATAGGCCCATCTGCCGATATTCAGAGCATATGCGGAATTGTAAGCTGTCACGTTTCCCTGGGTATTCTTCTCGGCCTCTTTGCTTCCATTTACATAGATTCGGATTCGGTTCCGGTCATACACGCCCACGACGTGGTACCAGACCCCCTGGATGGGGCTGGTGGTGGAATTAACAAAGTAACGGGCGTTTGTGGTGGTGACGGCAAATTGAAAGTGCTGATTGTTGTTGTCGTGCTGGAGCCAGAATTGGCCGGTATCGGTCTGGCTGGTGGAGTTGATGGAGATGATGTTGGCATAGTTCTGCCCGCTTGCAGGGTCAATATCCCATTTTACCCATGCCGCGACAGACATCCGGTTTCCAAAGTTAAAATTGCTGTTCGGGACGTTGACATAACTGCTGTTTCCGTCAAATACACCGCCATTGCAGAGTTTACCGGCAGCGGTTGACGCACCGTTTACGGCGGTGCCATCGTAGCCGTTTCCCTGGGTATCCACAACTTCCCCGGCTGTTCCGGTCCACTGGCATTCATCCATTCGCCATTCGGCGGCAGGGTTTTGAGAGAATGAAGGAAGCGTGGCGATCAGCAGAAAAACAATAATAAAGTACCGAAACAGACATTTTGCCATGCGATTCTCCCTCTGGCTACTTACATAAATTATAGTACGATTCTCTGAAATTGCAGGTGTTTTTTCCCATGAATGAAAGAAAAACCTTCCAACTCGTTTACAAAAGCCTTTTCAAATGACAAAATAAACAGGATTTTTTAGTTTGGAGCGTATCTATGCAAAAAGTGATTCTATGGATTCTGGCCTTTTTTTTAACAGTAGGGTTGGCAGTGTATCAGCGGGAAACCGGCCCGACTTATCCGGTAACCGGTTCAGGAACCATCAACGGAAAGGTGGTGAGTTATCAGCTTGAACGAAGCCACGGTGGCGCCGGAGACCAGGAGGTTGCTGTGAACGTGGCAGGGGATAACCTGAGCCAGGCAATTCTCCGTTACAAGCGGTTTCGGAGCAACGATGAATGGACAAAGATCCCCATGCTCCATCAGGGAGACAATTATACCGCGTTTCTTCCCCATCAACCCCCGGCGGGGAAACTAATGTATCAGGTTGTTTTAAAGGATAAGGATACGGCCCTGGCCATCCCGGAAAAGCCAGTGGTTACCCGGTTCAAGGGCGCAGTGCCGATGGCAATTCTCTTGCCCCACATCCTGTTCATGTTCACCGCACTACTTTTGACGGTTCGAATCGGCCTTGGTTTGATGGTACATGAGGATCGTCGAAAACTGGTGGGCATTGCGGTTCTCTTTCTCGGGATCGGCGGCCTGATTCTGGGCCCCCTCGTCCAGAAATTTGCCTTCGGGGAACTTTGGACCGGTGTTCCATTTGGCTGGGATTTGACGGACAACAAAACATTGATTGCCTTTATCTGCTGGCTCCCGGCACTTTATCTGACACGGAAAAACCTGAAATGGCAAAGACGGGCAACCGCATTGGCAGTCGTGGTAATGTTTCTGGTTTACCTTGTTCCGCACAGTGTATGGGGTTCTGAATTTAACTACAAGGAGGGGAAAGTGACAACCGGAATACAGAAAGTGCAGGTGAAGGATGAATAAGCCCCTCAACATGCGAACCGTTCTGGTCACTGGTGCGGCCGGGTTTATCGGTGCCAAAACAGCGGAAATGCTTCTGGGAAAAGGGGTCACTGTTGTGGGCGTGGACAACATGAACGACTACTATGACCCGAGGGTCAAAGAATACCGTCTTTCTTTGCTGAATCCACACAATAACTTTGAGTTTTACCGGGTTGACATTGAAAACCTGGAAGAACTTTCACCTCTTTTTGAGAAATATAAATTTGACGGTGTTATCAATCTTGCCGCCCGTGCCGGTGTTCGGTGGTCTCTGGTGGATCCTTTCGTTTACGTGCGAACAAACATGCTGGGCACCACAAACCTTTTGGAGCTGATGCACCGTCATGGTGTGCAGAAATTCGTGCTGGCATCCACTTCATCCCTGTACGCCGGGCAGAAAATGCCATTTCTGGAAACCTTGCCGGTAAATGAGCCGATTTCTCCCTACGCCGCGTCTAAGAAAGGGGCGGAGGCGATGGCTTATACCTATCACTATCTTCACGGAATTGACGTGACTATTCTCCGGTATTTCACCGTTTACGGCCCCGCCGGGCGGCCGGACATGAGCGTGTACCGTTTTATCCGCTGGATTGAGGACGGCGAAACAATGGAAGTATTCGGGGATGGAACCCAGAAACGGGACTTCTCCTTCGTGGATGATATTGCCAGGGGAACCGTGGCGGCAGTCCATACCCCCACCGCTTATGAAATCATCAACCTCGGGGGGAACAAGCCTTACCAACTGAATCACGCCATTTCCCTCATCGAAGAAAATCTCGGCAGCAAGGCAAAGATTGAACGAAAACCCTTCCACAAAGCGGATATGATGGCAACCTGGGCGAATGTGGAAAAGGCTGCCGCTATTCTCGGATGGAAAGCGAAGGTTAGTTTTGAAGAAGGCATTCGCCGCACTGCGGATTGGCACCGGGAGAACCGGGACTGGCTGAAGAGGATTCCACTGCCGTGACGGGCCAACGCAGGAGTAGGAGTAAGAGTAGGAGTGAGAGTAGGAGTGAGATGCAGAATGCTTTGTTCTGTTTGACTTCAATTTTCGAAGGATGTTTGAGAAATCCAGGAGGGGCGAATGAAACCTGACAATGCTGTTCCTCTGTTTCAGCTTGAGAATGTGGGGCTTTCGAAAGGGGAAACCCGTATTCTTTCCGGCATTTCGCTGGATGTGAATAAAGGGGATTGCCTGGTGCTGGCCGGGGAGAATGGTTCGGGAAAAACCTCTCTGCTCAGGCTGTTCAACCGTCTTGATGATCCAACTGAGGGTGAAATCCGGTTTTGTGGGGTTAAACTCAGCGAAATGAAGGTAAAAGAGCTGAGGGACCGGGTCGGGATTGTTATGCAGGGCCCGGTACTCTTTGACGGCACGGTTTTGGAAGTACTGAACCGGATTCGTACGGTATTGAAACAGGATTGGGATGCGGCGGATGTCCTGGAAGTAAGCGGTCTGCCAACGGAAACGCTGAATCGAAAAACAGCGGATCTTTCCGGGGGAGAAGTCCAGTTGATTTCAATTGGCATTGTGGCTTTGCGCAACCTTGAGGTCTTGCTGCTGGATGAACCGGCCGCAGCACTTTCTGTAACTGCAATCGAACGCCTGGAAAAACTTCTTTGTAAATTGCAGAGTGAAGGCCGAACGCTGATTCAGGTGACCCACCAGATTGACCGGATGGTAAAATTGGCAAATCGGGCTATTTTCATGAAGCAGGGAAGGATAAGCGTCTCGGGCAGTATGGCTGATGTGATTGCCGCATTCGGGAGGTTTTGATTATGGAAAAGATTCTCTACGCAACCATTCTGATTTTCGTCGCAATTGGAATCTCGTGGTGGCATCGTGTTGGTACGGAGAAAGACCTGATTGTCGGTGGTATTCGCGCCATGATTCAGCTGATCGCTGTAGGCTATGTGCTCCACATCGTGTTTGCTCTGAATACCCTGTGGTCGCAACTTCTTCTTTTGCTGTTAATGGCGATTATTGCGGCATGGACAGCCAGGGGCCGGGCCAAAGAAGTGACGGGGGTATTTGGCCTGTCTTTTGTCGGCATTGCGGCTGGAACCGTGGTCTCTATCGGTGTGCTCCTGGCCACCGGCGTTATCCAGCCCGTTCCCAAATTTCTGATACCGCTGGGAGGGATGGTCATCGGTAACACCATGACTGCCACCGCGCTGGTACTGGATCGCTTTTACCATGAAATTGATGGTAATCGCCGGAAAGTGGAATTTGCCCTTTCCCTTGGTTTTCCTTCGGCGGAAGCCAGCCGGGACTATCTGAAACGTTCGGTCCGGGCATCCATGACTCCCATTATCAATACCCTGAAGATTGTCGGTATCATTCAATTACCCGGTGCCATGACCGGGATGCTCATGGCCGGTGCGACTCCCATCGAGGCGGCAAAATATCAGCTCATTATCATGTATATGATTGCCTCTGCCATTAGCGTAGGTGCCATTACCACCATTATCCTTGCCCGGAAGCGTTTTTTCCACGGAGACGCCGGGCTGGCGGTCTGATAGTTTCTTCATTTTTGAGAGAATATGCTGAGAAAATCCAACACCTTGATTTCGCTGAAGTTACAGATTTAATTTGATAAGATGAAAAAAAACTGATATTATCAAAAGTGTAATCATACGGAGGTGGATTTTGAAGAAAAGAGTCATGATTGCCAACTATGACCCCAACGTTTTGAAACAGCAGGAGAAGGCTTTTGAGGGCTTAGATGTGGAGCTGAAAACAGTTCAAAACGGGGACATGGCACTGACAGAACTGAACCAATTTCAACCGGATATGGTACTGCTGGATCCAATGCTGCCGAAAGTTTCTGGCTTTGATGTCGCGCAGAAAATTCGTTCAACGATGCCGGATCTGCCCATCATCATGCTGACAGCTGTTTATCGGGGCATCGTATACCGGACTCAGGCACTTTCCAAGTATGGTGCAACAGAATACCTTGAAGAGCCGATATCTATAGACGAATTACGAGCTACCATTGAAAAATACATCGGCTTGCCTTCGCGGGAAATCAAAAAGAAAAAGAAGGTTTCCTCAAAAAAACGCTTTGAAGAGCTACTGCAGGATACAAAAGGCAGTGCAAAGCATGAATCCCACAAAAAAGCCCGTAAAAGAGCAAGAATTAAAGGGGAAACCCTCAGTAAAAATCCAGCACTTGAGGCAATTGAGAATCATGTCACCGGAAGAAAATCCACCCGAAAAAAACTAGAGGCAATCCTGAAAGAAAGTTGTGTACACTGACCTCCGATCCCTCATTGACATATCGGGCACTGCACAAAGCAAGATGCCCGGCCATTGGGCCTCCTTTGGGAGGCCCGCTTTTTAGTTTACGCGAAAACGTGTTCAGATTATTGACTGTTGAGAAGAGAGGGGGACTCACCGCAGAAGCCGCAGAGCACGCTGAGGGGGAAGAGCGGAGGGGGAGAGGGAGAAGAATTTAACACAAGGGCACAACGTTCAGAAAAGATAGAACTAAAGTTCAGAAGCGGGGAATGGCCAATCCTCTTCTTTCGCGCACTCGCACTTTCACTTGCACTCGACCGCAGGGAGGAGGAGAGGGGGATTCAACACAAAGGCACAAGGGCACAAAGGACACAAAGTTCAGAGGGTGTTTGGCTTTTGGGGGGCTGGAACCCGCACTGCCG
>QMQE01000104.1 GCA_003650445.1 Acidobacteriota bacterium | reverse complement strand
GGGGTAAGAAAAATCAGGGAGTTGACTATTCCCTGTCTTCTCCCCTCCGGGCTCAACCTTGCCTTCTGCTTAACCTCAACCTCTTCCCTTCGGGTGAGTAGGGGTAGCGGCGCGTTGCGCGGGATGTTAGATGACAGAAACAATCAAAGAATTGCCCATTCCCTGTCTTTTGATTTTCCCTGATTTTTTGTCATTTAAAACTCAACACCTATCACTCAACATTCGGCGCAACGCGCCGCGGGTGTTGGCCATTCCCCGCCTTTTCCCAACCCATCACTCATCACAGTGCCGGAGGCACGACACCACTCATCACTGCCCGCAGGGCAAAGCCATCCCCTCCCCTGAAGCCGAACGTCAAAGGAAAGGCGTTTGACATTCAGTCTGGCATTTAATATACTTTTGAACAAGTTTAGATTCACGGTAGGCTGTTGAGCGAAATCTTATCGGAGTTGGTGTAGAAAAATGAATTGGGGCACACGTGCATTCAGGAAGGAAAAAAGTGTTAGTTGGCTGTTTACAGGTGTCCTTTTTTATCCATTCATGCTGTTTTTTTTAAGTTGCAATATTCTGTTTGCAGAATCTCCCCGCATCGTCATGATCCAGGATGAAAGCAGCGGAAAAACGCTGATGGTTCAGGGTTTCTCAGTGAGAGTCGGCATTCCCCGAACCTCCCTTGACCGGGGCAACGCATCTTTTTTCATGGTAGACGGATTGAATGGGGGAGGAGTTTCTTTTCGATGTAAAAAATCTCCCAATTATTATCTGATTGCGGATGGAAATCAGGTGGCACTTTCCTATCGAAAGCACAGCAAGTGGTTTCAGAAAATGGCCACATTCAAGCTCCATGAAAGAAGTGACGGCAAGGTTCAGATTGAATCTGGCGGGAAACCTGGCTACATGCTGGAGGTTTCCGGTTCTACCCCCCTCATTACAACTGCGGGGGGCATCTTTCGCCTTGTTTCCCCGCTGCCGAAACCTGAAAGTGAGGATTCTGAACCTGTCCCTGTGCAAACTATAAATCAACCAGCCAGCCAGCCCATCAACCGGGACATCTCCCAAAGCCGCAACACCACCGAACCCCCCGCATCCTCTGAACAAAATAGATCCCCAAGGCCCGGGAATAGCGAATCCACCGGCTCCTGGGTCATGAACGTGCTGTCCACCCAGGCTAAAGCGATCAAAAGTCTGTTTGTCTCAAACGCGGAAGGGAAATTGGCACAAAAAATGGAAGAAACCGGAACAACAGAAACAGAGAGAACAGAACCCGTTGATACCAGACAGGTCGCAGAACAAACAGAAAACGGGATAGACACCGCCGCCGCAGTTCCAGCCGTTTACAAACTCCCGGATATGGGGGATATGAACGTATTGAACGACTTTGTGGATACCGGTGTCATCACCACAACTATGAATCTATTGAAGCAGCTTTACGGCAAACTGACCCCGGAGCAGGAAATATCGTTGAGAAAACAGTTTGCCCAATACTATGAATATCCCTGTGATGAAGTGAAAGAGTACTTCAAAAAGCTCAACCGGGAACTCTATAAGATGCTGATGCTGAAAGCGAGGCTGTCTATTGAAATGGAGGGCTACGGGCACGCTGCCGCCGAGGCCACCAACGCATTGGCGTTTAAAAACGAAAAAATGGCAGAAGCGGCGTCCCGGCACCTTTTGCAGCGCCGGAAAAAGATTCTGGCAATTCAACGTCAGTTCGCGGAAATCAACATGCATCTGAACAAAATCGGCACGCCGCCCAACGCGCTGGAGATAAAAAAGAAACACGAGAAATATTTTGAAGACCTGATTCGCCTTGCGGAAACACAGGGAAATATTTCCGGCAGCCAATCAGCAGAATCCGTATCCATTGACGGAATCTGGGAAATCAGAGAAGATGACAGAGTTTCTGATTTAACCTGTCTTGCCGGTTCTGATTCGGGGGGGAATACATTACAGTATAAAAAAGAGAAATTTAAAGATCTTCCAGAGAATGAAAGATTTTTCATGAGACCATTCAGCGCAAATAAAATTTATCTGAAAAAAATGCGGGATATTGGCAATGGTCTTTCTTTTTTATATGTTTATTTGTATGATTTTTATCGTTATGGTGCCGCAATTGATGCTGATGATACTTCCCTGGATTTAATTATGAAACAAGTTGGAGATAACAAATATGTAATATTCCGGGATCTCAATCATGAGGCAAATATTGTCTCTAAAATCACCATTGAAGTTAAAGATAACACCTTGAGTTTTGTTTATGAAAACTATCCTCCCATTTCCAGCAACGGGAAGGGCTATGCTTATCACAAAAGCTATTCATATCACCTTGTCGAATATCCGCAAAGGCCGTCATTTCACCGGGACGCCGTATACCGGAACTGGGATGAGTATGAAAAAGATATTTTTGATGGAATTCGGGAATATACCGGATTGAGCAGGCAGGAGAAAGAAACCCCTTTCGGTCAATTACCGGATTATGAGGATACCTGCGGCATGATTCGAGAAAAGGTGGCTTGGTTCCGGAGTTGTGAAGCGCGCTACAAAAAAGAGGTTTCCCTGTTTAAAGGGGCGCGGTTGTCAGCAGTGAAAGAAGACAGTCTCGTGTGGAAACTTGAAAGTGTAAAAATATCAGATAGAGATGTCAGTGCCTGGGAAGATCATAAAAGCGGGGATGGTGCCTGGCACAGTAGCGTGTATAGAATGACTTCTTCAAAATCTTCCGGATGGATAAAAATATGGAAAATTGAGGAAAAAACCGAAGAGGGTCATCTTAACAAAACAACCAAAACAAAAGTGGCAACCTTTACCTGGCAACCGCCTTCCAAATTCTTTAAGCAGGGAACTCAATGGCATATTAACATGAAAAGTTCTGGCCCTGCACAGATGTCATGGATGCCCATGCTTTCTTCGGTGCCTGAATTTGAAATAGCTGAATTTAACAGTGGCATAATTACAATGAGTCCGGAAGTCCTTGCCAGAGGTGACGGGGCAATAGAATTGAAAGGGGTCGTCGATGGAAAGAGTTCTGTCACTGTCCGTTATCAGTTCAATTGTGTTTCCAGGGGAACAGAAACGCTTACTCCTGAAGAGCAGATGGAATCAAACGAACCCATGTATCTTCTCGCAAGTAAGGAAGACTTCTACAAGCTTCAAATCCAGGAACTTACAGAAAAGATTGCGGCATACAAAGAAGACATGGCAAAGGCTACAACTGCGGAGGCGAAAGGACGCCTGGAATGGAACATACTGGGGCGGGAAGCTGAATTACAGCAACAGAAAGACTTTCTGACACAACTGAAAACCGGGAATTTCAGCCATACGGAAACCCGGTGGGACAGGGCCAATGCAGAGATTTCGGAAAGTCGATTCCTCAAGGAGAGCCGCGTCTATCAGAAAAAAATACACGAGTTTAAATACCGAATGGACATGATCCGGAAAATTGGTGGAATGGCCAAAAAAATGAAAGGCCAGGATGAACTGGGTGTGACTCGCTGGGCGAACCGACAGCGGGAGCAGGCACTGAAAACTAAAGACAATAAGAAACTCGCGGAAATTTATGATGCCGTGAAAAAAAGATATCGGCAAAACCTGGAAGAGGGCATAGTGAATGCGGATCAGGAAGTCGCGTTCTGGGATGACGCCATTGAAGGGGCGGAATACGTGAAAGACAAAGCGGATACCGCCTTTATGATCGCGTCCACCATACAGTCCGGTGGTACCATGTATCTCTATGCCGGTTATACCGGACTGACCAACGGAATCAGCGACGGCATCTTATCCGGAGTGGAACATGGCCTTAAAAGCATCAACATGGCTACCATGATTGCGGGCAGCGCTTATGATGGCTATAATGCTGTAGACCCCCGGACTGGTAAGAAAGCGGGTTTAGAAGGCGCTGCCTGGAACACGGCAGAAACAGTGGTAATCCTCGGACTATGCCATGTGGCCATAAAAGGCGTAGTGAAAACCTGTACCGTGGCAAAAAAAGCCTATAGTCAGTATGCCTTTAAAAGTGCACTGACAGCGCAGGAACGGGAAATGTCCCTTACCATGGTCAGACAATATGAAGCAAAACTCCAGAAGATAGAGAAACTGATGCGGCGGGGAGAAAAGGCTGCCGCGAAAGAGCAGGCTGCCCTGATGGAAAAGGAAACGACCAAATTGATGGCCAATCCCCATGCCAAAAACTATCTGAAGTATAACGGTTCTGAAATCACCCAGCGGATGTACACCCGCTATGAAAACAAGGTAAAAGAAAAGGTTATCAATCGATTCAAGGCGGAAATGGAAAAGAAGGGCTGGAGTAAATTCAATGTGAAAGAGTTCAGAAATAGCGCTTCGGGAGATTCCCTGGGAATGGACTGGGATTTGGGGTTGATAGAAGATAAGCTGAAAACAATGAGAATTAACGGAAAAGAAGTCAAAGTGATTTTGAAAAACGGAAAGCCGATGACCATTGGGCAATTCCAGAACGAGGCGCAGAAAGAGTTTGGGAAGGCATATTTTAAACAAACGGGGTACTCTGCTGAGGGTTCTTTTGCGAATTTGACCACATCGGTAAACAAGGAAGCCTTCGCAGATTTAAACATTTTGAAAAATCCTGCTATGGCGGATAAGGAACTGGCAGCTGAAACAGCAAAGACGGTGAAATACAAGGCGGAATTCATGTTGGGTAAACACAGCAGGGGGTTCGTTACAAAAGCAGGAAAAATGGGAGAAGCGTGCCGGGGCCTGGCGAAGGAAATTCGAACCAAGCTTATCCCCAACCTCCAACAATCGAAAAATTCGCAGAAATTCCTGATGGATCGGGTAAACGGTGTAGATTACTTTAATCGGCTTCAAGTTGTTCTGCAGGACTTTGGTAAAAACAAGATTGGTATTGTGGAAGCAGAGCGGTCGGTCCGGAACCTGACGGGAAAATCTCTGAATGAACTCCCTGAGTTTATAAGCTCTTCCGTGAAGAAGGCCATAAAAGCGAAATAGATGAAAAGCTGAGGAAAGAAAAAATGTGAGGCAGATGGAAAGTGGATATAAAAGAGAAGGGGGGATTAAATGGAACTTATGTACGGAATTCTCGCAGCGCTGGGTCTCGGCATTATCCTGGGTTTTTTTCAGAGCCGGAAGAAAAAACGATCATGGGCCGGAACCGTAACAAAAATAAAATATCTCCCTTCGTATTACGATTCGAATGACAATCCGGTGGAGGCTCGATATTTGGTTCATTACAGGACCGATACCGGTAAGAAGGGGAAAGTCAATATCACTGAACATCAATACGGGCAACTGTTTTCGGGGTTAAAAGAGGGTGATCGCCTGAACAAGCAGGCGGGCAGGTATTTGCCGCAAATTGTGAGGAAGGGTGCACTGTGAATGGGAAACAAGTAGATAAAGAGGGTATTACATTTGAAACACGAATCCCTGTTTTCAACAATCCCCTGCTCTGGCGTCAGCTTTTGATTGTTTCACTGCTTTCTTCAGGATTTGTACTGGTGCTTCTGTTGGGGCTGAATCTCTTTGAAGATAACTGGGAACAGATTCCGAAATCTTTCCTTGTCTGGGTGGTTCTGGCAGGGGGAATGTTTTCCGCATTTACCGTTATTCTAATGCTTTTATTCAGGGGGGTTGTTACCCGGTATACGATTTCTGAAAAGGGCGTGGTTCAGGCGACCCTTACACCGTATCGTAAATTTGCGAAAAAATTGCCCTTTCTTGCTCTTCTTTTCGGGGGGAAACAGGGAATGACCGCAGCGGGTGCCGGGATGCTGGCACAATCAAGGGAAGTGATTTTTGCCCCATGGAAGGATATATCTTTGGTTGAACTGTACCCTTCCCGAATGGAAATCCGCCTGAAAAATCAATGGCGGACAGTAATACAGATTATTTGTCTCCCTGAAAATTATCGGGAAATTGCGGAGTTGGCCCAGAAATCCGTGTCTATTAAACCGGAGAAAGGCCCGGATTCCGCTTTTCTTCAAGTCGTGTTTACTTTTCTCACTCTGCTTTTGGGAATTGCACTTTTTCCGAGATTGCCAATCCACGTTCCCGGAGCTTTTGTTATCCCGATGATGGTTTTCGCTTTCCCCGCAATCTGGAGCACTACGAAATTCCGAAAAATTTCTGCGGCCATCATCTTGATTACATTGCTTGCCGGAGTGTTCCTCGCATTCTATTTTGGGGAGGTGGATTTCAGTGGAGAAGGAGCGCTTTATGCCGCTTCCATTGAATTCCTGTCGTTTGCTTTTTTTTCAGCTCTTGCCCTCCGTGGGATTTTCTTGGGGAAAACAGCAGAAAAAGAATAATTTGGGCAAACCTTCCGGAGCTTGTTGCCGTTTTTAGCGTAAATCCTTTGTCAGATATCGCTTTCTTTCAGCGCGGCAGCGGTGATACTTGTAAGGTGCTTCAGTGCCAGTGCCGGGCGGCTGTCGGGGTGGCGTAGAAATACCGGTTCGTGGTGGGCTATGGATTCGCTGATAAGGGAACTTCGGGGAATGTGTGTTTTGCTGAACTCCACCCGCCGATGACGCTTTTCCACGTAGCATCGCGCCTGATTGGCAAGAGCCTGGGTTCGGGCCACCTGGTTGAATATTACCTGTACTTCCACGTCAAAGTCCTGGAAATCCCGTAATACCATGGCAATGTCAGCCCCTGTTCCAGGGCCGGGGATGAAGGGCATCAGGATGGTATCGCTGGAGTTCCAGGCGTTGACGGAAAACAGGTTGTATGCAGGGCCGGTATCGAGAATGATGAAATCATGTTCACTTTTCGCCGGCAGGAGTTTTTTCTTTAATTTCATATACGAAAAGGGTTTGCTTAGCATGTGATAGTCCATCCCCGCCAGTTCATCGGTGGCGGGAATGAGGTAGAGGTTCTGATCCACAAACAGAGTGCACTTCCACCAGGTAGTGCTCCTTGTCAGGAGGTCTTTGACAGAGTAGGTGATGAGTTCTTCCCGCTGTCCCATGGCCCGGGTGAGGGAGGCCTTGGGGTCCATGTCCACAGCGAGAACTTTGTATCCCAGCATGGCCAGACCATGGGCCAGGTGAAAAGCAATGGTGGTTTTACCGGTTCCCCCCAATGGGTTGCTGACGCTGATGACAGTTGCCTGCATGGTGCTCTCCTCTTTGGCGCTACGCCGGATAAATTTCTCCCTCGTTAATAAGGTAGGCACAAAGAGTGTTGAGAACAGTAACGCAGGTCACAAAAGCGGGAAAAATTCAATTTTAGATGACGAAATGTGGGCGTTGCGCGTGGACGGCAGAGTGAAAGTGAATGTGCGAGTGCGCGAAAGAGGAGAGCCGGCCATTCCCTGCATTTTGTTATTCATCACTTTTTTTCTTTGCTTTTCTTACAGAATGTCTTGATGCGGATGAAATAGAGATCCACCTGGTCCATGCTTCTGGCGATGGCCCTGGAGGCATCTCCGAGGACATGGCGTCCCCAGGCTGCCATTACCACGTAACGCCCGTCCGGCGTGACAGCGAAGTTGTCGGCGGTCAGTGCCCCCCGGCTTCGCTGAACAGTTTTGCCGGTTTTCCGTTTTGAGAGGTCGATGACTTTGAACAGGGAACCGTCATCATCTTCGAACTGGCAGATGAGGTAGTTGTCGGCCGCCGGGCTGAACGCCATCGTCATTTCTTTCAGGCCGGCAGAGAACAGGTAAACCCGTTTTTTCAGGAGAACACTGCCGCTTTTCATGTCCAGGAGAAGTAGAGAGCCTTTCCCGTAAGTGGCGGCGAGGAGCAGGCCGTTCCGGGAGAATGACAAGGCGCAGAACCGCTGCATCAGCGTAGTTTTGGATTTGAACTGATACAGGGGCGTCCAGCCCGGCAGTTTCCAGACTGAAATCCGGCCTTTGTCTGTGCTGACTGCTGCGATTTCCCCGGTGGGAGATACGGCTACACTCACAATCCGCTGTTTGTCGCATCCTTTGTGGATGAGTTCTCTGCCGGTATGGCTGTCAATAATGGCGATGCCATTTCCCCCGTCCGGGGTAATGATTCGGTTTCCATCCGGTGTCAGTGCGAATGCCTGGCTGGAAAAGAGGGATCGGCTGGTACGCATGTCCCCGGTGCGGATGACCCTGCCGGTGCCGTGTTCCATGTCGTAGAGGGTGATGTTGCCGTCAATGGCTTTCCACGCAATCCGATCCCGGTCCAAAAAGCCCAGTGCGATAATGCCGGTTCCTGCGGGGTTTTTCAGCTCGCCGGTGTACATGCTGCTCCATTCCCCGTCACTTTCCCCGGTGGCATAGAGGGCGATACGGCCGGTTTTTCCGATGCTGTCCAAGGGCCTCCCCTTCCGGAGTTTTCGAAGTTTGGATAACTTATAATTCTGTGGTGAAAACGCCACTGCCGTCAGTGTCCCGTCCGGAGACATGGCCACTGCGGTGGGAATATCCGGGTTAAACAGACTGCCCGCGAATAGCTGAAAGGCAAAACAGAAAGAAAGCACAATGAAACTAAAAGATTTCATGGTATCTCCGAGAGGAAAATCGTCCTCGTTTCCCGCTCATTGTATCACCGCTTCTGTCTTTTTTGCCGGTTATTCGCAAAAGTTCTTGTTTTTTCGTATAAATTCGGTATTATAAAGGAGAGGTGTTCAGTGTTCTGTGTTCGGTGTTCTGACAAGAAAAGATTGGAAAACAGGGAAGTTAATCAAACTTTATTAACCTGTACCCATTTCTCTTTTTCTTTCAGAACACAGAACACGGGCGCCGGAGGCGAACAGAACACTTCTTTGGAGGAGGTGCTGATGGAATTGACCCGGAAGCAGCGGCAATTGATGGATTGTGTCGGGAAATTGATGGGGGAAACCGGTGTGTTTCCCACCTTGCGGGAGCTGGCAGATTGCATGGGTATCCGCTCGGTGTCCACGGTGCATGCCCATATCCGGAAATTGCAGGAGAAGGGAGTGGCACTGATGCCGGTGAGTGAGGTGTTGAAAGCCCCGGTTTCCGCCATTACCATTCCCCTCTTCGGATGGGTGGTGGCGGGAACACCGTCGGATGTATGCGAATTTCAGGAGAATATTGAAGTCCCCGCCGCACTGGTTCCCAATCCTACCCGG
>QMQE01000103.1 GCA_003650445.1 Acidobacteriota bacterium | reverse complement strand
GTGCGCGAAAGAAGGGGATTGGCCATTCCCCGCTTCTGAACCTTAGTTCTATCTTTTCTGAACGTTGTGTCCTTTGTGCCCTTGTGCCTTTGTGTTGAATTCCCTTCTCCTCCTCCCTGCGGTCGAGTGCAAGTGAAAGTGCGAGTGCGCGAAAGAAGGGGATTGGCCATTCCCCGTTTCTGAACCTTAGTTCTATCTTTTCTGAACGTTGTGCCCTTGTGTTAAATTCTTCTCCCTCTCCCCCTCCGCTCCTCCCCCTCTGCGTGCTCTGCGGCCTCTGCGGTGAGTCTCTTCTATTCCCATTTTAATCCCTCGATTTCAAATACGTTCTGAGCTTCACATGGCGAGAAAGTTATCGAAGATCTGCCGACAGTCTTTCAGTTCATCCGGTTGAGGGGATGTCCCGATGAAATATTTTTCCGAACCGGGATCACTTTTCCTCACCTGCTGAAAGATGAATTCCGCCTCTTTCGGGCCGTATTCGGGATGAAACTGCACGCCCCAGGTCGGCAGATTCCGATATTGAAACGCGTGAATACCACATTGCACCGTTTTCGCAAAGATTCTGAAATCAGTCTCCGGCAATTCGCAAACTTCGTCGTAGTGGGAGACCATGGCAGTCAGCCTCTTCAGCTTTCCGAATAGGGTGCATGGGGTTAATTCAATGTCCGCCCATCCGAATTCCGGTATTCTTGAGCGGCGAACCGCATCGCGGCCCGCCAGTGCCCGGGCAAGGAACTGATGTCCATAACAAATGCCCAGTACCGGTTTTTCTTCATCCACCCATTTTCTAACAAGTTCTTCCAGTGCTGCCGTCCACGGATAATTGTCAAGGACGGATGTTTCAGAACCAGAAATGATCAGGTGGGAAAATGAAGAACTGTCGGTTGCAGATTTCAGCCCTGTCATTCGTACCACATGGCTATCCGTTTGTCCCAGCCTCCGGGAAATTGCGCGGTCAAAGTCTTTCGCATAATCGTCCCGCTTAAAACAGTTGATAATCAGTACCTGTTTCATACATACTCCTTATCTGTGACACCCTCTGACCAACACAGAAGAGATGTGATGCGTGACATGTAACTTGCAAGAAAACAGATAGGGAAATAATATCTTGACACTCTTGTCTCCTCTGAGCAATTCACAAATCACGAGTCACAAGTCACTTCTTATATATTTCCAGATAGCGTTTCACCGTTTCGGACCAGGAGAATTTCAGTTTCATGCCGTTTTGCGCAATTGTACGAAACGCTTCCTGATTTTCCCGGTACAATTCCACCGCTTTTTTCAGGGTTTCGTAGAGCATGTAGGGAGAGTAGTATTCAAAGCCGAATCCGTTGGCAGATTCAAGCCCGTTTTCAACCGGGATGACGGTATCCCGGAGACCCCCCACCAGGCGAACCAGCGGCACGTTCCCATATTTCATTGCATAGAGCTGGCTCAAGCCACAGGGTTCATATCGGGACGGCATCAGGTATATGTCACCGGCGGCCTGAATCCTGTGGGCAATTTTTTCACTGTAGTCGAGATAGCTCACCACCTGGCCCTTGTAGCGGTGCTCAGCACCCCGGAAAAAGTCCTCAAATTCATTTTTCCCGGTTCCGAGCAGCACAAATTGAATTTCCAGTTCCATCATCATATCAAATACAGGCAGAATCAGGTCAATCCCCTTTTGTTCCGTGAGCCGGGTGATGATGGTCACAAGAGGAATGTCCGCTACCTCCGCCAGCTGCATTTCACGCTGTAGTGCCAGTTTATTCGCCGCCTTTCCCTCAAAACGTTTCGCTGAATAGCGACAATCAATGTGAGGGTCAAACCAGGGGTTCCAGAGTTTGTAGTCCACTCCGTTTAGAATACCAGTAACATGCCCCGCCCGTGAGCGAAGAACACCGTCCAGTCCAAAACCAAATTCAGGGGTCTGGATTTCACGGGCATAGGATGGGCTGACGGTTGTGATTTCATCCGCGTACACCATGCCGGATTTCAGGTAACTGATATGGTTGTAAAACTCAATTCCATCCGGCGTAAAGTATTCCCAGCCCATATTCAGCAAATGCATATCGTGGTGCCAGAACAGGCCCTGATAGCCGAGGTTGTGGATGGTGAGAACGGATTTCGCGCCAGTGAATTTCCCCAGCTTCCGGTGATATTCTTTCAGGTAAAACAGGGCAATGGCAGTGTGCCAGTCATTCATGTGAAAGACATCCACCTGCCCCAGCCTGTCCGCCAGCTCCAGGATGGCACGGGAAAAGAACAGGAAGCGCTCTGCATTATCCCCGTAGCCCTCATCCCCGGTTCCGAACAGGTGTTCGCGGTTGAAATAGTGTTCGTTTTCTATCAGGTAAACTGCCAGGTTTTCCGATATTTGAATCTTTGAAACAGAGCCGGATACGGTTTTGCTACCAATGGGGATAC
Organism: Acidobacteriota bacterium; assembly: GCA_003650445.1. Taxonomy (GTDB): domain Bacteria; phylum Acidobacteriota; class Holophagae; order Thermotomaculales; family Thermotomaculaceae; genus UM-FILTER-49-7. Next base: position 6,671 of record QMQE01000103.1, on the reverse strand, counting down.
TGAACTGAATCCCGGTGGCCTCAACCGGAAAATTTGTCCGGTCGATGGCACTGTAGCCGGGCAGTACTACGGAAACAATGTGCCCCCGCTTTGCCAGTTTTTCGGTAAAACTGCCGGCAAAATCCGCCAGCCCCCCCATTTTTACCAGGGGGTAGTACTCCGCTACGCCGAAAACAATATGCATGGCGCTATTCGCTTTCGCCCCTGAGGGCGGCGGCGGCCTGTTCCGGTGCCACCGGGTTGGTATAGATCTGGCCGCCCATAGCCTGGCCGGGACAACAGGTGAGAATGGGATAAATCTCCAGATGCCAGTGAAAGTACGGAAGATCCTCTTCCTGCAATGGGCCATTGTGCATCACCATGGCAAAGGGGACGTTCTCCAGAACCTTGTGGAGTTTTTTAAAGGTTTCAGTGTAGATTTCAGCCAGATTATACAGATGATTCTTGGAAGAGGCCTCAAAATGGCTCAGATGCCCGGTAGGGATAATCCATGTCTCAAAGGGATAGCGGGAGGCATAGGGGCAAAATGAGATAAAATATTCATTTTCAGCCACCATTCGGAGTCCGGCCTTCATCTCCTGCTTGACCATGTCACAGAAAACACAGCGCTCTTTCAAGTCGAAGTATTCTTCACCGCCCAAAAGCTCCTCTTCCACCGTTGCCGGAATGAAGGGAGTCCCGATCATCCGGGAGTGGGGATGAACTACAACGTCCCCTGCCTGATGTCCGAAATTCTTGAAATAAAACAGGTAATTTAGCCTTGTATCTTTCCTCAGGTCCAGAATCCGGTCGTGAATGGCCCAGAAAACCTGTTCCACCCGGTTGGGCTGGATGCGGTGAGGCAAATCGTTGTGGTAAGGGGATTCAATGAGAATTTCGTCCGCACCCACCCCGCTCATCCAGTCGTAGATGCCATCTGCTTCCTTCTCTATCTGCGTCTCCACCCGTAAAACCGGCACCCGGTTGGGAACAACACGAATGTCCCAGTCAACACCATCCTTGGGAATAAAATTATAGCGAAGAAGCTCCGGGCCAACCAGAGCCTCCCTGCCGGGACAAAAGGGGCAGTCCGGGTCAAGGGCGGGGAGATCGTCGGGCAAATCCACCGTGTACAACCCCCGGTCATCAATAGGATAATCCGGATCAATGATCACCCAGCGGTTTTGTACCGGATCTTTCCGAAACTCAGACATCCGCACACCACCAGTCCAGGTCTAAATCCTGAAAACAATCATTGTCCCGATGACACTGCTCCAGAAATGCCTCATCATCCGCAGTCAGTCCTTCCCCCCCGTTCAGCACATTTGCCATGCCGAGGAAACGTGCCACTTCACCCACATGGTCCCGAAACCGTTTTTCCACATAATCCAGTGCTGATTCCTTGTGAATCAGAAACTGCCAGTCCGATGCCTCGGCGATGAGCAGGGACTTTGCCGCTTCGGTCAGTACTGACTTCAAAACCGCGTTCTGTTCCCATTTTCCTCGATTTTTCTGCACAAAAGAGACAAATTTCTGCTCCACCGGATACAACTCCCGGAAGGTCCACTTCGTCTCCTCGTTGAGCCACACTGAATGGTCCGCGTTCTCACCCCAGGAGCCTTCCGGCAGATCAATAACTTCAGCCATTTCAGATACCCTGGCCATCTCCTCACAGGTTACCGGTACCACACCGTCGGTGGTTTCCAACAACCGCAGCACCTCGTACAGCCACTGAGGCCCTTCAAACCACCAGTGGCCGAAGAGCTCTGCGTCAAATGGCGCCACCAGTACGCCGGGACGGTCATTTACTTCCTTGAATTCTTTCATCAGGCGATTTGCCAGTCCGGCAAAATGCGCCGCGTTTTCTTTGATTCTGGATTCCGCAATCTCCGGTTCATAAGGTTTTTTGCCACCAAGATCCACATCCGTCCCGGTAATACGCCAGAACTTAATACCGCTGGTATCTTTCATTTTATGAAATTCCAGATAATATGGGTCTCCTGGATAGCCATGGTGCCGACTCCAAACCTGATAGCCAGTCACATGATCCCGGACAAAGAGCTGTAGGCCACTCGATAACCTGTAAGGCAGATACGGCGTCCGGGAAAAACTCACCTTTGAAAAGTCCAGTTCCTCATCCGAGTAAACGCCGAGCAAATTGGCATTGCCAAGAAGGGGACTGTCAATCACCGTATATTCCAACCCTTCCTCCACCAGAATTTCATCCACACCTTTTCGCTTGAATGTTTCCCAGGGCGCCACCGGATTGGTCCATTCCCCGGCTGGCCGGTACGCGCATTCCGGCATCCAGATTCCCTTTGGCTTTCGCCCGAACGCCTTTTCATAAACATGAATCCCTGTCTTCACCTGCGCCCGTACGCAGGCATCCCGGGATAACAGGGGGAGATAGCCGTGGGTGGCAGCCGAAGTCAGGATCTCCACCAGCCCTTCGTCCTGAAGCTGGCGAAAGGCATCAATAATGTCACCGTGGCAGGTGTCCTCAAAAGTGGCAACAGAATCCTGATAGAAATCGCGCCATCTGCCGGCCAGTACTGCCATTCGCATATCGCCGGACTCTTCCAGAAGCATCACATCCTTCGTTGCCAGTTTCAGCTTGTAGTCCAAGAACTCAGCAAACCGTTCCCGAAAACCATCGGATTTCATCTGCTCAACCAGCACCGGTGTCATTCCGATGCTGATAGCCGGAGTTCGTTTTTCTCCCTGAAAACGCAGAATCATCTTCAAAAGCGGAAGATAGGTCTCGGCCGCTGCCTCAAACAACCAGTGCTCGCCATGGGGCCAGGCCCCATGATTCATCACGTAGGGAATATGCGAATGCAACACAAACAGAAAACGACCAGTGACTTCTTCCATCTTTCCACCCTCAATTGAACTTTGGACCAGTTAAAATAAGAACCTCTGCGCAGTCAGCGGAAACTGACGATTCCATTGAATTCAAAACGGCTGCCGCACAAAGGCCTTGACTCACACACAATATAGAATCACACCCCGGTGATGTCAATCCAAATCTGGGGAGAAAAGACAAGTAGAGACAAGGTTGAGGTTAAGGTTGAGCCCGGAAAATAGGAAGGCAGAGACTGATAACATCTGAAATACACTGTGCGCCTCCGGCGCCTGTGTCCAGTGTTCTGAGGGATAAGAGTGGGCGTTGTGCGTGGGCGTGGGCAGCAGAACCGGGAAGAGATTCCACCGGAGAAAGCAGAGAACGGGAATGGAGAAAAATCTACAAAAACATGTTTACTTCAATTTCCAGAGGAACTTCTCTACCCATCCGCATTTTTCTACGGTTAGTTTCACCGAATCAGACACAAGTGTACCGCTTATGATTTCAATCCGATCACGTTCGTCATGATCCCTTTGAATGAGTAGGTAGTAATGATTTCCTCCTACATCGGAAGTGATAGTTGTATCATAAAATCTATCACGGGATTTTACATTCTTGCCCCTAACATAGCGAATCCCACCATTGAATTCGCAAAGCGGGGGACAGGCACCGCGGCGTTGCCAGTCCCCGTTTTGCTCTCTCATTTCCAAGGGGGGGTATCAATAACTGTTAATTTGCCAAGAGGAACCCGCATTTCAAAAACTTGTTTTTGAAATAGGAACTTTCCCTGAAGTGTACCGTTGAGCTTGCTCATAAGGGATGCTTCGGGGAAAGTTCCGTGCTACCGCTGAAGGCGGTAGTGCGGGTTCCAGCCCGTCAAAAAAGCCAAACACCCTCTGAACTTCGTGTCCTTTGTGCCCTTGTGCCTTTGTGTTGAATTCCCCTCCGGTCATAACGCAGAACACTTCCTGAATATATTCGGGAAACTTGAAACATTACCTTGCAATACACAGTAGTACATTCTGTACGGGAAGGAGGTGGCATGAATACACAATTCAAGAAAGGCGCTCTGGCCTTGTGTGTATTGACGATATTGTCCCGAAAAGACTGTTATGGTTATGAGCTGGTTCAAACCATTTCAAAAAATATTGACGTGGCGGAGGGTACCATTTATCCGTTGTTGCGGCGACTCTCGGCTGAGGGCTATTTCGAAACTTATCTTCTGGAGTCCACCGGCGGGCCGCCCCGCAAATATTACCGGCTAACACAAAAGGGACACAGCTACCGGAATGAACTGGAAACGGAATGGACAAACTTTTCAGCAGGTGTCAGCCGGATTCTGACGATACCGGACGATGAAAAGGAAAAAGGAGAAATGAAGTCATGAACAGGGAACAGTTTCTTGAGTCATTGAAAACCGCCCTGAAAGGCCTTCCCGAGATGGAGGTAAGAGATATCCTTGAGGATTATCAGATGCATTTTCAGGAAGGGACAGTGGAAGGGCGAGCTGAAGCTGACATTGCCCGGACACTGGGTGACCCCATCGACATTGGACGCATGTTTCGGGCGGATTTCATGGTGGCAAAGGCCGGTAAATCCGCCACCTTCAGGAATGTGGCCGGTGCAGCCATGGCAGTGGTCGGACTGGGGCTTTTTAACCTGCTCTTTGTGGCCGGGCCGGTTTCCGCGGTTTTTCTTGCGCTTTTAACCGTCTGGATGCTGCTTGTCGTACTGGCATTGGTATCCGTGACTGTTATCGTGGCATCTGTCTTCTATGCCCTTTTCCCCTCGTTCTTTGTGGTCGGTGGGGTGTCGCCGTTTCTCCTGGCACTGGGGGTTTTCTTCCTCGGCATCGGCGCCCTCTCCCTCTCTGCCATCCTCGCCATTTGCATGGGATTCCTCACACGGTTCTGTTTCCGGCTTCTGGCCGATTATCTGAAATTTAATCTAGAAGTGATTCAAAAAAGGAGGTCATTATGAAACTTAGAAAAATCATTCTAACCCTAAGCGCTGTATGTATACTGTCTTTCGGGGCTGCAGCGCTGCTGCTGCACTCGGCTCAGAGCTTTGCGGACAGTGGAAACACCGTGTGTAATGTGGACAAACATGCAAGCGGAGACCTGAACCAGGTTAACCGGATAGAGGTGTTGAATAAAACATCCGCCGATATTCGGATCATTGTTTCCGGAACTGGCAAACTGAATACTCACCTCTATGGCACAGTTTCCGGTAACGTGGAAATGAAACAGCCAAGTCTTGTCATCAAAAAGAGTGGAAGCACGCAGGTTATCACCGCCAGCTGGGACAAAAACTGGCAAAAACGGGCATGGTTCAATGTTCATTACCGCACAGACCTGAAGCTGGACATTACTATTCCGGAAAGCTACGCAGGTTCCCTGAGTCTGGTGACCGCTTCCAGTGATGTGCGGGCAGAGGGGTTTCATGGAACAGCACTGGAAATAAAGACAAGTTCAGGAGACATAAGTTTTAACGGTTTCACGGGGAAGATATGCAAAATCAGCACGGCTTCCGGAGATGTAACCGGAAAAGACATTCAGTCCGACCGCACGAGTATCAACACCGCATCCGGAGACATTGTACTCATGGATTCCCGAGTACTTGAATTCAAAGCCCGCACCGCCTCCGGTGCTATTACGGCCCAATCGGTCAAAACCGACAGCTTCAGCACCCGCTCCGCCAGCGGAGACCTGCTGCTTTCCGGCCTCACAGGGAAATCACTTTCCGCCAGCAGCACTTCCGGAGAACTCACTGTAACCGGCATCACAGGAGGAAACTTAGCTTTCAGCACCACCAGTGGCGACATTCGCTTGAGGAAAATCTCAGGAAACCTGAAAGCCAGATCCACTTCAGGAGATGTCAAGGCTGACATCTTGAGTTTTCCGGCTTCTATAACAGTATCCACCACCTCCGGCGACATCCGCCTGAACATCACCGGCAAAGCCCCTTTTGGATTTGAGGCGGAAACTCACGGAGACATTTCCTTCAAAGGGCCAGATGGGCGAACTGTGACAGCTGAAAAAAATCTCACAGTAAACTGCGAGGGATGCAAAAAGCAGGTGACGGCCCAGTCCGTCTCCGGGGATATTGAAGTTAGATAGGGAAGTGATGGGTGATGGGTGAAGAGTTAAGAGTGAAGAGGGATGAGGGATGGGTGAAGTTGGATTGGCTAACTCCCTAATTTTTCTTACCCCTACCCCCGCGGCGCGTTGCGCCGAATGTTGAGTGATAGGTGTTGAGCGTTAAATGAATGAGAAAAATCAGGGTAAATCAAAAGGCATGGAATGGCCAACTCCCTTCTTTCGCGCACTCGCACTTTCACTATTATTACTCCTATTTCTTACTCTGCCGCCCACGCATAACGCGCACTCAGTTGGCTGGGCCACAAAGCGGGGGACAGGCACCGCGGCGTTGCCAGTCCCCGTTTTGCTCTCTCATTTCCAAGGAGGGGGGGTATGCCAATAACTGTCAATTTGCCAGGAGGAACCCGCATTTCAAAAACTTGTTTTTGAAATAGGAACTTTCCCTGAAGTGTACCGTTGAGCTTGCTCATAAGGGATGCTTCTGGGAAAGTTCCGTGCTGCCGCTGAAGGCGGCAGTGCGGGTTCCAGCCCCCCAAAAACCCAAACACCCTCTGAACTTTATGTCCTTTGTGCCCTTGTGCCTTTGTGTTGAATTCCCCTCCCACTCCGCTCCTCCCTGCGGGCGAGTGCAAGTGAAAGTGCGAGTGCGCGAAAGAAGGGGATTGGCCATTCCCCGCTTCTGAACCTTAGTTCTATCTTTTCTGAACGTTGTGCCTTTGTGTTAAATTCTCCTCTCCTCCGCTCCT
>QMQE01000102.1 GCA_003650445.1 Acidobacteriota bacterium | reverse complement strand
CCGCCGTAGGCCTTTCCAATGGACGCCACAAACATGAAAATGGGCTCCGACATCCGCGCCTTCTTGTCAGAACGGATATGTGCGGCGAAAGTCCTGTAGGTCAGCAAATGCCGGGCAACACCGGCGTAATACGGGTTTTTCATATGGTTCACTTTCTGAGCCGTCACCACCACTGCACCGTCGAACCCGATACCGAGATTATTAAAAAAATAATGCCCATCCACCTTTCCGCAGTCACTGTGAATCACGCTGTAATTTCCCGAGAGAATCAGGCGAAAAGCGGCTTCCGGATCCCTCGGTATCCCGGCACTTCGAATAAAATCATTACCCATGCCGAGGGGGACAATGCCGAAATTTACCTCAGAATGCCCCGCAAGTGCCGAACCGATTTCATTGATAGTACCGTCTCCCCCGCAGCCGACAATCGTTCTGTACCCCTCTTTCATCATCTCTTTTGCAAGGGTTGTGGCATGGGCCGGAGCCTCACTTTCCCGCCACAGGAAGGAAGTTCCGGATTCCAATGCAATTTTTTCCAGTCTGTCGCGAAACTGAACAGCCTTTCCCCTGCCGGCAGCGGGGTTCAGAATAATTCCAACAGAACCTTTCCGGTCCGCCATTTACATTCTCTCCGGCAACCGCATTCCCATGAGTCCGGCACCTGCCTTCAGCGTGGCAGAGGTTAATTCCACCAATGCCAGGCGAAAAGCAGACCGTTCACTGTCTTCTCCGATAACCCGGCAGTTGTGATAAAAGCCGTGAAAGGTTCGGGTCAGGTCCAGCAGATACTGGGCCAGAAAATGGCTTTTCCTGTGCTTCGCACAAAGGAGGAGCGTGTCCGTTGCCTGGGACAATTTCTGTATAAGAGCCGCTTCATCCGGGTGCTCAATGGAGACATGGCCCGGATCCACCGGGGGCAGTTCCCCGGATTTCTCCAGGATTCCCCGGCAGCGGACATAAGAATACGCAATATACGGGCCGGAGTCCCCCTCCATACTCAGTGCTTCATCCCAGGAAAACTTAATATCCTTAACTCTATCATTCTTCAAATCATTGAAGATAATTGCACTGGTTCCGAGAATTTCTGCAATCTTTGCCCGTTCGTCATTCGGGATATCCGGATTTTTTTCTTCCATTACTGTTCGAATCCGTTTGACCGCTTCATCCAGCACCTCTTCCAGAAAAATTACCTTTCCCTTTCTTGTGGACATCTTTCCTTCCTGAAAGCGGTAAAGGCCAAAGGGAATGTGATACATCCGCTTCGCCCAGTCAAAACCGGCCAGTTCCAGAACTTTGAAGAACTGTCGGAAATGGAGCGCCTGCTCCGCTCCCACAACATAAAATGCTTCGTCAAAACCGAAAGTTTCATGGCGATACAGGGCGGCAGCAATATCCCTTGTGGCATAGAGTGATGCCCCGTCTGACTTCTGAATCAGGCAAGGCGGCATATCATAGTCATCAAGACGGACAATCACCGCATTTTCACTGATGGAAAGGAGCTCTTTCCCTTTCAGTGTTTCAATAACCGGCTGGAGCTTGTCCCGATAGAAGGCCTCTCCGAGAACCTTGTCAAAACGGACATTGAGCCGGTTGTAGATTCGGTTGAATTCCTTCAATGAGAATTCCCGAAAAGTTGTCCACAGCTCATTCTCAGCTTTGCTGCCATCCTCCAGCCGCTTGAATGCGGCCCTGGCATCCGCTTCCAGTTGAGAATTTGTTTCCGCCTCCCTGTGGAAACGAACATAAAGGTCAAAGAGATGGCGAACCGGATTACCGGCCAGTTCGTCCCGGTCACCCCACTTTTCAAACGCGACAATCAGCTTCCCGAACTGTGTTCCCCAGTCTCCGATGTGATTGACAGCTGTTACCGTCGCCCCCATAGACCGGAAAAGGTTCTGAAGGAAATTCCCAATTACCGTACTTCTCAAGTGGCCAATACTGAACGGTTTGGCAATATTGGGAGAAGAAAATTCCACCAGAACCTTCTGCCCCTTAAGAGCGGTCCATTCGAGGATGCGATCCGGGTTCACCTTCAGTTTTTTGTACAAGGCCCGGAACACCTCCGCCTTGTCCAGATGAAAGTTAAGATAACCACCCACCACAACCACCTGTTCCACGCCGGGGAGGTCTCCGAGGTCATCCTTCATCAAAGCTGCAATCTGAGCCGGTGCCTGCCTCAACTGGCGGGCATAGGGGAAACAAGGCAACGCAAGGTCGCCAAATCCATCCTTTTCAGGTCGTTTAAACAGGTTTTCTTTTGCAATCGAATCGGCAGGAATTCCCTTTTTTACAAGAAAATCCATCACCCTCCGGGAAATATTATCTTTAATGGCTTGCATGTCAACCTCCAAGGTGTATGGTACTGTTCAGCATCGTAAGCTTCGGGGGGAAAGGCTCATCCAGAACAAATCGGCTGATGCAGGCGTTCTCCTGCTCAAAACAGAATGCCCGGTCAGGGGACAGCCCGAGAAGCCGGCAGATCAGTGCCCGGTTCACCGCTCCGTGTGCCACAATCGCCACATTATCCGATGAATGACGGTGGCGGTCAACGATTTCCTTCAACGGCGGCCCCACCCTGCGGTACACATCGCCTAAGGACTCACCCCCCGGCGAAGGGGTCTTTCCGTCTGTCAGCCAGCTTCGAAGCAGCTTCCCCTCATTCTCCAGAATATCGAAAAAAGAAACCCCCTCCCAGCGCCCGCAATCCACCTCATGGAACTGCGGCACCGGAACCGGAGATAATTGTTTCAGTTGAACAATGGGGGCAGCCGTCTGCATAGCCCGGTCCATGGGGCTGACATAAATGGCATGGATATCAATATCCACAAAATAGGCTGCAATTTTCTCTGCCTGGGCCAGGCCAATATTTGTAAGGGGGAAATTACCGGTTCCCTGGAACTCCCTGCGCCGGTTGGGCAGGGTCTCGCCGTGGCGGATGAGATACAGGTGCATTAACGGACAGATTCCCGAATCCACTTGAGAAATTCCGGCTTTCCCTTCACCATGGGGAAAGACAGAATTTCCGGAATTTCATAGTTGTGAAGCGCGGTAATGGTCTTTTCTATTTCCTCATAATGGGCAGCTGTGGACTTAATCATCAGAAAATATTCTTCATCATCCCATACCTTACCTTTAAAACGATAAATGGAACGAATTGCCGGAATCATATTCACTGACGCTGCCACCTTCTTATACACAAGGGCATTGGCGATTGTCAGCGCCTGTTCTTCCGAGCCAACAGTTGTCATTACCAGAATGTATTCCGACCCGTTCTTTGTGTTGTCCATCATCCCCTCCATTACAACCATGCACCCTGCAATAGTTTACCGGCTTCACCCCCGCCTCGTCAAGAACGATTTCCGTCAACCCCGAAAAATCACAAACACAGCGGCGCACCAGAGGCCACTGAGGGGAGAGGAAGAAAAATTTAATATAAAGCCACAAAGGTACAAAGTTCAGATAAGCAAGGACCAACGTTCAAAGAAGCGGGGAATAGCCACTTCTCCTCTTTCGCACACTTACACTTTCACGCGCACTTGACCGCAGGGAGGAGAAGAGAATTCAACACAAAGACTCAAAACACAAAGTTCAGAAAAGCGGGGAATAGCCAATTCTCCTCTTGCACACACTTGCTCTTTCACTCGCCCCAGCGTGATGAGTGACAAAAAGGCGGGGATAATCAACTTGACAGAATTTTTTTGTATTGCGATGTCCCCGGAAGTATTCTTCCTTTGCTTTGCTTAAAGTCGGTTTATGCCGGTTCGAAAGGGAATCGGGGTGAAAGAGGTCCTTGCTGATGCGTCGCTCATGTCAGAATTCGAATTTCGGCTTAAACTCAGGCTTCGTCCCGTTCCCTTTTGACTTGTGGGGCGTTTTCTGGTAGTTTTCTTCCTATCTTTGTTTGGAAGATTCTGGAGGAGAAATGAAAAAGATTGTAGTTCTCGCCAAACAGGTTCCGGATACGGCAAACGTCACAGGTGACGCAATGAAGCCGGACGGGACTGTCAACCGGGCGGCGCTTCCCGCCATTTTCAACCCGGAGGACCTGAATGCCCTGGAAATGGGGCTTTCCATCGGCGAAAAGCTCGGGTTTGAAGTACACGTGGTTACTATGGGGCCACCCAAGGCGGTGGAGATTCTGAAACATTCCCTCTATATGGGTGCGGACAATGTCTGGTTGATTTCAGACCGCCGGTTCGCCGCAGCCGACACACTGGCAACCTCTTATGTTCTGGCAGAAGCTGTGAAGAAGCTGGGGGACGTACAGCTGGTACTGGCGGGACGCCAGGCTATTGACGGGGACACCGCACAGGTGGGGCCGCAGGTTGCGGAAAAGATTGATTTCAATCAGGTTACATACGTTACTGAGTTAAAGGAAGTGGATGTGGACCATGTGGTGCTGGAGCGGGATGGCGAAACCCGATCGGAAACCATCCGTACCGGATTTCCCGTTTTATTAACCGTTACAGCTGAGGCGAACACACCTCGTTTCCCAAACGCGGCCCGGATGCTGCAATTTTTCCGTGCCGGACTGGAATCGGATTTCGATGAAGAATCTCTGAAAATCGCCAGAGAGAACGGATGGGTTGTCCCCACCTGGACCTTGGACGATATGGGGCTGGACCCGGAACGCTGCGGACTGAGCGGCAGCCCTACCAAGGTGCACAAAATCAAGAGCATTACCCTGAAGGGAACCGATCTGCAGTTGTTTAATCGGGATAAGACCGGTATTCAGGAGATGGTTCGGAATATTGTAAAAGACTATGTTGAGGTGGAAAGATGAAGACAGCCGTTTTTGTTGAGAAAAACCCCCTCACCAACAGGCTCCGGGATGTCAGCATGGAACTGGCCTGGAAAGCCCATTCTCTGATGAACGAACATAAGGGAGAGGTTGTGGGTCTTTTTGTGGGAGACCGGCTGCCGGAAGATACTGAAAAGTTGTTCCAGTACGGCATTGATCGGCTGGTTCAATTCACCAATCCGAAGCTGGGGCATCTGCACTCCATTGCTTTCAAACACGTTTTGAAGGCCATGATTGAGACGGAAGGGCCGGATTTTGTTCTCTTTGGCGCGACACACACCGGACGGGATGTCGCTCCATTGGTGGCATCCGCCATGAAAACAGGATTGACTGCGGACTGTACCCAGTTGTATGTGGATGATTTCAAGGATAGCGGAAAGATTCTCTACCAGGTGCGCCCGGCATTCGGCGGCAATATTCTGGCCACCATCGTAACACCGGAACACCGCCCTATCATGTCCACGGTCCGGGAGGGTGTGATGCGCCTACCGGAACAGGGGCTGGACCGGAAACCCGATATCACTACTTTCAAGGCCAAGGTTCAGCCGGAGTGGATTCGAAGTAAATTTCTCTCCACAGTGGCAAAGGCCTCCCCGGTCAATTTCCAGACAGCCAGCACGATTGTATCCGGCGGCGCAGGGGTTGGAAGCCGGGAAAACTTTAAACTGATATTTGACCTCGCCCACGCACTGGGTGCCGAAGTCGGTGCCAGCCGCGCCGCTGTGGATTTCGGCTTTGTGGACAAAGAACGGCAGATCGGCCAGACCGGATCGGTGGTTCGCCCCAAGCTCTACATTGCCTGCGGTATTTCCGGATCTGTTCAGCACCGGGCCGGGATGGAAGATTCGGCCAAGATTGTGGCAATTAACACCGATCCCGACGCGCCCATCTTTGGCATTGCCCACATGGGGATTGTCGGTGACATGAAGGAAGTAATTCCAACAATGATCAAATACCTGAAGGAGGAGGCAGAATGAGCAACTATTACAACTCAAGCCGCAAACTCCATTTTTCTCAATTGGAATTGGAACCTGTGGTCCGGGATCTGGAACATGAATTTAAAAGCAAAGGCGCGGACTCCCTCGGGTCTATGGAAGAAGCACTGACATGGTATGACATGCTGCTGAACAATGCCGGTGAAATCGCCGGTGAATTTATCGCCCCCCGTGCGGAAGCTGTGGATGAAAAGGGGTGCAAACTGGAAGACGGTACTGTGTCATGGGCACAGGAAACACAGGAAAACATGGACATGCTGGCCCAGTCGGGCTATATGGGCGCCATGCTGGAACGCCGCTTCGGCGGCCTTGCCATGCCAGTTAGCGTCAACAACATCATTGTGGAGATGATCAGCCAGGCGGATGCCTCACTGATGAACCTCTATGGGCTTCAGGATATCGCGGTAACTCTGCAGAAATTCGGGACTGAGGAACAGAAGCAGCGGGTGTTGCCGAAGTTCGCAAAAGGGGAAGTATCCGGCGCAATGGCATTAACGGAACCGGATGCCGGCTCCGACCTTCAGGCAGTGAGCCTGAAAGCCATTGAAAAAGACGGCAAATGGTATCTCGATGGGGTAAAACGGTTTATTACCAATGGTTCCGGCGATGTTCTGTTGGTTCTGGCACGGTCTGAAGCCGGTACAACCAGCGGGCGGGGGCTTTCCATGTTTCTCTGCGAAAAGAGCCCGGAGATTGTGGTTCGGCGTATTGAAAACAAACTGGGTATCCACGGGTCTCCCACCTGCGAACTTCAATTCAACATGGCACCTGCCGAGCTGGTGGGAAAGCGGAAATTCGGCCTTATCAAATACGTCATGAGTCTGATGAACGGCGCGAGGCTGGCGGTTTCCGCCCAGGCACTGGGGATTGCGCAGGCCGCATTTGAAGAAGCGGTGGAATATGCCAACGAGCGGGAACAGTTTGGCAAACGGATTGTGGAAATCCCCGCTGTCTACCAGATGCTGAAGTCCATGCAGGCTGAAATCGAAACCAGCAGGGCACTCCTCTACCAGACCGGCCTCGCAGTGGATATGATGGAAATCTACGAACGAAAAGCAAAAGCAGGTGAAAAGGTCAAAACTGAACTGAGGGCCGCAACTGCACTGGCGGATTTCCTGACACCGCTGTCCAAATTCACCATCAGTGAGCTGGCCAACCGGGCCGCCTACGATTCCCTTCAGATTCACGGCGGAGTCGGCTACATGAAGGATTTCAAAGTAGAACGGCTGCTTCGGGATGCCCGTATTACCAACATCTACGAAGGTACCACCCAGCTTCAGGTTGTGGCCGCCATCGGTGCCCTCGTCAAAGGGCTGTTTGAAAAGGAAATGGAAGAAGTTCGAAGCATGGAACTTACAAGTCTGAAAAAGGAACAGAAAGAAGTGATTTCACTCCTGGACAAAACCCTTTCAGCCATTGCCTCGGTCCACGAGATGGAAAGCCTCGAATTCCATGACTACACCGCTACTTACCTTGTGGAAATGGCATCCATCCTTTACCGCCTGAAGCTCTACCTGCCCATCGCGGAGCAGAACCCGGACAAACGAAACATTCTGAAGTTTTTTCTGATGGAATCCGATGCCAGAATCCGTTATCTGGAAAACCGGATTTTCCACCTGAAAGAGCAATATGGAGAAAATATTGACCGTCTGAAGGATGATTTTCTGAAATAAATCTTAGCCCTGTTTCCGGTACCAGGCCGGGAACAGGGCCTTTTGGATATTCAAAGTATCTTCTTTTTTTATCAATCAATTCAGAAGTTGTTTTGTGCCTTGGCACAGATGAAGAATTTGCACACGGAACCGGATTTTGAAATAATGAGGCCATGACGAAAGAAACGGATTCCCGGAGTGCCCCGACAAAACCGCAAAAAATTCTGGTGATTCGACTCTCCGCAATCGGGGATGCCGTGCGGACGGCTCCTGCTGTTCAGGCTATCCAACGCACCTTCCCCAACGCTGTGATTCACTGGCTGGTGGAAGATCGGTGCGCGGATATCCTGGCGGGTTTTCCGGGAGTTGAGCTGAAACTGGTGCCTCGCAGGGGCTGGAAGAAAATGCCAATTCTAAAGCAAATTCCCTCCTTTTTTCGTTTCATCCGGGAAATTCGCAGGGAACACTACGATCTGGTGGTGGATTTTCACGGTATCCTGAAGAGTGGACTCTACGGGTGGCTCAGTGGCTGCAGGCGACGAGTTGGGTACCAGAAACCCATCGCAAAAGAGTGGAACACTCTGTTTACAAATGAGAAAATTCCGGCTGTATCCGGGCCGCTCTCCCGCTACGCGCGCAATTTTCTCCTTGCCCGATACTTTCATCCCGGCGTGAAAGAACAGAACCCCGGCCTTCCTGTCTCTTTTGAAGACAGGACAATGGCAGAAACATTTCTTGCGAAAAACGGGATCGGGTTGAAAACCGCTGTCTTCCTCTACCCCGGCACATCCACCCGTGGACGGTACAAACGGTGGGCGCCGGAAAATTACGCGAAACTGTCAGACAGTATTCAGTTGAAACTGCACATGCCGGTATTGGTGGGCTGGGGGCCGGGTGAGGAGGAGATAGTGGATCGGCTGATGGAGACAGCTAATGAACTCCCGGTTGTATTGCCCGCGACCACCATGAAAGAGCTGGGGGCATTTATCGGCGCTTCCCGTATCTTCATCGGCGGCGATACCGGCCCGATGCATATCGCATCCCTGATGGGAACGCCGGTTGTAACCATCTTCGGGCCGTCCGACCCCATTGTCAACGAACCGGCCCGATTCACTCCGTTCAGGATTGTCACCGCATCGGTGGACTGCTCCCCCTGTCGCAACAAAAAATGCAGCCACCTTAAGTGCCTCACCGCCGTGACACCGAACATGGTAATGGACGCTCTGAAAGCTGTGCTTTCAGAGCAGAATCAAGGTTGAGTAAAGATGAAGTGTTCTGTTCTGAAAGAAAGAGAAACCATAAAATGGTACATTGGGCTTCTTCTCGCACTTACACTTTCACTCGCACTTCGCCCCTCTGACGCGCCACGCTCAACGCCAACACTCTTACAATGAGACAATCACGTCAAAGTCAGTGGGATTCTCGATGATATTCACGATTTCCTTTGCCGTTTGTTCCGGTGTTTTCAGTGAGCCGGAGGATTTGTAGGCGACAAAACGATCCACGAGCGGAAACTGCTCCGGTTTTAAATCACGGATACTTCGCTGCATGTCGGTTTCAATAATGCCCGGTGCTACGGAAATGACCTGAAGGCCCGTACTTTTTTCTTCCATCATCACCCTGGAAAACATATCCAGCCCTGCCTT
>QMQE01000101.1 GCA_003650445.1 Acidobacteriota bacterium | reverse complement strand
CACCATCGACGGTTCTTCCGTCGCAGTAGACGGGTCCATGAGCGTGAGCCCGACCAGCACCACAACTTACACGCTGACGGCAACAGGCGATGGCGGGACTGTTAGCCAGGATGTAACGGTAACGGTAAATCCTGCTTCCGGTACCGTGGATACACGCACCTTCAGTTCCGGTGATGTACCAAAATCTATTCCTGACAACAACTCCACAGGAGTTACATCCACACTGGTACTGAATGACGGTCACAGTATTCAGGATCTTCAGGTAACGGTGAATATCACGCATACTTACATCGGAGACCTTGTGGTGTCCCTGATATCACCATCCGGAACAGAAGTAACTCTATCCAACCGGGAAGGCGGATCAGCAAATAATATCAATAAGACCTATTCGCTGAGCAACTTTAATGGCCAGGACGCGGTTGGAACCTGGACATTGAAAGTGAAGGATTTGGCCCGATATGATACCGGAACCATTGACAGCTGGTCCTTGACAGTGAAGGCTACGTATTCCAGTGCTACACATGATTTTTCAAGTACAGACACCCCGATGTCTATTCCCGACAACAATTCAACCGGTATAACCAGTACCCTCAACGTCAGTGCCAGTGCCACGGTCACCAGCTTTGATGTGACGGTGAATATTACCCATACCTATATTGGGGACCTGATTGTGACACTTTACGCCCCAAATGGCTCCAGCGCAGTGCTCTCCAACCGGGAAGGTGGTTCTGCCAATAATATCAATAAGACGTGGACGATAACGGCCAGTGGTGGCCTTGCAATCCACGGAAACTGGAAGCTGAAAGTGACAGACAATGCCGGTGCTGATGTCGGTACTCTGGACAACTGGAAACTTTCATTTTCCTATTAATAACAGCAATTGAGCTGAAAATGAGGCGCGGGCTTAGCCCGCGCTTTTTTATTTCAACAGCCTAGAGATATTTTCTACTTGAACAGTTAAAAACAATCGTTTATCCTGAGCTTGAAAATCTGACAAAAGACGGGTGATATGCGAGAGATCGGTTTGCGGTTAAAGAAAAAACGTGAAGAAAAAGGGTTGGCATTGGGGGATATTGAAAAATCCACCAAAATCAGTATCAGATTGTTAAAAAACATTGAAGCGGGAGATTTTGGAGAACTTCCTTCCGGCGTGTTTGCCAGAAATTTCATTCGCCAGTATTGTAAAGCCATTGACGTGCCGTCGGAACCGATTCTGGAAAAGATATTTGGAGTGGAACCGAATCCTGTGGAATCAGAAAAATTTCCTGAAAAAGAATCTCACCGCGGGATGATTGGGATTATCATAGTAATTTTACTTTTGGCCGGTGGTTTCTGGAGTTTCAGACAAGGGGTATGGAGTCGTCTGTCATCTGCCGGAGAACCGAATCCGAAGTCTGTGAAAACGGTTCTGCCTTCTCCATCAAAAGAAGCAGCAGATCTGGCGAGTCATGAAAAGCCGACGACTTCCCGGAGCAAGCTGAATACTCAGGTGGCGGATTCTAAGGTAGCGGAAAAGAAAATGCCTTTGGCACCCTCTGAATTACCGGCCGGGAATGTATCTTCTGCCCGGCAGCTTTCGGGGGAGGTTGCAGTTCCCGGGCTGAACACAGGAAAGGGGCTGGATTCTGTATCTGACATGGGAAAAAGGGGGCAGGAATTTCCGGTACGTTTCGAGGCAGATGAAAAGTGCTGGATTCATTTAAGATGTCCTGAGAAAGAGATGGATTTTATCCTGATGAAGGGGGAGCTCTATTCGATAAATTGTTCAGCTCCCGCATTGATAAGCCTGGGAAACGCAGAACATGTTCGTGTATTTGTGAACAACGAAAAGGTGATATTCCCTGCAGGCCAGCGAGTTGTGAAGGACTTTGTTTTAAAGGGAAGCGGGGAGAACCGTGACTGAGTGCCTATGTTGGACCTGAAGAAGAAAATACTGGATGGCAGCGTACCGGCGGATGTGTTGTCTGCCATTGCGACGCTTACGTTTCCATTGCCTCCGGACCAGGTCCTTGCCCTGTTTCCTGTTGTGTATTTGAAAGGAGATCCGGGGATTCAGGAGGCGGTTTTTCGTTCTTTCTTTGAAATTTCCCAGGACACTGTCAGTGATTTTCTGATCCATACAAACGACATCGATTCGCTATCTTTTTATTTGGATGTTCTTCGCAAAGGAGGGCAGGAAAATACGGAGAAATATTATCTTGATATTCTTCGAAATCCTGCCTGCACTGGCGAAATCCTGGAGAAGATGGCAAAACTCTCATCAAATCTGGTTGTGGACTATCTGTTGAATAACCATGCAATTCTTCAATCTTATCCAAATGTTTTTGAAACTCTGAAGGGAAATGAGGCATTGTCTCAGGCTCAGTCGCGGCGATTACAGGAATACCTGAAATATGGCTTGTTGGATGAAAAGCCAGACCGAACAGCGGATGAACAGTTTCGGGGAGAACCCGGAGACGAATCTGTTTCAGATGAAAGTGCCACAGAGGAAACTTCAGATGATGTTCTTGCCGCCTATTCTGAACTGGTTTCTGAGGAAAGCCCGGATATTTTGAGTGCCCCATCCGAAATCGAAATCGAAGACGATATGGATCTCAATACTTATCAGAAATTGTTGAAGATGAATGTTTCTGAGAAAATACAAAGGGCATTAAAGGGAAACAAGGAAGAAAGGGCTATTCTGATTCGTGATTCAAACCGTATCGTAGCACTGGCAGTCATGCAGAGCCCCAAATTGACAGAGAGTGAGGCAGAGACCATCGCTTCCTTGAGAAATGTACATCGGGATGTGTTGAGAAAGGTCGCAACCAACAGGACGTACCTGAAAAAATACAAGATTGTGTTGAGCCTTGTAAAGAACCCAAAAGTTCCTCAGGACATTACCCTGGGATTGCTTCATCGCTTGACAGATCGGGATCTGCAATTGATCAATCGAGACCGTTCCCTGTCGGAATTTGTCCGGCGAGCAGCGCAGAGAATATTGAGGGGGCGGAAAAAATATTGATAAAACTATTTACATCAAGCTGTAATTTCCTATAATGTAATTAGTTAAATGAGGTGATGAGTGAATTATTATGAGTTATTGCAAGTCAACAAGAATGCATCTCAGGACGAAATCGCGAGTGCTTTTCGAAAGCTGATTAAACAGCATCACCCGGATAGATACTCTGACCCTGAGGAAAAAGCAGAAGCCGAAAAGTTATTCCAGAAAATTACGGCTGCGTTCAATGTGTTGAAAGACCCTGAAAAACGAACTATTTACGATCGTGGACTTGCCTCTGACAACGAGAATGTGAAGCAGACAGATACGAAAGAGCAGGCTAACCAATTTTTTAAAAATGGGCTTCATCAATTGAATAACCTCTCTAACGCAAAGGTAGCAGAGGAGTTTTTCAAGAAAGCAGTATATCTGGATAAGGATAACGCAAAATATCTATTTTACCTTGCAACGGTTATGGGATCCGATCCCCGAAAGCGACGTAAAGCTGTGGAACATCTTGAAAAAGCAATTACCCTTGACCCGTTTTCGGCTGAATATCGTGCTCGAATCGGCACGATTTACCTGAATGGCGGTATGAAGACAAGAGCGGTTAAATATTTTCAAAAAGCGTTGAAGCTGGACGATACATGCCAGGAGGCAATAGACGGATTGGCCAGTTTGGGAATAGTGGTATCAAATGATGAAGGCCGGAAAGGTTTTTTCTCAAAGTTATTCAGCAGGAAGTAGATTATGACTTGTACTTTTTTTGGTAAAACAGATGTGGGAATGAAGCGAAATCATAACGAGGATGCATTTCTTATAGATCCGGAGTTGAGTTTTGCAGTGGTGGCAGACGGTATGGGTGGCCATGCTGCCGGTGAAGTGGCTTCTGAGCTTGCTGTGGAGAGAATCTCATCTTTTCTGAGGCAGGTTAGTGGCACTGAAGACATTACCTGGCCTTATAAATATGATATTGCCTTTTCCCTCAATGCAAACAAATTGATGGTTGGAATCAAATTGGCAAATGATGCGATCCTGTCAAAAGTTGCCGGTGATCCGCATTTGAATGGTATGGGGACGACAATTGTGGCAGCTCTTTTTGAAGAAGGCAGTTCAACAATCGCCCATGTAGGGGATAGCCGGGCCTATTTGTACCGAAAGAACAGATTGTCACTTTTAACCAATGACCATTCCTGGGTTTCCGAGCAGGTTCGACGGGGTTTGATTACGGAAGAACAGGCCAGGGTTCACCCGATGAAAAATGTTGTTACGCAAGCATTGGGCGGTGCCGATCGCCTCTCCGTTGAAATAGATGAATTGCCGTTGGAGCCGGGTGACCTTCTGTTGCTCTGCAGTGACGGTTTGAATTCAATGGTACCAGGGGATGTGTTGGGAGAAATTTTCACCGAATATCATCAGAACCCGGAAGAATTGATTGACAGGCTTATTCATGAAGCAAACGAACGTGGGGGAGATGACAACATTACCGTGGTTGTGGTCCGGGAGGAGCCATGAGCGGTCATTTATATGTTGACAAGTGGGGGTTTGTGAGCTATTGTGTTTTTTAACAAGTTTATATAAATAAAATTGGGAAGGTGGAATGTGATATTTGGAAAAAAGAAACAGTTGGTAGGTCTGGATATTGGCTCCACAGCTGTCAAGCTAGTGGAATTGAAGCAGCTTGACAAGGAGGGGATGCGATATCGCCTGGTAAATGTCGGTGTGGAACCGGTACCTCCGGAGAGTATTGTGGATGGTGCCATCATGGATTCTTTTGCGGTTGCGGATGCAGTCCAGAAGCTGTTTGAAAAAACAGGAGTCAAGGCTGCAAAGGCTGCTGTTGCAGTATCCGGGAATGGTGTTATTATCAAGAAAATGTTGCTTCCGCAAATGTCTATGGAAGAGTTGAACGAATCTATCAGGTGGGAAGCGGAACAGTATATCCCCTTCGAAATCGACGAGGTTAACCTGGACTATGAGATTGTATCCGGGGAAGACCGCCAGGATGGGCAGATGGAGGTCATCCTGGCTGCAGCAAAGAAAGACGTTATCAGCGAATATACAGGGGTTGTGGTTCAGGCCGGTAAAGAGCCGGGAGTCGTAGATGTGGCGGCATTTGCCTTGCAGAACGCGACGGAACTGAATTACAGTGTTGCGGATGAGGTGACAACCGCTCTTATCAATATCGGGGCGGCAACGACCAACATTAATATAATGAGTGGAAACCGTTCACTTTTCTGGCGTGATCTTTCCATTGGCGGGAATTATTACACCAATGCAATTCAGAAGGAATTGAACCTCTCATTTGAAGACGCGGAACTTTTGAAACGGGGCGGTACTGTTGAAGGGGTTTCATTTGAGAGTGTTATTCCCATCCTGAACTCTGTTTCTGAAGATATGGTGGGTGAATTTTTGAAGACATTTGAGTTTTTCAAGGCCACTTCGCAATACACGAATATTGACCGGATTCTCGTTTCGGGGGGGTCGGCACTGGTGTATGGCCTTGAACAGGTAATTACAGACAAGGTGGGTTTTAAAGTGGAGATTTTCAATGCCTTCAAATCAATTGAGGTGAACGAAAATATGTTTGAAGCCCAGTTTGTCAATGAAATTTCGTCTATGGCTGCCACTGCAGTCGGATTGGCGATGAGAAAGGAGATGTAAATGATTCAGATTAATCTTCTTTCTGGCAGAGAGGGGTCTCCCAAGAAGGTTCCGAGAGAGTCCACCGCTGTGACTTCTTTTTCGGCAATCGAAGGTGAATCCAATGCGATTATGATTGTGGCGGCGATTGTGTTCATCGTGGGCCTGGTGGGGGTTGGTATCTGGGGCTATATGCTGCATAGCCGAAAAGAGGCCCTATCCCGGGATCTCAGCAGAAAGAAACAGGAGCTGAGGACGTATCAGGGACTAATTGAGCAGGAAAAACGCTTCCGGGCCCGTAAAGAAATGCTGGAGCGCAAGGAGCAGACCATTGTTCAATTAAAGGATCGTCAATCAAAGCCGATGAAACTCCTTGAGGAAATTTATAATCGGTGCCCGGATACGGTCTGGTTTGAAAGTATTGTTCAGAAAGGAATGAGCGTTACGATCAAAGGCCGGGCCAAGAATACTGAGGCGGCGAACCAGTTTTACCAGGACTTGTCTCAATCTCCCCTCATCCGGGGGGTTGAATATCCCTTGTTGCAGAAGGATGAGAAATACAGAATTCCAAATGTTGTCTATTTTGAAATGGTCTTGTCTATTAATCAATCAACTAACCAATCCTCCAAGCCGGGGATGGGAGCATAAAGGAGTAGATGATGGAGAATCTATCCCCTAAGGCCCAGGCAGGAGTATTGATCGTGTTATTGATTGTGATTGCTGCCATTGGCTATTTTATGTTGTTTAAAGACTGGTATCGCCAGATAGATGCCACCCGGGCGCAGATTTCAAAAGTCGAAGCCGATATCCAGAAGGGTCGGGCATTGCAGGCGAAAATCAATGAATTTAACCGGCAGATCAATGATTTGAAAGAGAAGTTGGCCAAGCTGAAGGAAATTATGCCAAGCACAATGGAGGCTGGGAAATTGTACGGAAACCTCAACCGAATGGCGAATGATAACCAGGTTTACATCGTCAGCATAAAGGCGGGGAAGAAAACGTCAACTGATGTGTATACGGAACTTCCATACGGTATGAAGTTGCGGGCGCGTTTCAATGACGTGGGCCATTTTTTTGCCAATCTCGCGAATTTCCCAAAGATTCTTAACGTAAAGAATCTTGAAATGAAGAAATTGAAGGCAGAAAATTCAAAGTATTCACTATCCGTTAATTGTCAGGTTTCCACTTTCATCTACAATGATAAGACAGATACCCCTGAAGAGGCGGGAGGTGCAAAGTGAAAAAGACAGTATCTCTGGCAGTTCTTCTGCTGCTTATGTGCACATTGGGCCTGGCGCAGCAGCAGAAAAATGCCGAAAAATCAAAAGTGGACGAACTGTCTATCGAAGGGGAGTACAGGTACAGTCCGAAATCTGACAGAGACCCTTTTGTATCCCCTTTTGACTTGGAACGCTTGAAAGGAAAGAAGAATCGCCGTCCTGGTGTTCAGGGAATGGCGATCAATGAGATTGTTCTACAGGGCCTGATCAAATCCAAGAAGAGAGGGTACGAAGCCCTTGTCCTCGGAAGTGACAATAAGATCTACTGGATTAAGCCAGGAGACGAGCTTTTTGACGGGCGGGTGCTGTCTATTGGGGTTTCTGTGGATAAGAAAACCGGAAAGCAGGTGGAGAAAGTGGTATTCAGACAGGATATCGATGATCCTTCCCAGCTGCTGCCTTACCGTGATATTACGAAGTATTTAAATAAATAGGAGGGGAGTTGATGAACATCAAGGCAAGAATTTTTATTGTGCTCTTGTCCACTTTGGTGGGAACCAGTCTGTTTGCCTATTCCATCAAGGGGCTGAACTATGTGGACAACCAATTTGGCACGAAGGTTACGGTTTTCCACGACCAGCACCAGCCCCTCCCGTTCACCGTGGTCAGTGATTCAGGCCATCTGTACGTGGTGGAAATCAATGGTGTGGACAAAGTGGATGCAAAAATTCCCAAATTTTCGACACGGGAAATCCAGGCATTTAATGTGGAGAAACTCGGGAAGGGCCAGTATAGGTTGACTTTTCTGAAAAAACCAGGGATACATGTGTCTGTGGACAATACAGGCCAACATTTGTCTTTTCTTTTTACAGGCTCGGCAAAAACCATGATGGCATTCAAGGAAGTTACGGCTCTGGACGACAACCTGCTTGCCGTGAAATTTTCCGCTTCGGGTAAAGCATACTATACGGCATCCAGTGATGGAAATCATGCAGAACTGCTGATTCGGAATGCCCTGCTTTCAAGGACGGATAAGAAAGATATTCCTTCCGCTTTCAAACATTTCAAGAATTTGAATGTACAGCAGGCGGGAGACAATGTGAGGATTTCTGTAGATGCGGACTTTCCGAAAGTGATGGCCAAGGTTCGGGAGAATCCGGACGGCCTGGCCTTCTACATCGGAGAGGCGTTGACACCGGCCCAGGATACAGCCATTCCTCCTGATGCGGGAACATCGGGGAATAAGGAGCAGAAATATGCCTTTGTCACCCGTACCATCGAAGGTGGCGGGAAGAAATTTGTGGGTGAGAAAATAGGCTTAATTGACATTAAGGACATTGATATTAAAGACCTTCTCCGCTATATCTCGGAATTTGCGGGATTGAACCTGATCGTAGACCAGTCTGTCACCGGAACAGCCACCTACCGGTTCAAGGACATTCCATGGGATCAGGCATTGGAAATCATTCTGAAGGATAAGGGCCTGGGCAGTGAACTGCAGAATGGCGTTTTGCGGGTTGCAACGACTGAGAAATTTCGCCAGGAAGAGCAGGAAAGGCGGAAACTCAAAGAAGAACAGGATTTAAGTGTCCCGGTCCAGACCATAACAAGGCCTTTGTCTTACGCAAAGGTTAAGAATATTGAAAAAATCATCAAGGCCAATCTCTCCAAGCGGGGAAAATTGATGATTGACGAACGAACTAATATTATCATTGTGTCTGATATTCCGGATAAGATTCCTGGGATTGTGGAACTGATCAATACCCTGGATAAGGCGACGACTCAGGTGCTGATTGAAGCAAGGATTGTAGAAGTTGCAAAAACATTCAAACGGGAACTGGGCATTCAGTGGGGATTTACAGGCATATATGATTCTTCCCTTGGTACCCAGACAGGGATGAATTTCCCCAACAATATGCAATTCGGCGGCGTCCTTGACCCCACTTCCGGTGACATCGGATCAATTGGCGGATATGCGGTGAACTTGCCGGCCACCGGCGCGACCAGCGCTTTTGGCCTGCATATGGGGAATGTCCTGGGGTCTTTCTCATTGGATATGGTTCTGTCAGCGATGGAAGATGATGGCCTCGGGCGAATTCTCTCCAGGCCGAAGGTGGTTACCCAGAACAACAAGACAGCCGAGATTGAGAGCGGTGCCCGCATCCCGATTCAGACAGTTCAGAACAACACGGTTACGGTACAGTACATTAATGCGTCCTTGAAGCTGGAGGTAACCCCGCAGATTACAGCTGAAGGAACT
>QMQE01000100.1 GCA_003650445.1 Acidobacteriota bacterium | reverse complement strand
GTTTTGAACGCCTCGTAGAATCCGTGAATGCCGCCGGAACGTTCGGCTTCTTCCACCAGTTCTTCCGCGATGACTTCATCCCGCAGAAAGCGGGTTCGCTTTGCCAGTTCGGTGGCAAGGGCAGCGGCGGAGCGAATGGCAGGGAGGGAAAAAGCGAAGAAACGGTCGAGGAGTTCCTTAAATTCCACCGCGTGAGAAACCGGAGACACCATCTGCAGGTTCTGCGGCAGGGCAGATTGGCCGATGGATACCTGAAAGGCCAATTCTCCGTCCCGGTAGAGTCGGAATTCATAAAAATCGGTCAGAATCAGGTTGGGGAAAGTGGACCGATAGCGTTTCAACTGTTCGGAACCTTCAATTAAATCCAGGTTGGTGCCGGGTTTTTTGGCTTCAATGTAACCGACAATGTGCTGTTTCCCGTCCCAGATACGGAAATCCGGGTTGCCGGCTTCGGTCTGCTTTGGCAGGGTAGTGATGGAAACAGTGCGTTTCAGTCCCGCTTCCCCGTAGCCCGCGAGGAGGGCAGAGAGATGCTCATAGTAACTTTCTTCCCTTGCGTCCCCCCGCATGGTGGTTTGAGCGATTGCTTCGAGGTAGTTTCCCAGCATACTTTTGGCCATTCCTCTTTCGACTTCCCTTTATTTATATTTTCCCGTTTCAGCAGGCGTTTCCCGTACACCCATTGAACCACGAAATGGCTGCTTCCGCAAGTGAGGGAAGATAAGTATGGACAGGTTGAGTGGGCGCAGGAGAAAGAAAAGACAAGAATACAGAACACTACTCTATGTCTTCACTCAACCTTGTCCGGCCTCAACCTCAACCTTGTCTTTCCTCAATCCCTGTCTTTCGTTGACGCTGCTGATAACTGATGATAGAATTGTTTGAATTCTGATAGGAGGATCCTCATGTTTAAAAACCTGTCCGTACCTGAGAACGGAGAGAAGATTACGGTTTCCAATGGTGAGTTGAATGTTCCGGACAACCCAGTTATTCCTTTCATTGAAGGGGATGGCACCGGCCCTGATATCTGGCGGGCCACAAAGCGGGTGTTGGACAGTGCGGTGGAGAAGGCATACGGCGGCAAACGGAAAATCCAGTGGATGGAAGTGTTTGTCGGTGAAAAAGCGTTTAATAAATTGGGCGAATGGCTGCCCCAGGAAAGCCTGGATGCGCTGAAAGAGTTTAAGGTTTCCATTAAAGGGCCGTTGACAACCCCTGTAGGCGGCGGGTTTCGATCCCTGAATGTGGCAATCCGGCAGAATCTGGATTTATTCGCGTGTGTCCGCCCGGTTCGGTATTTCAAAGGAGTTCCCTCTCCTGTGAAGCGTCCGGAAGATGTGGACGTCGTCATTTTCCGGGAAAACACGGAAGATATCTATGCCGGTATCGAATGGATGGCATACACACCTGAAGCAAAGAAAATCATAGATTTTCTCATCAATGAAATGGGTGTCAAGAATATCCGCTTCCCGGAAAACTCTTCCATCGGCATCAAGCCGGTTTCCGAAGAAGGTTCCAAACGGCTGGTTCGGTCTGCAATTGATTATGCTTTGAAATATGGCCGCAAGAGTGTGACCATTGTTCACAAGGGCAACATTATGAAGTTTACGGAAGGCGGTTTCCGGGATTGGGGCTATCAGGTGGCGGCGGAACCCGCATACCGGGCCAAGGTTGTGACCCTTCGGGAAGCCTGGGCACTGGAAAACAAGGAAAAGAATCCTGATTTGACATTGGAAGAAAACGCCAAAATGATTGAACCCTGGTATGACCAGCTGGATGAAGCAAAACAGAAAAAGATTCTTTCCGAAGTGGAAGAGACAATGAAGCTCTGGGACAGCCATGGAAATGGGAAATGGAAGGAAATGATTCTGATTAAAGATAATATTGCGGATATTTCCCTTCAGCAGTTCCTGACCCGCCCCAAAGAGTTCGATGTGGTGGCAACGATGAATCTCAATGGAGATTATCAGTCTGACGCGCTGGCCGCACAGGTAGGCGGTATCGGCATTGCTCCGGGCGCGAATATTAATTACATTACCGGTATCGCGGTGTTTGAAGCTACCCACGGTACGGCACCCAAATATACCAATCTCGACAAGGTGAACCCCAGCTCCGAAATCCTGTCCGGTGTAATGATGCTGGAGTACATGGGTTGGCAGGAAGCGGCGGATATGATTGTGAAGGGGATTGAAAAATCCATTCTCGATAAAACGGTTACCTATGATTTCCATCGTTTGATGGACGGTGCGACGCTGGTGAAGTGCTCCGAATTCGGAGACAGGATTATTGCCAATATGTAATGGGATTGCGATGAGGGAAAGCTGAGGCTTTCCCTTTTTCGCGAAAATATCCGGACATCTTTTTCCGGAAAGGAGAAGTAGCATGGGTAGAAAGAAGATTGCACTGGTGGGTGCCGGCCAGATTGGCGGCACAATGGCTCATCTCATCGCCGGCCGTGAGCTGGGTGATGTGGTGCTGGTGGACATTAAAGAAGGAATGCCCCAGGGAAAGGCGCTGGATATCACCGAAGCCACACCCATTATGAAAACTGACTGCAAACTAATCGGCACCAATGATTACAAAGACATGGAAGGGGCCGATGTGGTAATTGTAACCGCAGGTGTTCCCCGGAAACCGGGAATGAGCCGGGACGATCTCCTTGGCATTAACAAGAAAATCATGGAAGCGGTTGCCCCTAACGTCAAGAAATACGCTCCAGATGCTTTTGTCATTGTTGTCGCAAATCCGTTGGACATCATGGTTCACCTGATGAAGAAAATTACCGGATTCCCCAAAAACAGGGTAATGGGAATGGCCGGTATTCTTGACACAGGACGTTTCAGAGCATTTCTTGCCATGGAAACCGGATTCTCCGTTCAGGAGATCAACGCAATGGTGCTGGGCGGACATGGAGACACGATGGTTCCCATGCCCCGTTATGCCAACGTGAATGGGGTTCCCATTAGCAAGTTTATCGAAGAAGACCGCATTGAAGAAATTGTGACTCGTACCCGTAAGGGTGGTGGCGAGATTGTCGGCCTGTTGAAAACCGGTTCCGCTTTCTATGCGCCTGCGGAAGCCGCAATCCAGATGGCTACCGCAATTCTCCACGACCAGAAACGGCTGTTGCCCTGTGCCGCTTATCTCGAAGGGGAATACGGTGTCAACGGGTTTTTCATCGGTGTTCCGGTAGTTCTCGGCGCAAATGGCGTGGAAAAAATCATTGAACTGGACCTCAATGACAAAGAAAAAGAAATGTTTGCCGCTTCAGTTGACCATGTGAAAAAGCTGATCGGCGAACTGGAAGCTATGGACTAAATTCTCTAAAGGGGGAAAAATGGAAACCGTAAAAGACAACAGCTTCTTTTACAGACGGCTCCACTCGCTCCTCGGGATTATCCCGTTGGGCCTATTTATTCTGGAGCATTTTTTTACCAACTCTTTCGCGATTCACGGCGCGACAGTATTTAATGAAAAAATCGATTTTTTTGCCACACTGCCGTACCTGATTGTGATTGAACTTGTTTTTATTTTTATTCCGCTCCTGATTCATGGAATTTATGGCCTTTACATTGTGTATACCGGCCAGGCGAATCAGCTTCAATATGGCTACTATCGGAACTGGATGTATCTGATTCAGAGGGTTACCGGTGTCATTCTTCTGTTTTACATCGGCTGGCATGTGTGGACCACGAGACTGTCCGCCCTGCTCTATGGGAAAGAAGTTTCGTTTGAGATGATGCATAAGATGCTGGCTTCCCCGCTGGTGTTCTGGTGGATGGTTGTCGGTGTTGTCTGTGTCGCCTTCCACTTCGCCAACGGCATCTGGAGCTTCAGCATTGTCTGGGGCATCACAATCGGCCCGAAAGCCCAGAAGCGGATGGGATACATTACCATGGGCCTGTTCGTTATTCTGGCTATCGTCGGCGTGAAAGCCCTGCTGGCGTTCTGATAAGGAGGTAACAGGTGAGTGATAAACGAATAGTTGTAATCGGTGGCGGCCTTGCCGGCCTGATGACCACCATCAGAATCTGTGAAGAGGGATTGCCGGTTGACCTGGTTTCCTTTGTACCGGTGAAACGGTCTCACTCTGTATGCGCCCAGGGGGGCATCAACGCCGCACTGGACATGCAGGGCAAGGGCGATTCCCCATGGGAACATTTTGACGATACCGTTTACGGCGGGGATTTTCTGGCAAACCAGGGCCCGGCAAAGCGGATGTGTGAAAAGGCCCCTGAGATTGTCCATATGCTGGACAGAATGGGCCTGATGTTTAACCGAACCCCTGAAGGGCAGCTTGACGTCCGTGCCTTTGGCGGTGCCAAACAGAAGCGGACGGCATTTGCCGGCGCCACCACCGGGCAGCAGATGATTTACGCCCTGGATGAGCAGGTTCGCCGTTTTGAAGCCGCCGGCCAGGTAAAAAAGTGGATCGGCTATGATTTCCAGGAATTGATTGTAGATGACACCAAAACCGTCCGAGGTGTGGTGGTTATGAACATGAATACGATGAAACTGGAGACGCTTCCTGCAACGGCTGTTGTCATTGCCACCGGCGGCCCCGGATACATCTATGGCAAATCCACAAACTCCTTCATCAATACCGGCTCCGTGGCAACTGCCTGCTACCTGCAGGGTGCCAAATACGCTAACGGTGAATTTATTCAGATTCACCCGACAGCTATTCCGGGCTCTGACAAGGACAGGCTCATGTCTGAATCCGCCCGCGGTGAAGGTGGCCGCATGTGGACCTATAAAGACGGCAAACCCTGGTATTTCCTTGAAGAAATGTTCCCGGCTTACGGCAACCTGGTCCCCCGGGACATCGCAACCCGTACAATTTATGATATCTGCATCAACCAGGGACTGGGACTGGACGGAGAAAATAAAGTTTTCCTGGATCTTTCTTTCAAAGACCCGGACGAGTTGGACCGAAAACTCGGTGGTATCATGGAAATCTATGAAAAATTCGTCGGAGACGATCCGAGGAAGGTTCCCATGAAGGTTTTCCCATCGGTTCACTATTCCATGGGCGGCATGTGGGTAGACGCAGAAACTGATATGACCAATATCAACGGCCTGTACGCAGCCGGTGAAGTAAACTATCAGTACCACGGTGCGAATCGCCTCGGCGCAAACTCCCTGCTCTCCTGCATCTATGACGGTTTTGTAACCGGTCCGGCCGCAGTGAAATATGCCAATGAAGTAAAACCGGCTTCCGATTATGACGCACTGGCAGAGAAATTCCTTGGCCAGAGTGAGAAACTCTTCGAGCAGATTTATGCCATGGACGGCGACGAGAATGCCCGGAAACTCCATCAGGAAATGGCCAAGTGGATGACCGAGAGAATGACAGTTGTCCGCCACAACGACAAACTGGAAGAACTGGAAAAGAAACTGGTGGAACTCAGAGAACGCTGGAACCACATCGGCATCGCAGATCATTCCAAGGTACTGAACCAGGAAGCTATCTACGTGAAAGACCTGCAAAGGATGATGGAACTTGCACGGGTTTTGACAGTCAGTGCCTTGCACCGGAACGAAAGCCGTGGTGCCCACTATAAACCGGAATTCCCGAATCGTGATGATGAAAATTTCCTGAAAACAACGATAGCCACCGTCAGCGAAGATGGCCCAAAAATCAGCTACGAAGAAGTGGACACCTCCTTAATTAAGCCGAGAGCCCGGAACTACGCGGTGGACAAGCACGCAACGGAAACGGAAGGGGAGGATAAGTAATGGCTGAAAAAACAGTTCGCCTGAAAATCAAACGACAGTTGAATGCGGATTCGTCCCCGTTCTGGGAAGAGTTTGAAATTCCGTACGGGCCTTCAATGAATGTCATTTCCTGCCTCGTGGCAATCCAGGAAAATCCGGTCACACGGAGCGGGAAGAAAACAACCGCTGTGGCGTGGGAATGCAGCTGTCTGGAAGAAGTATGTGGTGCCTGCACCATGATTATCAATGGCAAAGTCCGCCAGGCATGCTCCGCACTGGTGGATAACATTGACCAGCCCATCGTACTGGAACCTATGACCAAATTTCCAGTGGTTCGGGATCTCGTTGTGGACCGCCAACGCATGTTTGACAACCTGAAAAAGGTACAGGCATGGGTACCGGTGGACGGTTCCTTTGACATGGGGCCGGGGCCGAAACTCAAAGAAAGCGAGCGGGCAGTTCACTACGAACTTTCCAAATGCATGACCTGCGGCTGCTGCCTGGAAGTCTGCCCTCAGTTTGAGAAAGACAACGACTTCATGGGCGCACAGATTATTTCCCAGGTCCGCCTGTTCAATTTTCATCCCACCGGGGCTGCTTTGAAAGAAGACCGGCTCCACTCGGTGATGGGAAAAGGCGGCGTGGCAGAGTGTGGCAACGCACAGAACTGTGTGGAAGCCTGCCCCAAGGAAATCCCGCTGACTACCTCCATTGCGGAAGTGGGCCGGCAAGTCACCCTGCAGGTAATGAAAGACTGGTTCCTGAAATAAGCGGTTTAATTTTTTATGAATTGAAGCGGGGATTCTTCCCCGCTTTTTTTGTGTCCGGACGCTGATTTTTCTTTCCGCACACCCTGTGCGTGAATGTGATAAAATCCATCGGTAAAAGGAAACTGGCTTGAGAAGGAGACTATAAATGTCAATCATTGCTGTCGGCTCTGTGGCGTATGATTCACTGAAAACACCCTACGGGGAAAGGGAACGGGTTCTTGGCGGTTCCGCCACTTATTTTTCAATCGGCGCATCCCTGTTCAACCATGTGAACCTGGTCGGTGTCGTAGGAGAAGATTTTGACGATGCCGACCTGAACCTCCTGAAGTCCCGTAATGTGTCCCTTGAAGGTCTGGTACATCGCCCGGGGAAAACGTTTTTCTGGAAAGGGGAATACGGTAAAAACCTCAACGAAGCCATCACCCATGACACACAATTAAATGTCTTTGCAGAGTTCGACCCGGAAATCCCGGCCACCTACATGGATTCCGATATTGTTTTCCTGGGCAACATCCATCCCACTCTACAGGGTAAGGTTATTGAGCAGGCGGGGGAAGGGCGTTTTGTCGCCTGTGACACCATGAATCTCTGGATAAACGAGACGCGAGATGAACTGTTGAAGGTATTGAGGCACACCGACATTCTCTTTGTGAACGAGGGAGAGGCAAAGCTGCTGACAGGCGAACCCAATACCATCCGAACCGGTCGAAGCATTCTGAAAATGGGCCCGAAACTGGTCTGCATCAAACGCGGTGAGTTCGGTTCCATCCTGATGGACAGAGACAACATCGCCATGGTACCGGCCTTTCCGGTAGAAAAGGTTGTGGACCCCACAGGTGCCGGGGATACCTTTGCGGCCGGTTTTCTCGGCCATGTGGCAAGAATCGGCCGATTTGATTTTGAAACCTTCCGGGAAGCCGTGAAGGTAGGCACGGTGTTGTCTTCTATTGAAATTGAAGATTTCAGTGTGGAGCGGTTGAAAACCATAACCATGGAGGAGATTGACAAACGGCTTGAAGAATACCGGAAGATTATTTCCTGACAAAACCGGACTTGACCTGAAGGGGATGACCCCGGTACAGCGAAAAGTGTTGTATTACAATATATTATTTCCGGGGATGGGCTTTGTATATGCCGGTGATTTTTTACGCTCTCTGCTATTTTGTGGTGGGGCTTTAGGGTTTCTCTTCCTCGGTTTCGGTTTAATCTGGAAGGCTGCCCGAAGTGGGACCATCCAGTTCAGCACACTTTTCAGCACCCTGGCAGTTCCGGGAATCTGCTTCATTTTTATGTTGATATTTCATCTGCTTTCCATCCTGAAAAGCAGTTCAGCAAAAATTTACAACCCTTCGGTTCCCCGGGCCATTCTGTACACAGCCGCCAGCATGTTATTGGCAACATCAGGGATGATTTTCATCCTTCTCGCCGTGTGGCAATCGGTGCCCTGGCAATGAAATATCTGCTTCTGTTCCTGTCCCTCAATATGGTGTTTCCGTTTTCGGCCCTGTGCGGCAACCGAAACCTCGAAATCGTCCAAAAAGACATCCGTCAGCTGAAATCCAGACTGGCTACACTGGAGAATCGAAGCCGCTCACTCAGTGAAGATGTGGAGTATCTGTCTGCCAGATTGCAGGTACTTCAGGCAGAACGGGTGGCGGCAATAAAGGGAAAGAAAAAGACCGAATCCGAACTCCTCGTCCTGAAAGAGAACCTGAAAAGAGTGGCTCAGGAGATGGAACGAAAACGGGATTATCTTTCGAGAAGGCTGAAAACACTGTATCGAAAAGAAGACTACCTTCTGTTTGAAACTGTGATGATGCCGGACAATGAAGCAGAATTGACCCATTCGGTTAATCTTTTCCTCTTTCTTGCGGAAAAAGACCGCCTGGCACTGGACCGACTGTCAACGCTGCACCGGGAAAAAACCGACCTCGAGGCCCGCCTCTCTGAAAAGACCCTTTTCCTGGAAAGGAAAATCAAGGAACTGACCGCCCTTCACCGGCAATACAGAACCACCTACAAAAAAAAACGCACACTCTATCGGAAAATACGAACTAAAAAGAAACTTTATGGAGAATTGTTGACGCAGCGAAAAGCCTTACTCTCCGAGTTGATGTCCACAATTACATCGAAACCCACCTCCATGAATCCGTCCCGTGTGCCAATAGGCCGCTTCAAAGGCCTTTTATCCCTCCCGGTGAAAGGGAGAATCACCGAGCGATTCGGGCGGGTTCGAAACCGCAAGTTCGGCACATGGCTTAAAAACAACGGAATCACCATTCATGTGGCCCAGGGGACACCGGTCCATGCTATCTACGACGGAGTTGTGGTGTATGCCGGCTGGTACAAGTCTTACGGACGTCTTATTATCCTGAACCA
Source organism: Acidobacteriota bacterium (assembly GCA_003650445.1). GTDB lineage: Bacteria > Acidobacteriota > Holophagae > Thermotomaculales > Thermotomaculaceae > UM-FILTER-49-7. The sequence goes on along the minus strand of QMQE01000100.1, from coordinate 419 downwards.
CGGGGACAACTACTTTAGTTTTTACGCGCACCTCGATTCGTTTTCTGTTACAATCAATCAGGTTGTAACAACAGGGGATATCATCGCCAAGTCCGGCGATACGGCATCGCTGGAACACGATGTTCTCCATTTTGAGTTGTGGCATAAGCGTACGCCGTTAAACCCGTTGAAATGGGCTCGAAACGGTAAATAAAAACCGTAACTGGAAATTTACCCGGCAATTTGCCGGAAGACCTCTACGGTTTCTGGAGTTCTGAATATGCTAAAGAGATTGGTTCAATTGACTGCAATATTGACCGTGGTTGCAATTGCCACGGCGGTGGGAATCAGTAATCGCGAAAAAAAACATGCCGATGCCTATGATGCCTTCGGTGTATTTGCACGGGTGTACAATATTGTAAAAGCCCGCTATGTGGAAC
>QMQE01000099.1 GCA_003650445.1 Acidobacteriota bacterium | reverse complement strand
TATGAAAATAATGAGTTTTTCCTACAATTCCCTGATTTCTCTTCCATCTGACACTTGGCGGGGCGCACAGTGGCCCGTTCCTGGCATTCAATGGGAGTGGTTGTGTTATTCTTCGATGAAACGTAAAAGTGCAGAAACAAAGAAAAAAGCAACAAGGCACCTGGTGAAAGCTGATCAGAATCCAAAATTTCGATAACACGAACAGAACCAAAACACAGACTCTGGGGGCTTGGCGAGAAAAAATCTCTTCCTTTATCTTACCTTTGTGTCAAAATCCCTTCCCGTTTTCCTTCTCCCTCTCTGCGACCTCAGCGTTCTCAGCGGTAAGTCCGGTCTCTGTTTTTTCTTTCTGCTGCCCACGCTTGGGAAAGAAGGTTGAGGTTGAGTAGAAGGCAAGGTTGAGTGAAGAAAAGACAGGGAATGACCAATTCCCTTCTTTCGCGCACTCGCACTCGCACTATTCTTACCCCTACTTCTTACTCTGCCGCCCACGCCCACTCTTTCGCATTCCTTCTCTGGTATTTCTGAGATAAACGTGGCACAATGGATTTGCCAGGCCCCCTGTGGGGTGAAAAGGGAATCCCGTGAGATTCGGGAACGGGCCCGCCGCTGTAATCGGGGACCAAAGCCGGAAGATGCCACTGTTTGCCATGAGGTGAATGGGAAGGCCCGGCGGAGGGTTGATCCGGAAGTCAGAAGACCTGCCTGGACATTTCAGCTGACGGAGGCTCGGCGAATGATGGTTTCTTTTATTCATTCCCCGGCAGTCCAATTTATTTGTTTCAGCATATGAAGGAGGATTTGTATGCGCGTGTTTTTTTCTCTGTTGTTGGGGGTTCTGTTTACTGCAACACCATTACTTGCGACTGTTTCGGCCACGGAAATTTCCGATGAAATTACAGTGACAGCCACAAGAAATCCGGTGGAGACAAGGAAACTGTCACAGACGGTGAAGGTGATTACCCGTAAGGAAATTGACGAAAGCGGTGCCACGACGATTCTGGATGTGCTCCAGACGGTTCCCGGCATTGTGGTAAATCAAAACGGGGGCATTGGCAGCCCGGCATCTATCTATGTCCGGGGCGCAAAGCCGGGCCAGACGCTGGTTTTGATTGACGGAATGGAAGTCAATGACCCCATGACACCGGACCGGTCGGTGGATTTTTCCGCTTTCCCTCTGGATTCGGTTCAGGGGATTGAGGTGGTATTCGGCCCGGCCAGCGCCATTTACGGTTCCGACGCGGTGGCCGGTGTAATCAACATTATCACCGGCGGCGGCGAAGCCGGGGGCACGGTTCGGGTGGAGGGCGGTTCCAACGCCACCTGGACGACCGGCGTCCGGTACCGGGATGAGTTTTCCATCGGCAGCTATTGGGTTTCCGGTACGTTTTTTGATACGAATGGAATTTCCGCCGCGGATAGGGCGGACGGCAATACGGAGGCAGACGGCTATACCAACCGGGCGTTTTCAGGGGGAACGACGATGAAGTTCGGTCGCTCCACTTTGAATTTTACCGGTATGGTGATCAATGCCGACGGGGATCTGGATTCCGCCGGCGGTGTCAGTGGCGATAATCCTTTTTACCGGTTTGACCGTACTGAAAAGCATTTCAAGGGAAGTTACATATTGTCGGATCCTTTCGGTATCACCGGGACAAGCCGGTTTACGGTGAGCTACGGGAACAATAAGCGGGATTATCACAACCCGTCGGCGGATTATCCCCCCACTGTTAACAGCCGGTACAACGGTTCCCTTGTCCGCTATAACTGGCACAACAATCTGGTGTTTTCAGAAAAGGCGTCCCTGTCTTTCGGGCTGGAATACAGCCGGGAGGCCGGGGATTCGGAGTATCACAGTGTTTCTTCCTGGGGGCCGTATGACGATATTTTTACTCCCAGCCATGCCATTACCCGCAGTGCCTATGTGTCCGCGCTGACGAATACCCTTGGCATGGAGGTGAATATGGGACTCCGCTACGACGACCATGAAATTTTCGGTTCAAAAATGACAGGTTCTTTCGGTATCGTCCGCCCCATCGGGGATTCTGGTTTCCGGATTCGCGCCAATGCCGGGACCTCTTTCAAGTCTCCGACCTTGTACCAGCTCTATTCCCCCTACGGGACAGTGGATTTGAATCCGGAAAAAGGCACATCCTACGAGTTGGGAATGGAGAAGCTGCTGATGGGCGAACGCCTGACAGTGTCCCTGATCTGGTTTCACAATCGCTACGACGATATGATTGATTTTGATATGAATTCCTACAGTTACTACAATATTGCGAAAGCGACTATCAAAGGCCTGGAAGCGGGCATGCACTACAGCGGAAAGGCGCTGTCATGGCAGGTTTTTTACAATTATTACGATACAAAGGATGATACAACAGGCGAACGGCTCCTCCGGCGCCCGGATTCCAGTTTTACAGCAAAACTGGATTATCTGCGGGAACGGTGGGGGGTTCACCTGAATATGGTTGCCAGTGGCAGCCGGGATGATATGGATTTTTCCGCCTGGCCTGCTGCCCGGGTGGAACTTATCAGCTATACGCTGTTTAATCTGAAAGTGGATTATCGGGTGAATGAAAACCTGACCGCCTATCTGAAAGGCCGCAACGTAACAGATGAAGATTATCAACAGGTGTTGGGATACGGTACACTGGGGGATACCTGGTACGGCGGTTTTGTTTTTCATTTCCATAGGTAAACGGAGGGAATATTGAAGCGATTTTGCCGGATTTCCGCCCTTGTTTTTTTGATCTGTGCGCAGGGAATGGCAGGGGGGATTGTGTCCCTCCTGCCCTCTGTGACCGACATGGTGGTGGATCTGGGTTCGGCGAACCGCCTTGTGGGCATTACCCGCTACGGCGTGGTACCGGCGGGGATTTCCGTAACAAGGCTCGGTGGCATGTACGATTTGAACGTGGAAGCGGTGCTGCGGCTGAAACCGGGGCTGGTGCTGGCGTATCACGGAGTGGAAACCCGGCTGAAACCGGTTGAAGACGCCGGAATTCCGGTAGAATATCTGAAAATCAACACGCTGAATGAGGTGCTTTCAAGCTATCAGCGGGTGGGACAAGTGCTGGGGAAAGCGGAACTCGCAAAAAAGCGGGTGGCAGAGCTGAAAGCTATGCTGGAATCGGCAAAAAAGAAAAAAGGGCCGAAACCGTCCGTGCTGCTGGTTACCAGTCCGGGCGGCCTGGCGTCACCACGGACTTATGTTTCTGCCAATTCTTTTTACGGCAACCTGCTCCCTGAAATCGGAGCGAAAAACGCGGTGCAATCAAAAGTTGCCTATCCCGCGTTGTCCCGGGAGGGGTTGCTTGCCACCGCGCCGGACATCATCATTCTGCTGTCGGAGAAAAAAGAGGCGTTGACAGACTGCCGGAAAGTGCCGTTTTCATTCCTTAAAGCGTGCCGGAACAATGCGGCTTTCAATGTGTATGGGGCGCGGATGATGCACCCCGGCCCCATGGTGTTTCAACTGCTGCCAATTTTGAAAAGGATACTGAAAGCTTATGCTGAGCATTCAACAGCTTCGCTACCGAAACATATTAAACTCCGTTGATTTCAGCGCGAAGTCAGGGGAATTTATCGGCATTGTCGGGCCAAATGGCTCCGGGAAAACAACTCTGCTCCGTTTAGTGGCAGGGATTCTCCGGGATTTTTCCGGGAAAATTGGTCTGGACGGACAGAATCTCGCGGAACTTTCCAGCCGTCAGGTTGCGAGGCTGGTTTCCTATGTGCCGCAGATTGTGGAAACCGTCATTCCCTTCACTGTCATCGAACTGCTCCGCCTTTCCCGTTTTCCCTACCGGGGAATGGCGCCAAAACGCGGCCCGGTGCCGGACTTTGAGGCTATACTTTGCCAAATGGGAATTTCCCATTTGAAAACCCGACAGGTTGCCACCTTGAGCGGCGGGGAGTTGCAGCGGGTTCTCGTTGCCGCCGCGCTGGCACAGGATACGCCCATTGTGCTCCTTGATGAACCCACATCCCACTTAGACCCCTTCCGCGCGGAGGCCTTTGTGGCAACCCTCGCCTCGTTGAAAAAAGAGGGTCGCCACCTCTTTCTCATGGTATCCCACAATACCGCTGAAATGGCCAGACTTTGCGACCGGATAGTGGCCTTGAAAGGGGGGAAAAAAATCGGGGAATTTGACCCCGCTTCCCTGTTAGAACCGGAATTCCGGTTTCTCATTTACAGCAACGGAGATGGAGACCAGCCATGAAATTCCGGTATTTTGTCGGGATTTCAGTCCTTACGGCATTGACACTGCTATTGCCGTTCTTTTTCCCGATTCCCCTCATCGGACACTTATCCGAAGCAGTGAACCGGCACATTTTATGGGATATCCGTCTGCCGGTCGTATTAACGGCACTCTTTGCGGGAGGGGTGCTGGCGGGGGGCGGGCTCTCTTTTCAGGCGCTGTTCAGAAACCCGCTTGCAACACCTTACACACTGGGGATTTCCTCCGGGGCAGCATTCGGTGCTGTGGTTTTTATTGTGTTTGTCCATCCCGGCGGCAGCGGCGCCGCTGTACCGGTCTTTGCCTTTGCCGGGGCGCTCTGTTCGGCACTGCTGGTCATGTCCTTTGCCTTTAGAAGGCGAATGGTACAGGCTGAAACCATTCTCCTCGCCGGTGTAGCAGTGAATTTTCTTTTTGCCAGTGTCATCATGTTTTCCCAGTATGTGGCAGCCCAGTATGAAGTGTTCCAGATAACCCGCTGGCTTCTCGGCGGCATCGGAAATGCGGGGACGTTGTCGGTGGTATTAACCGGGGCGGCATTTGCGGGCCTTCTGGCAGCCCTTCTTTGGCTGTCGCCGGGGCTGGATCTCTCCATCCTCGGAGATGACATGGCTGCCAGCCGGGGATTGGATGTTCGCCGGTTCAAACTGATTCTCATCACCCTTGTCAGCGCGGCGGTGGCGGCCACGATTGCGTTTACCGGCCCCATCGGTTTTGTGGGAATTGTTGTGCCCCACATGGTCCGCCTCAAACTGGGCACCGCCGTCCACCGGCGGCTGGTACCCATGACCATGGCAGCCGGAGGCCTGATGCTTGCTGTCTGCGATACCATCGGCCGTACCGTACTTTTTCCCGTCACCATCCCCACAGGCGTAATCACCGCCCTCATCGGCGCTCCGTTCTTTCTCTGGCTCCTGTCCCGCCGCTCAACGCTTCAGCGCTGATCGGTGGAATGCTGAATTATGAATGCTGAATGTTAAATTGAAGATAAGTTAAGAGTAGAGTGTCCTTTTTCCGTGGTCCTTCCTTCATTCAAAATTCGACATTCATCATTTTTCATTCGAGCCCAATGGTTCGGACGTATTGGAAATAAGAGCTCAAAATGATAAACTGTTGCCCATGAAATGGATGCGTGGCCTGTTGATGGCTTTGTTGCTTGTAGGGATGATCGGATGCAGCGGTGGGAAGGACCTGGTTCGGTGGATTTCACTGGAAAAGGGACTTTCTGTGCAGCAGGAATCCGGGCGTCCGATTTTATTTTATTTTTATTCAAAAAATTGCGTGTATTGTAAGCTGATGCGGCTGAATACATTTTCTGATCCGGATGTGGCTGAAAAAATCAATTCGGCCTTTGTCCCGGTGAAACTGGATATTGAAGAGAAACGCGAAGGAGGAATTCCTTCCGGGAGTAAACTGGCTTCGGCTTTTGGTATCCGGGCAGTTCCCGCCCTTGTGGCGGTGAATGCGGCCCATCGGACACTGGACAGCCGGATGGGGTTTCTGACGGTGCGAAAAACCCTGGCCTTTGTTTCAAAGATTGCTGCAATGGGAGAGGGCGCACATGAATAGTCGGCGGATTTTGTTGCGTAGTGTTCTTGTTGTAAGTTTCCTGTTCTTGAGTGCTGTTTCGTGGGGGCAGACGGTGAAAGCAGTGGAAATGGAGGATTCCCGGCTCCTTCCATTGGTCACTGTGCTTCCAGGAAAACCACTGGATGCCTTTGAGGTTTCCCGCTCCATCCATAACCTATACAAAACGGGGCTGTTTTCAGATATCCAGGTGGAAAAAGAGAAGAACGCCGACGGTAGCATTACCCTTCGTTTTCTCACGGCGCCCCAGCCGTATTTTGATAAACCGCAGATCGATGGGAAAATCGGCGTGAAAAAAAATAAACTGAGTAATTTTCTGAAAGAGTTCTACCCTATGGGGGAACGCTTTACAGAGGCGCAATTCAACCGTTTTCTTGTCGATATGAGGGGGTTTTACCGAAAAGTCGGGTTTCCAAAAGCATCTGTACAGGGTAAGGTTGAGTTTTCCACCGATGGCGAGTTGGCATTTCCTACTGTGAGAGTGCAGTGTGGACAGCCATTGATGATTCGGCGCTTTGATTTTATCGGAAAGAAACGCTACCGCAGGGTGATTCACCTGGGCGCGAAGGAGCGGTTTAATGCGAATCAGTTGGAGCATGACATCGGGCGGTTGAAACGAATGCTGAAGAAACAGCGTTTTTATGATGCCGTTGTCACCTCGGATGTCAAACAGGTGCCAGCGGGTGTGGATATTTCAGTGAAGGTTTCTCAGGGGAAGGCTTATCGGTTTGTGGTGGAGAACGTGAAGCTGACTCCTGATGAGTATGGAGAGGTGTTCCAGTACATTCTGGAAAACGGCCTCAGCGCTGCAAGCCTTCGGGTGACGGAAAGCAGCTTGTATTTCAAATTGTTGGAAAAAGGGTATTGCCATCCGGAGGTACAAAATCGAAGGGAAGGGCAGCAGGTGATTTTCAGTGTGAAAAACGCTGTTCGACTTCCGGTTTCCAAGGTGGAAATAAAATCGGATGAACCGATGAAAGTTTCCAAGCCGGAATGCTATAACCGGATTGAATTGAGCCGGGTGGAAACCGAGTTGAGTACCTTGCTTAAAAAGCAGGGGTTTCTCCATCCCCGTTTCAGTTTCAATTATGATGAAAAAACAAAGGCATTCCAGGTTGAGGTAAAAAAGGGCAGGCGGGTTTTGTTTGGCCCTGTTTCTCTGAGGGGCGAGAATGGTGTTATTGCCTCAGTCCCGGGGGTTGTGGAGGGAGAGCCTTTTTCCGGTGAAAAATTACAGTCTGCAGTCGTTAAGATAGAAAAATTGCTCAGGGAACAGGGCTTTTATCACCCTGTGGTGACGATTCATCGGGGGAAACGGAGTGGAAACCGGATACCGGTTACTTTTTCTGTAAAAACCGGAGGTAAACGGATAATTTTAGCGATTTACCATCATGGAAACCGAAAAATCCGGGATGAGATGCTGAGGAAGCTGATCCGGGTTAAAGTCGGAGATCTGGTCAATGTTGACGAAATTCAGGCCATACAGAACAGATTGGAAGCGTCCGGTTTTTTTGAGAAAGTCGAAGTTGTTCCGTATGAATCAGGGCCGGATAAATTGGCATTGTTTATCCGCCTCAAGGAACAATCATTGAAAACGGTTCGGTATGGTGTTGGCATCAACTCCGATGAGGGGATTCGTTTTTCCACGACACTGGTCTGGAACTACTTGTTCCACCAGCAATTGACCGGAACGCTGCTTTTCCGGGTTTCACCGAAACGACAGCAGGCCTATTTCAATATTGCTGGGGAAAACCATTTTATGTCTTCTGTGTTTTTGGCACGGGAAGACAAGAGCGATTACCGGTTTTCCCGCTGGGGTGCCAGTGTCAGTTACAATACAACCTTCGGTAAATTTACCAACACAATTTTCTCACTGGAGGCAAGGCGAAACCACCTGACAAATGTCGCTATCCCCCACGAGGAAATCGAGAAGGAACTCCAGCCCAACTACACGGTTTCCCTGAATTCCCAGCTCCTGTATGACCGGCGGGACAATCTCCTTTACCCCACGAAAGGATATTATATTTCTCTAAAACTGGAACCGGCAATGGATTTGTCGGAGGGACAGTTTTTCATGAAAGCACTGGAGAAAACAGCCTTTTTTGCCGGCCGCTTCTCCTTTTCCCAGACCATCGGCCAGATTTCTGCGCCTTCTTTGGAAAATTACTCAGTACCGCTGCCGGAGCGGTTCTTTTCCGGGGGTGTTAATTCCCTTCGGATCAGCTCCTTCGAGCAGGCGGGGCCGTTATTTTCCACAGGCAAGCCTATGGGCGGGCGTTTCCTTGCTTTGTTCAACGCTGAATATACGTTTCCGCTGAGTGCCAGCCTGAACGGGGTGCTGTTCACCGACGTGGGCAATGTATGGGCTGAAGCCTCGGATGCCAGTTGGCAGAGCGCCATCAAAGACGCCGGGCTCGGTGTCCATTTCAAGACGCCATTGGGCCCGGTACGGGTGGAAGTGGCATGGAATCTGGATCAGGGCGCGTTTCCGTCCCGCTGGAAGCTGCTCTTCTCCATTGGCCGGGCATTTTAGCGTGCGCCTGCTGCGCAGTGACAGTGCGAGTGAAAGTACCATCCAGGAAAGCTGCCAGTTCCAATTCTGTGATTTTTCTTTCACGCACACGCATATTCACTTGCACTTTTTTCCATCGCGATGGTGTATGATAAGGGGGATTTCCCTCGTGGCAGGGACAATAAATATCCGACAAACGGAGGCACAATGGGCAAGACCTTTGTGGAAAAGATACTGGCAGAACGGGCGGGGAAAAATACCGTGGTGCCGGGCGAAATTGTCGTAGTGAAACCTGATTACGTCATGAGCCATGATAATTCCGCCGCCATTTACGGAAAATTCAAACAGATTGGTTCGGGCCGGGTGTTTGACCGGGAACAGATTTTGATCATTCTGGATCATTGTGTCCCCGCCGCCAGCGAAAAATACGCGAAAAACCATCAGGAAATCCGGGATTTCGTAGAAAAATTTGATATTCCAAACTTTTTTGACATCAATACCGGAGTCTGCCATCAGGTGGTAATTGAAAAAGGGTTTGCAAGGCCCGGCCGGCTGATTGTGGGAAGTGATTCACACACTGTTTCCTACGGGGCGGTGGGGGCATTTTCCGCCGGAATCGGGAGAAGCGAAGCCGCGGCAATCTGGGCCACCGGTGAAATCTGGCTGAAGGTTCCGTCCACCCTCAAGGTTGTGTTCAACGGTGTTCCGAAGCCCGGTGTTACTGCCAAAGATTTGATGCTTTACCTCATCGGCAAAATCGGTGCCGACGGCGCGCTTTACAAGGCAGTGGAATTCACCGGGGAAGCGGTTTCCCGGATGACAATTGCGGACAGGATTGTGTTTGCCAATATGACGGTGGAAATGGGGGGAAAGAACGGTTATTTTGCCCCGGATGAAACCACCTTTGAGTATCTCCGTGCAAGGGGGATTGACGGAAGCGGCTTTGAGGCGGTAT
>QMQE01000098.1 GCA_003650445.1 Acidobacteriota bacterium | reverse complement strand
GCAGTTGCAATTGAGACAGCGACCCCGCGGCTCCAGAAATTGATCCGGAAAAATCTTAAAATTGACGTGGCGTTGAACACGGTACGCCTGGCAAAAAAATATAAAATTGAAGTCGGCGGTTTCTTCATGATCGGCTTTCCCAGCGAAACCCGCCACGAGGTACTGAGCTCCATTCAACTGGCATTGCGAAATCCGTTTGATGTTGTTTTCTTTTCAATCGTAACCCCTTACGAGGGGACAGAAATCCGAACAGATATTTTGAACGGGGTTTTCGGGCCGGAAGCGAAAGCTGCCCTTGAAGCGGATCCGGAAGCGGAATTCCCGGTAATTTATAATGATTCTTTGACACCTGAATCACTTTTCTCCATTCGACGCAAGGCTTACCTGAAATTCTATCTGAAACCATCGCGGATGTGGAACCTTATCAAGAAAATGCGTCATCCGATTTATGCAAAACAAATTATTGTAGCTGTTTTCCGCCGCCTCTTTAAAAACGGTGAAGTAACAGTCACGTGAAGTAAGAAGGATAAAGAATTAAGGTTAAAATGGGAAAACAACAGAAAAATCAGGGTGTTGGCTCTCTTGATGCCCTTCTGGGCCCGCACTCGCACTACGCCCACTCTGTGGGCCGTGATGGGTGACAAAAGGCAGAGAATGGCCATCTCCCTGATTTTTCTTACCCCAACTCGAAGGGAAAAGGTTGAGGTTAAGCAGAAGGCAAGGTTGAGTCCGGAGAGGGAGAAGACAAGGAAAATCAAAAGGCAGGGAATGGCCAACTCCCCTCTTTCGCTCACTCGCACTTTCACGCGCACTCCCTGCCACCCACTCCCAACGCAAAAAAGAAAAAGGTGTGATTTCGGCAGTTATTTCGTAAAATAAGTTTATGAAAAAGGTTCGGACCAGAACGGCAGTGGCAATTGCCCTGATACTTATTTTCCTTTTTGGCTATATGATGGTGGACACCATGGGGTCGCGCCTGTCAGAATTCTCCATTCTTCTTAATATTCTGGGCATGGTCAATGTTGTCCTGATTGTAATCCTTGTATTCATGATTTTGAGGAGTGTGATTAAGCCGTATCTCGAAGGGCGGCGGTTTCCCAGCCTGAATCTTTCTCTTCGTACCAAAATGGTCTCACTGACTTTTCTTCTCGTAGTGGTTCCGGCATCGGTAATTGTTGGAATGGGTACGGTGATTATCTACAATATCCTGGATAACTGGCATAACCCGGAGCTGGTTTCGGTTATGAAATCGGCCAAGGGAATTGTTTCAAGTTATGAAACAACTGTGGCAAAGGAAACGGCTCACTTTGCCCGGGTGATTGGTGATGAGGCTACTCTCGATCTTTTGAATTCGCCGAAAAAGCTACCTCTTTTTCTGAAGCAGAGGCTCGACCGCTATGAGCTTTCTTCCATTGAGATGTACCGGAATGGCCAGATGATAGCCATGATCCGGAATGAGAAACTGCCGATCCAGTCCCTGGCACCGGCATCAGTAAACTGGGGGAAGCAGTTGAAAAAGGGAGAGCCTTTTCATGATGTTTTATCGTTGCCAACCGGTGCATATGTCCGATTTGGTAGTCTGATGCCCCTTGGGAAAGGAATTTCTGACCGCTATATGGTGGTTACCGGCCGATTCATTATCCGAAACCTTGCCAGCCAGCTGGATCAGCTAACTTTAGCTGCACAGCGCTACCAGGAAACCCAACGCAGTATTCAGTCACTGAAGACATTCAATGTCAGTTCACTGCTCTTGATAGCCATCATTGCTGTTTTTTCCGGAACATGGGCCGGGCTGAAATTTACGGACGATTTTCTGAAGGCGTTTAATCTGTTGCTCAGGGGGACGGAGCGGGTTTCCAGGGGGGAACTGGATTTTGGTATTGAAGTCAGGGGCAAAGATGAGATGGGCCAGCTGATGCAGTCTTTCAACAAAATGATTGACCAGCTCAGAACCCATGAGCAGGAATTGAGACTCAGGGCAATCGAGCTTGAGAGTGTTAACCAATTTCTGGAGGATAAAAAACACTATTTTGAGGCAGTCATGGATGCCCTTCCTGTCGGTGTTATTTCACTGAATTCATTCGGAAATATATTTTCCATGAACCGATTTTCACGGGAAATGCTTGGGATCCGGGGGCGGGTTGAGGAAGGAACCCGGTTTACGACACTGTTGCCGAATGAAGGGGGAGCCGGCCAGTTGAAGCAACTTGTTGCCCGTGTGACGCTGGACCCCGAGCCCAGTGTTCGCCAATCTATTGCCTTTGAAACGCGGGAGGGAATTCGGAGTACGGATGTGACGTTGACCATGCTCCGGGATCAGATGGGGGAAGAAATCGGGTTCCTGATTATTGTGGAGGATATTACTCAATTGGAACAGGCCCAGAAAACACTGGCATGGAAGGAAGCTGTTCGACGGATTGTTCATGAATTGAAAAATCCGCTGACGCCCATCAAGCTGGCTGCGGAGCGTATCCAGTTCACAGCAAAGAAAGGAAGTCCCCGTTTGCAGGAGATTGTTCTGGACAGTGTTCAGCCTATGATTGAGGAAATCAACGCCATGCAGAAATTGATTGAGAATTTTTCCCAGTACGCAAAAATGCCGCCTCCGAAATTGGAGAATGTGTCTGTTCATCACTTACTGGATGAAACAATCAATTTGCTGGAGAAGGCTGGTGGCCGGGTTACATTCCGCCGGATGTACGCGGAGCATGTTCCTGTTCAGAAACTGGATCGGGCTTTGATGAAGTCTGCTTTTCTCAATATTTTCAGGAATGCGATTGCGGCAATGGAAGGTGATCCAGAGGGGACGATAACCGTAAAGACGATTTATTTTGCCGCCGGACGCCGTGTCCAGATTGAAATCAGTGATACGGGAAAAGGCATTGATCCTTTAATTCGGGACAAGATATTTATTCCTTATTTTTCAACAAAGGCGAAAGGAGACGGGCTGGGCCTTGCCATTGTGCACAATATTGTGACGGCCCAGAACGGGCACATTTCGGTGAAGGACAATTATCCCAGAGGGTCCACATTTGTAATTGACCTTCCGGTTGTCTGAGTTGTTCTCACTGGGGTTAAGGAAAGGAGGAGACTTGAAAGTTATGATTCTTGCAGGAGGAAGCGGCACGAGGCTGTGGCCTCTTTCTCGAAAGGCCAACCCGAAGCAATTTTTGAAAGCATTTGATGGGGAATCTCTGCTCCAGAAAGCCGTAGTCCGGGCGCTGAGCGTGGCACACAGTGAGGATATTGTGATTATCACCAACAGGGCCTATGAGTTCCAGGTGAAGAACCAGATTCGTAACATTGCGCCGGAAGCCCTGAAAAATATAGTATTGGAGCCGGTACCTCGAAATACAGCTCCCGCCATTGCATTGGGGATGGCTTTTATACGGGAAAAGATGAATGGAATTGACGATGAGATGATCCTGGTCATGCCTTCGGACCATCTTATCACACCCCTGCCTCTTTTCCGGTCTGCAGTTTTGAATGCAGAACAGGCAGTGGGGGCGGATATGTTGGTTACTTTTGGTATTAAACCCGGTCACCCGGAGACAGGCTACGGATATGTGCAACGGACAGCGGAAAATATCGGAAATGCATGGCAGGTGAAACGATTTGTGGAAAAGCCGGACCTTAAAACCGCTGAAGCCTACCTGAAATCTGAAGACTATCTATGGAATTCCGGTATGTTCGCCTTTAAGGCGGCTGCCATGTCAGCGGCTTTCAAAGTGTTCATGCCGAATCTATGGGAGGCGATGGACATGGGCCTGGAAACCATGCTGTCTTCTTTTGGTGATCTGGCTTCAGATTCAATTGATTACGGCATAATGGAAAAATCTGACAATGTGGTGGTCGTGCCGGTGGAATTTAAATGGTCGGATGTCGGTTCATGGGATAGCTTTTATGATGTTCTGGGCAAAGATACGGCGTCAAATGTCATTAAAGGAAATGTTCTTCCGGTGGATACGGAAGATTGCCTCATTCTCGGGGGCAAGCGCTTGATTGCCACTGTGGGATTGAAAGACCTTCTGGTAGTGGAAACTTCAGACGCGGTACTGATTGCCGGCAAGGGAGAAGCACAGAAAGTTAAGACCGTTGTTGAAACCTTGAAAGCGGAAAATCGTCCTGAAGTTGAAGAACATGTGACGGTGGATCGGCCATGGGGAAGTTACACGGTTCTGGAGAACCGGCCCGGTTACAAAATCAAGCGGATAATTGTGGAGCCGGGTGAAAAACTCAGTTTACAGCTTCATCATCAAAGAAGTGAGCACTGGGTGGTAACATCAGGTACGGCAAGTGTGCGGGTCGGCGACGAAAAAAAGACGCTGCATGTGAATCAGGGAATTTATGTTCCGATGGAGACACTTCACCGATTGGAAAATCCGGGCAAGGTTCCTTTGGAGATGGTTGAAGTGCAAGTGGGGCAATATCTCGGAGAAGATGATATTGTTCGATTTGATGATATCTATGGCCGGGATACGGGGAAGAAGCCGCTGGACGATCAATAGTTGAGGAAGGAATTGTCTTCAAAAGGGATGGAATTCACGATTCCTCCTCTTTTGGTGGATTTTGTTCTCTCAGATAGCAGCTTCTGCACAATACCTTGTCAGGATCTTCCGGCACAAAGTTTACATACTCCCGCTTCCCGCAGCGACAGCAGATAATGGAAATGGTGACCTGAAGCCGCTTGTTCCGTTTTCTGTCCGGTACTTTCCCCTTCAGTTTTTCGTAGCATGCGTCACAGAGTTTGACCGGCTCGGTGGCTCTGCGATAGTTGAGTTCGACTTCCTCCCCGCAGTTTTCACATTTAACCTTGAATCGGCCGGCAACCTTCCGCATAATCTCCTGGTTTCTGTGTTTTCTCTTTTTCTTAACCTCGAAACATTCATGGCAGAGGACAGCAGTTCCCCTTGTCGGTTTAAAAGGGACCTGGTCTTCTTTGCCACACATGCTGCAGATGATGGTATAGAGCTTGGGCGGTTCCTGCCCCGGCCGGGCAGCCGCAGGTTTTATCCGCGGCTGTTCCCGTCTGCTATTGGGCTTTTGATCCCCGGAGTTTCCGGGGCCCGGTTTATTGGGATGTGTAGACATGCTCACTCATTGACGCTGTTGGCAATGCGCTCATTCCAAGGTAAGTAAAAACAATGGCGGCAAATCCGATGATGGAAAAGACCACTGCTTTGCGGCCCCGCCAGCCCTTGACATAACGGAGATGAAAGTAAGTCAGGTAAATGGTCCAGGTGATCAGTGACCAGTTTTCTTTCGGATCCCAGAACCAGTAATCTCCCCAGGCAAATTTTGCCCACATGGAGCCTGTGAGTAGCCCCATATTCAGGAAAGTAAACCCGACAATAATCAATTGGTGGGTAAAAGCTTCCAGATCAATAATTTCCCCACCTAGAGCGTTGGTGAAAAATCTACCCTTTCGTGTATCCTGGTCCAGAACAATAGCATCAGGAAAAAACAGATACATGATACCGGTGGCAAATGACACGGCCAGTGCTCCGTAGCCAATGAAATAGATGACGACGTGGGGAATAAACCATCCGCTTTGAAGTGCGGGAGGAAGGTTGATGATTTCCACATCCACCTTAACAACCGCAAAAAGGAGGCAGCCCAGTGCCAGTATGATAGAACCGACGCCCACCAATTTTACTTTACGAATCAGTTCCAAAACAAGGTACACCAGTATGATACAGAATGAAGCGAAGATAAGGGATTCGTAAAACGTCTTGAAAGGAGGCCGTCCCGCTGCAATCCAACGCTGGACAATGAGCCAGCCATTGATGATGAATCCCACAAAGAGAGAGAATCGGCCTAAGGTGTAAACGCTGTTGTTTTTCATAAACAACGAAAAGGAATAAAGCACAAAAGCGATGGTATATATGCATATCAAACCGGTCAGCATTGTGCTGATACGGGAAAAGTTATCTATAAGTGCAATCATCTTCAGTACCTCACATCTTGAAGTAGAATCTAAGGATTCCGCCAATGGTTAGCATAATAAAACCAAGGAAAACAATATAAACACCCGGATCCCGGACAACGGAGATGCCGGAATAGGTCGGGTCCTTGGGATCGTAGTTGGACTGATAGAAATAATAGCCACCAAACCTTAATGGGTCATTTACTTCCACCTTTTTCTTCATGACTACTTTCCCATCTTTCAGGACAGATAGATAGCTTCGGTACGCTTTGGGAGAATCGTCCTTATTCCGAAGGAGAAGAGCTACCCGGCCATTGTCCATAAACGTGGCTGTTTTGTCGGAAGCTCCCAGCATGGCGACTTCTTTCTGGCCGTTCTGTTCCCATTGTACCCGAACCACGGGATTATTGGCTTTTTCCGATCGGTTGAATTCTTCTTTAACTTTTTTTGCATGGGGAATGAATGAATTGAATTCAAATGTGAGGTTTCCCAGGGTGAGACGGTTGTTGTCCAGTGTACCTTTCTTAAATGTCTTTCCGTTCTTAGTCCATGCATAGTGGCCATTTGCCGTAACAACATAAACCGGTTTGTCTTTCATAGTAGGGACAAAAGTGAAGTGGATGGTGGCATTCCCGGGGAGCTTTTTCCCGTGGGTGAAATCCGGAAAGTTTGCAAATACCCACTGGGTTGTTTTCTCTTTTGTTATTTTGTTTTCAAAAATAAGTTCCAAAGCGGGATTATCCGGCTTGCTACCGGCCGAAACAATTTCCTTTGTTTTGTCATCAATGGAGAAAGACGGAAAAAAACGCCCTACCCTGAGTGTTGTATCCGGGGTAAATGGGTAAGATTCGCCTTCCTGAACTGAAATCAACTGATGCCGGCCGTCCGGAAAGCTTACGGTGAGTAGCTTTTGTTCGGAAACAGTCGCTGCAAGGTTTTTCGGCATATTCCATTTGAACACAATCATGCCCTTTTGATTTGGCATAAAGAAGCGGTCGTCTCCTGTCATGTCAAAGAAAAATGCTGTCTGGGAATGGTTTTCTTCATGGAGCACCACCTTTACTGCCCCGGGGCCGGTATCAGTGGCTTTTGCCACTTCCCGGACCGCATAATCGGGGAAATATTTCAGGATTTTCAGTGTACCATGGGCGTTCGTTACAGGGTATTCTGCATTCTCAGTGGATTTAAATGAATAGGGCATACCGAATTTGTTTTTTGAGTCTGACCTTGTGTACACATAAACCCGATAATCCGGCGCATAATGATCCACTTCAAATTTATCCAGACGGAGCTGGAAGCCCATTTGTATTTTCTGGTCCAGCATCTGATTGTATTGAGTTAGCTGGAACTCATTAACGGTTTCGCCCTCGTGGAAATTTATGTATCCCTTCATACCAAAGAACGCACTGATTGAACCGCCAATTACGACAATCACTATGCTCAGGTGGATGAGAAAAAAGCCTATTTTCTTTTTCCGAATGGGAAGGTGATTCAATGTGCAGATGAGAATGTTGATGTTGAGGAGAATGACCAGCCCGGAAAACCATACCGAATGATAGGTGTCCTGAAGTGTCAAGAGTTTTACAAACTTATAAAATCCCGGTGAATAAGACTGCAGGTAACGGGCAGGTTCCACATTCTGCAGAATTAAGGTACCGATAATTACCGCAATTGTGAAATAAATCAGTACCGATACCGCCAGTTTCATTGACCTGAAGAAATCCAGGACATTTTGTGGTTTGCGTGCCGTAATAAATACAATGAACAGTGCGAGAAGGGCGACAAGCCCATAAAAAACCGGTTTATTGAGATTGGCTGCAGCTTGTAAAATCAGCAGATAAACCGTAATAAGCCCGGTTGCTGCCAGGTAAAAAGTCAGTGGTTTTTTCCTCAAGATTTACTCCTTTCGTTATAAAATAATTTTCCAGGAAAATATCCCGGGCAGAATATGAAAACAAATGGAAACTTAAAACAACAGTCAGTTTTTTCAATTTCCGAAATCAATTGATGAAACATTATTCTCCATCTTTTTTCTGAAGACTCTCAATATATGCCGCCATGACGTTGCGAAGTGAATCAGTTGAGAACGTCGCAACAGGAGTGTTTTCATTGTTGAAATATCCACCTCCGCCTCCCAGAATGTAGCAAGTGAGGTCAATTGAATAATTGGAATCCGCCTGAAACGGTTTGTCCCCGATTTTTCGAATCTGCACACGGTTGCCTTCTGCCCTGTCCGGATGAACACTGTAATCTGCACCGATAAAAAAACCGAACTGGAAAAAAGGATGAGCTGCCTTCAGCTTTCCTTTTGCATCGAGCATTGAAGCGGCGTGTTCCATAAGAGATTTCAGCTCGTTTCCCGTGACAGACAACTGGGCCAGGTAATTATCATAGGGCAGGAGCTTAAAGATGTGGGCGTTCACAATCGTCGCTCGCTTGGATTTGATCCGCATTCCCGGATTGGACACGGTTACCAGTTGAATGTCCGAATTCTTCCATGACTGCATGGCATCCGCAATAAAATAGGATGCGGTTCCCGGGGCCAGCGGGTCATCTGTGAACGCTATGGAATGCCGGTATTTACCAAGGTCAGAGTCCATGAATTTTGCTGTGGCCTTGTCCAGTTTCCGAATCTTTTTTTCAATTTTCTTGTCTATTTCAGTATCGTCCACCTGAAGGGTAGTGGAGCTTTTGCCCAGTACTTCCCATTTCCCATCCCGTTTCTGCAGGTCCACCAGGATTATCCCGAGAGATTTTGCGTGATCTTTGGGTTGGCAGAGCAGGACACCCTTGTACATCTCCAACGGAACCTCTTTGTGGGTGTGCCCATATATGATGGCATCAATTCCAGGTACGTTTTCGATGACTTGATAAACGGCATTCTCATGATATTGTCCCGTTTGAAGTTTATCGCCTTTGCCACCGTGGACCAGCCCGATAATAATATCCGCTCCCTGTTTTTTCAGGTCGGATACTGCTTTTTTTGCGGACGTCACCATATCGAGGAATTGTATGCCATCCAGGATACCGGGGGTTTCAAAATGGGCGGTGGCGGGAGTGGTCAGTCCGAAAAACCCAACTTTAATGCCAGCTCGATTTACAATAAGTGTGGCTGGAAACAACGGTTGTCCCGCCTTATCCAGGATGTTGGCGGAAATCCATGGAAACCCCGTCTGGGAAGTATTCTGTTTCAACTCACTGGTTCCGTAATCGAAATCATGATTTCCCGGTACTGCGACGTCGTATTTCAGCATGCGCATGGTGGTAACGACCGGGTTCTTTTCATCAACTGCGTGATAAAACCGGTAAAACGTCAGCGGGTTGCCTGCAAAAGTATCCCCGCAATCAACAAGGATGCTGTTGTCCTTGCTCTTTCGGAGTTTCTCAATGAGCGGGGCAGCCTGAACCAGGCCGTAACCCAGTTTCT
>QMQE01000097.1 GCA_003650445.1 Acidobacteriota bacterium | reverse complement strand
CTCAAGTTCCTATTTCAAGAACGCAGTTTTTGAAATGCGGGTTCTCCTTGACAGCTAAAGAATTGGCCTTTTTTCACCTTTTTCCCGTTATCTTTTCCTGGATATGTAATTATTTCCTCTTTATCTTACCTTTGTGCCTTAGTGCCTTTGTGTTAAATTCTTCTCCTTCTCATCCCTGTATCATGGTACAATTCTTTCGGACCGTGGGGGTGCTCCAAGATGTCGGGGAGAAAGCCGGCAGCGACGGGCTGAGAATAAACCCCTGGAACCTGAACCGGGTAATGCCGGCGCAGGGAACGGCGGAATGAATTCAGTTATTTCAAGCCGTTTCCCTCACGGGAGCGGCTTTTTTCATTCCCCGCACGTTTCCACAGTCGAAAATCTATCATTTATTCCGACGGAACAGGGAGGTTCTGATGAAACGACTCGTGGTACTGACACTTATATCCTTTCTTACATGGGCAGCAACCGCGGCATCCATTAACGGCCGGGTGGTAGGAAAGCCGGGAAACAAAGTGATTTCCGGTGCAACGGTAACCCTGCTTCCCGCCGGCCTTGTGGTGGTCACAAAGGGGGATGGCGGGTTCAATTTTTCCAATGTTCCCGCCAAAGCCAGCATCCTGGTGCAGGCACCGGGCTATCACACCCGCTCCTTGGAACTGCCATATCCGGCTCCGTCCGGGGTGTGGATTGTGCAGCTTTCTCCGGCCCGGGTTTCCGAAGCCATCACTGTGGAAGCCACAAGGGCGGTGGAACGGGAAACCCCGGTGGTGTTCACCAATATTGACACAAAACAGATCCGGGAAGAACACAGTACCGAAGACATCCCCATGCTCCTTTCGGGGCTTCCCAATGTCTATTCATACTCCGATGACGGCAGTGGCATGGGCTATTCCTACCTGAAAGTACGGGGGTTTGAACAAAGCCGCATCGGCGTCATGATTAACGGTGTTCCCCTCAACGACCCGGAAGACCATCAGGTGTACTGGGTGGATATGCCGGATTTTGCTGAATCTTTAGACAGCATACAGTTCCAGAGGGGTGTAGGCTCTTCGCTTTACGGCGTGGACACATTCGGCGGCTCCCTGAACCTTCTTACATCAGGCGGACGGGAAGAATCTTACGATTTTTACGCCACCGGGGGCAGTTTTAACACATGGAAGACCGGTGTTACTGCTGAAATTCCCCTTGAAAACGACCACTACCACATTTCATTTCGGGCATCCCGGCTGGTGTCGGACGGCTATCGTGACAACTCCGGCGTCCGCCAGTGGGCCGGATACTTTTCCATTGCCCGAAGCGGTGACAAGTCAGTCACCCGCTTTGTCGCCTACACCGGGAATGAAATCGCCCATGCTGCATGGGAGGCATCCCCGGAGAGCGTTCTTCGAACAAACCACCACGACAACCCAATTACCTATCCCAACACGGTGGACAACTTCAGCCAGCCCCACTATGAACTCCACCACACCGTCATGTTGAATGAAAACACCTACTGGAAAAATACCCTGTTCTACATCCACGGCCGGGGCTATTATGAGCAGTACAAATCCCAGCGTAACCTCTACGATTACGGACTATGGGCAAGGGAGGACGATGCTCCCGACGCCGACATTATCCGCCAGAAATGGGTGAAAAAGAATCAGTACGGCTGGGTCAGCGAGCTGGGTATTCACCATGAAAACGGGGATTTGACAGTCGGTACCTATGTAAGCTCCTACAACTCCCACCATTGGGGCGAAGTGGACAATGTCATCGGCCTGGACATTCCGGGGTTTCAACCGAATTTCGTATATCATCGTTATTTCAGCGGGAAAAAATATGCCACAGCCTACATCAACGAACTTTACCACCCAACCCCCCGCGTTACACTGATGGGGAACCTCCACTATCAGTACATGAGCTACGGACTGGCCCAGCAGGCTGTGGGAAATTTTACAGGCAGCCTTCTCAATGATTTCCGGGTCCGCTACCGCTTCTGGAACCCCCGGGCCGGAATCAACATCAATCTAACCGACACCGTCAATGTTTACGCCAATATCTCCGCTGCCCACCGGGAACCGGCGGATTCCGAGCTCTACGATACCTGGTACGGCCCGGATGACCTCGGCGTTACTCCCCTTTTCTCCACGAGTCAGCCGGTTGTGGAAAATGGGCAGATTATCCGGGTGCGCTGGTTTGACCCGGAAGTGAAAGCGGAAAAGCTCCTGGACTATGAAACCGGAATCATTCGCACCACCGACACCCTGACCCTTCGGGCCAACTTCTTCTGGATGGACTTTCATGATGAAATCGTGTCCTACGGCCAGGTGGATGACGACGGCTTCCCCATCCGGGGCAACGCGGACAAAACCGTTCACAGGGGGGTGGAGCTCTCCGGAACCTGGCATCTTCCCGGCCACTTCCAGATGGACATTAACTATTCCATCAATGATAACTACTTCGACCAGTTTATCTTTCATGACTACAACTGGAACACAGGCCAGGCAGAGAACGTGGATTTGTCCGGCAATACCATTTCCGGTTTCCCGGACAGAATTGCCAACACCACCCTGAGCTGGCGGACAAGCCGGGTGATTGCGGCCATCCGCTGGCAGGCATTCGGGAAACAATACCTCGACAACACTGAAACAGCGGACCGCACCATCCCATCGTACAATCTGGTCCATGCATGGTTCCGCTACACTCTGCCCGGAATCGGGCGGTTCGAGAAACTGGAGCTGAACCTGAAACTCAACAACATCCTCAATAAATTAACCTACACCGCCGGTTACTACGACGCCTGGGCAGGTGAAAATTACTACTGGCCCTCCGCCGGCTTCCATTTTACCTTCGGAATTCGGGCAACTTACTAACAGGCAAGGAGGGACAAGGTTGAGGCTAAGGTTAAGTTCAGACAAGATTCAGAAGAGACAGGGAATGAGCAATCCCCTTCTTTCACGCACTTGCTCGTTCACTCACACCCTCTGCCCGCCGCGGGGTCGGCGGTGTGATAGCATATGAATATGAAGAATCGAGCGATTCTCTTTGCCAACGGGCAGGTGACGGAAAGGGAAATTGCCATCAGCCGAAAAACGGCATTTGATATGGTGGTAGCAGCGGACGGGGGCATTGTCCACGCAGAACGCTTCGGTTTTGTACCGGATGCTGTGGTGGGAGATTTTGACTCCCTGCCGCCGGATAGCCGGAAGCGCTTTCCCGGTACCCGCTTTGTCCACCGGCCGTCAGAAGAGCGCTGCGACCTGGAAAAGACGCTGATTTTCTGCGAAAAAGAGCGAATTTCAGCCATTACACTGCTGGGTGTCACCGGAAAACGCCTGGATCATACCCTGGGCAACCTTTCCCTTCTCATCCGATACGACCGGCGCTTCTCCCTTCGCATTCTGACACCGGAGGCGGAAGTGTTCATTGTCCGGGACAGAATCAAACTGGATGGCATTCCGGGGCAGGGAATTTCCCTTCTGCCTATGGGGGAAGCAGAGGAAGTGTCCACCTCCGGGCTCAAATACCCCCTTTCATGCGAAACACTGGCCTTTGGCCAGCGGGAGGGAACCAGCAACGAATTCAGCGACTCTTGCTGCAGCATATCCATCAGCGGAGGCCTCCTCTTCGTCTTTCGCCTCTACCCGGAGAATTAAAAAATGATAATGGTGCTCCAGCCGCTGGAACTCCTTCCGGTTGTTATCTACCTGGTTCTTCTTCTTGTTCTCGGTTTTACCGGCAAAAAGGGCGACAACAGTGAAGAAAACTTTATCGTCGGGGGCCGTACCCTGACCCTTCCCGCCTTTGTCGCCACACTGGTCACCACCTGGTACGGCGGCATCCTCGGTGTCGGGGAATTCAGCTACACTTATGGATTGTCCAACTGGGTGGTGTTCGGCCTTCCCTATTACCTCTTCGCCCTCATTTTCGCGGTATTTCTTGCCCCCCGGATCCGCCGGGACGGTGGGCTGTCCATCCCGGATCGGCTCTATCGAAACTATGGGCCCATTGCAGGCAGAATCGGTGCTGTGTGGACGCTGTTCATGGTGCTTCCCGCCCCTTATGTCTTGATGGTGGGTATTCTGATGATGGCAGTGACCGGTTGGCCGCTCTGGCTCTGTGTCGCACTGGGTACAGGATTTTCCATGTTTTACGTGCTGTCAGGTGGTTTCCGATCCGTGGTCCGCACAGACAAACTCCAGTTTATACTGATGTTCGGTGGATTTATTATCCTGCTGGCCGTCCTTGTGCTCCGTTACGGCGGGCTAAACTTTCTCAGCGCCAACCTTCCCGCCAATCACTTGACTCTCACCGGCGGCAATCCGCCATCCTACCTGCTGGTCTGGTACTTCATCGCCTTGTGGACCTTTATTGACCCCGGCTTTCACCAGCGATGCGACGCGGCAAAAACCCCGGAAACCGCAAGGCGGGGCATTCTGATTTCCATTGGTTTCTGGTTTGTGTTTGATTTTCTCACCACCGCAATCGGCCTCTATGCACGCGCGCTTATAAGCGGGCTGAAAACACCAGAACTGAGCTATCCACTCTTAAGCCATGCCATCCTGCCGCCGCTTCTCTCCGGCCTCTTTCTCACCGGGCTATTTGCAACCATCATGTCCACCATTGACAGTTTGTCCCTTTTGTCCGCCATCACTATCGGCCATGACCTTTTGAGCCGGACAAAAGCTGCCATAGGCCGGGTGAAAGCCGTACGGCTGGGGCTGATCATCACCGCCATTCTCTCTATCCTCATTGCTATACTCCTTCCCTCCGTCATCCGCATCTGGTACGTCATCGGCACCCTCTTCATCCCTCCCATGTTGCTGCCGGTACTCTCCATATACTTCCCCGCCATCGCCCCCGGACCAAAATGGATAATCGCCAACCTTGTGCTGGGCTTCCTCCTTCCCTTCATATGGCTGGTCATCTCCGCAATTCAATCCCCCTCCCTTGCCAACCTCCACAACTTTATGGGCATACAGCCTATGTTTCCGGGGCTGGGGATTTCTGTCACGCTTTTTGCTGTGGGAGCAGCGACGCGCAGGCGATCGGCCAGTAACTTGTGACTCGTGATTTGTGACTTGTAAAGAGGAAAGGGGAATCGGATTCCAGTTGGCAAAATTGCCGCATAATGCTAATCACTGGACAATTGTTAAGAAATGACAATAATTTATGTGGATGGAAACCAGACGATAAAATGTCAACTAACCCCACTTTCGCACCCTGTGGTATAAGTCCTTTAGAATCAGATAGCGGATGAAAAAACCCCTACAAAATCGCTACGGTTTTGTAGTGCGGGGAAAGATGGGGGACAGGCTCTTTATTCTACAATTCTTTGAACAGGGTTTGACAAACCTGTACATGTACAGTATATTGTACATATGATTTATGGCTGCGCCTGAATGAGAAAAGGAGATTTGTAATGCGTGCAATTTCATATACGGCCGCCAGGAAAAATCTGGCAAATACAATGAAGAAGGTTTGTGAAGACCATGACCCCATCATTGTGACCCGAAAAAACACCGATTCGGTCATCATTATGGCGCTGGAAGATTATGAGGCGTTGCGGGAAACTGCGTACCTTCTGCAGAGCCCGAAGAACGCAAAGCGGTTACTGGAATCAATGGAGCAGCTTGAGGCCGGGAATGGCATTGAAAGAGAGCTTGTTGAATGAAGCTTGTTTTTCCCGAACATGCCTGGCAAGATTACCTGTACTGGCAGAAAACAGACAAGAAGAATCTGAAACGCATTAACGAGTTAATCAAAGACATACAGAAAAACAAGTACGAAGGAATGGGGAAACCGGAAGCTCTTAAACATAACCTTTCGGGCTACTGGTCAAGGCGAATTACCACCGAACACCGGATTGTTTACAAAATTGAGAACGATTCCATCCTCATTGCCCAGCTTCGCTATCATTATTAGCATTCCCCTTCCAAACCATCTACGATTTGCGTGCTGCAAAGCGTCGCTCTTTCTCGTTCGGACAGAAAAGGTTGAGGTTGAGTAAAAGCCAAGGTTGAGCAAAGACAAGACAGGGAATACCCAACTCCTTGATTTTTCTTCATTTAACACTTAACATCAATTACTTAACATTCGGCGCACCGCGCCGCTTACCCTCACTCCTACTGATTTTATGGTATAGTGATGCCGATTTATATGTCTTCGCAGGAGGGGACTCATGGAACTGATGAATCAATTCAAAGAAAGAGCGAGAAAGGCCGGGAAAACCATCGTACTGCCGGAGGGGATGGACGATCGTACTCTGAAGGCCGCCAACACACTTTCCAGTGAAAATCTGGCAAAGCCGCTGGTGCTGGGAAATCCGGATGAGATTCAAAAGCGTGCATCTGGACTGGGAATTGAAGTGAATTTTGAGGTGCTGGACCACCTGGCTTCCCCAAATTTCGATCGCTATGCCTCTTTTTATTTTGAAAAGCGGAAGGCCAAGGGCATCACCATGGACGAGGCCCGAAACATCATGAAAGACCCATTGTTCTTCGGGGATATGATGGTAGAAGACGGAAAAGCCGTGGGCTCTGTTGCCGGTGCCACCAACACCACCGCGCACACGGTGCGGGCGGCACTTCACATCATCGGCACAAAACCGGGAAGCAAGACAGTTTCCAGTTTTTTCCTGATGATTACGAAGAATCCCGCCTTCGGGGAAAGTGGCGCCATGCTGTTTGCGGACTGCGCCATTCTGCCGGATCCGACACCGGTTCAGCTGGCCGACATTGCCATTGATACCGCCGATAACTGCAGAAAATTCCTTGAAGTGGAGCCCCGGGTAGCCATGCTGTCCTTTTCCACCAAGGGAAGCGCTGAGCATCCCCTTGTGGACAAGGTTCGGGAAGCCATGGATTATGTAAAAACCCGCCGCCCGGAGATTCAGATTGACGGAGAACTCCAACTGGATGCCGCTCTCGTCCCGGCAGTGGGGGAGAAAAAGGCACCGGGGAGCCCAGTTGCGGGAAAAGCAAATGTACTGGTATTTCCGGACCTCAATGCCGCCAATATCGGCTACAAGCTGACCCAGCGCATCGGCGGTGCCGCTGCCATCGGGCCGGTGCTTCAGGGCCTCGGCGCCCCCTGCAATGACCTGTCCCGGGGCTGCAGTGCGGAAGATATTGTGGATACCGCAGTATTGACCATCATCCAGACCCTGTAAGCCGGGCAAGCCAAGCCAGAGGAGGAGAAATGTCCCGATTTGACGAGCTGAAAAAACAATACAATGAGCAGACAGCAAAATCAACGGCGCGGTTTCCCGAACGAAAAGAGAAATTTGAGACCACATCCGGTATTGAACAGAACCGAACCTACACCCCGGAAGACCTTCCGGGGTTCGATTACGCGGACCAACTGGCATTTCCCGGCCAATACCCCTACACCCGGGGGGTTCAACCTACCCTGTACCGCTCGAGGTTCTGGACCATGCGCCAGTATGCCGGATTCGCCACAGCGGAAGAATCCAATAAGCGCTATAAGTATCTGTTGGAACAGGGAACCTCCGGCCTCTCGGTCGCCTTTGACCTGCCGACCCAGATCGGCTACGATTCCGACGACCCGGTGGCAAAGGGAGAAGTGGGGAAGGTCGGTGTTGCCATTGACACGCTGAAAGACATGGAAACCCTTTTTGGCGGGATTCCACTGGAGAAGGTTTCCACTTCCATGACCATCAATGCCACCGCCGCTATGCTGCTTTCCATGTACCTTGCGGTGGCGGAAAAACAGAATGTCTCCTTTGACCGGGTTTCCGGCACGATTCAGAACGATATTCTGAAAGAATACATTGCCCGGGGCACCTACATTTACCCGCCGGGGGCTTCCCTGCGGATTATCTCTAACATCTTTGAATTCTGCGCTGACAATGTGCCGAGGTGGAACACGATTTCCATTTCCGGCTACCACATCCGGGAAGCCGGATCCTCCGCCGTTCAGGAAGTAGCATTTACTTTAGCAGATGGCATTGCCTACGTCGAAACTGCACTGAAAGCCGGGCTGGATGTGGATACATTCGCGCCCCGCCTGAGCTTCTTCTTTAATGCTCACAACAATTTCTTTGAGGAAATTGCCAAATTCCGCGCCGCAAGGCGCATGTGGGCAAAAATCATGAAAGAACGATTCAAGGCAAAAAACCCAAAATCCATGATGCTTCGCTTCCACACCCAGACCGCCGGTTCCACATTGACTGCCCAGCAGCCGGAAAACAACATTGTCCGGGTAACGGTGCAGGCCATGGCTGCGGCGTTGGGTGGCACCCAGTCACTGCATACCAATTCCATGGACGAAGCACTGGCCCTGCCCACTGAAAAATCCGTCCGTACCGCCCTTCGCACCCAGCAGATACTGGCCTACGAAAACGGCGTCGGTGACGTGGTGGATCCCATGGGGGGAAGCTGGTACGTGGAATCCCTCACCGACCAGATTGAAGAAAAAGCAAGTGAATATATCCATCGGATTGATGACATGGGCGGTATGCTCAAAGCCATTGAAATGGGATTTGTCCAACGGGAAATCCAGGAAAGTGCCTACCGCTACCAGAAATCCATCGAATCCGATGATCAGACCATCGTCGGTGTCAACAAATTTCAGGTGGAAGAAAGCGGCGGTGACGTAGATCTGCTCCGCATCAAGGAAGAAGTGGAATTGGGCCAGGTGGAAAAACTGCACAAACTGAAGGAAAGCCGGGACAATGAAGCAGTTCTCTTCCGCCTCGGCGAACTCATGAAAGCGGCAAAAGGCACTGAAAATCTTATGCCGAAAATACTGGAAGCGGTCAAAGTCTATGCCACCCTGGGCGAAATCTCCAACACACTTCGGGAAGTATACGGCGAATATGTTGAATCAGTTACGCTGTGAATGAGTAAGGGTTGGAGTAGGAGGCAGAGGCAGGAGAGTGCGAGTCCGGAAGGGGGTCAAGTGGGTCAATCCCTTGTCTTCGCTCAACCTAAACCTTGTTTTTGACTCAACCTTTTCATTGAGAGTGAATGGTAGGAGAAAAAAAGAAAAAGGGGGCAAAGTATTGCCCCCCTTTTTCACGCGAATACTTGCTCCTAATCTCCTCGTCAGTGTTCAGTGTTCTGACCGGGAAGGGATAGAGACAATTTCGATTCTGAGAATATCCAGATTGCGGTCCAACTTGCCGGTGAACTTCATTTTGGGGAAAGTAGCCTTCCATTTTCCATTGCTTTTGTACCAGTCTGCGGTGCCAGTGGCAAAGGTACCGTCGGGAGATAACTGCCCTCTGTAGCATCCCTTCAGGCCTTTTCGATAGAGGACAATGCTTCCCGGTGTAAATTTCCGGACTGTTACCGTGTCAGAAACCTGTTCCCCATCTACTTTGTTTCTCCATTTCGCGGCATAATTGTCCGTTTCTCCAATTCGAGTCAGTGTGCCGTTCCAGT
>QMQE01000096.1 GCA_003650445.1 Acidobacteriota bacterium | reverse complement strand
CTTTCAGCGTCAGCACGGAACTTTCCCCGAAGCGCCCCTTATGAGCAAGCTCAACGGTACACTTCAGGGAAAGTTCCTATTTCAAAAACAAGTTTTTGAAATGCGTGTTCCTCCTGGCAAATTGACAGTTATTGGCATACCCCCTCCTTTCCGAGTGACGCTCAAGTCTCGGGCCATCTGCGCACGTTCACTCCCTCCATTTCTCGTCGCGTACCGACGTACTGCTCCTCCTGCGCACAGGGCCCAGTCCGGGGACTGAAGCCAACGTCCCATTCCGGGGGTGAGAGTCTTCTCCCTCCCCGGAATGGATTTGAGGAATTGTATTCCTTCATTTATGAAGTCCTGGCTGCTTCGCAGGCCGTGGGGAAAATCAGGGGAGGGGACAAAATGTGCTTTTACCCCCTCCGGTTTCGTTTTATTATGCTAATTGTAAGTTGGTTTACAATTTTCATCTCTTCCGGTTTACTTGTTGCAATAAATAACGTTAGGGACGCAAGAGTGCCGTTGCTTATAATTGGTTTTTGGTTCAAAAACAAAGCATTATTTTTCTGTAGAAAAAGTAAAAAACAGGCTGCCGCAATTCTTTTGTTTCCATCTACAAAAGAGTGATTTTTTACAATTAAATATAATAAGGTTGCCGCTTTTTCTTCCAATGTGGGATACAACTCAGCGCCTCCAAAACATTGTTTTATCTGATTTATTGAACTTTTAAAACTATCGTCTTTGGGTTTTGCAAAAACGTCAGATTTGAATTTTGAATACATAGATTGAATAAATTCCAGGTATTCCTCATAAGTTGGGTAAACAATATTGTCTTTAACAGCTCCTTTTTTATCAAGCGTGTTGTGATCATAGTCATCTAAAAGTTTTAATCCCTGTGCAAATTGACTTAACCACTCAATTCCTTCATTGTTTGCCTTTTCCTCGATTGCCCTTTCTAAAATTCTTATGCCTGTTTTTAAATATTCCACTTCCATCTGTTTTTGTTTAAGTCTGTTCTCATTTATTGCGTACCCTTTAATTAAATAATCTTTCAACCTTTCGGTGGCCCAAATTCTAAACTGCGTGCCTCTTAAAGATTTAATTCTGTATCCTGTTGAAATTATTACATCTAAATTATAGTATTTGGTGTTGTATGCTTTCCCATCTGACGCAGTTGTTCGGAAATTCCGAACAACTGATTCTTCCTTCAACTCGCCTTCTTCAAAAATATGTTTTATATGTTCGCTAATATTAGATTTTGAAGATTGAAACAGTTCAACCATATCGGCTTGTGTCAGCCAAACCGTGTTATTTTTCAATTTTACCTGGATTGTCACCTTGCCGTCATTTGTTTTATACAATAACATATCAGTGTTTTTTGACATAATTTCCAAACCTCATTTTTTACAAATTATAACACAGGGGGGAAAGGTCAGAACAAACCGTGATTAGTGAATAGTGACTTGTGATTCGTTCAGAGGGGATTCAGAACTTCCAGATTCATGAATGACAAAGAATCTCGTATCTTTATCCTGCTAATCACAAATTACAAGTTACGAATCACGGCCCCCCAGAGTTGGCAAATGTCGGTTCCCTGTCTTTTTCGGTCAGAACACAGAACACATCTTTTTCACTCAACATTCGGCGCAACGCGCCGCGGGGGTTTCTTGTCTTTACTTCATATCTTTTTTGAGGTGGACTGATTCTGTGACAAGAAAGGGATTGAGATGGGGTTACTTTGTTACGAAAAATATATGAAAATGGGTTGACTTTATGACAAAATAAGGTACCCTTCATTTAGGAATACGGCAGGAGGAGTCAAATATGTTTCCCAGAACTATTTTGGGCAATCTGGAAAAATGGGCAAACAAGCTACATCGCAAACCCCTCATCCTTCGGGGAGCTCGCCAGGTTGGAAAAACGACGGCAATCGACCTGTTTTCCAGGGAGTTCGACCAGTATCTGAAATTGAATCTGGAGAAGTTGCCGGACAGAAAACTCTTCGAACAGAACCTTTCCGTCAAAGAGCTGCTGCAGGCGATTCGGTTGCATCTGAACCAGCCTATGCTGCCTGGCCGAATCTTGCTCTTTATCGACGAAATTCAAAATTCACCTGAAGCCATACACGCCATGCGCTATTTTTACGAGGAAGAGAATCCGAATCTCTATGTTGTCAGCGCAGGATCTCTTCTGGAAACGTTGATTGCTAAAGGCAATATCAGTTTCCCCGTAGGCCGGGTGGAATATCAATTTATGTGGCCCCTCAGTTTTTCCGAGTTCCTGCGGGCAGAGGGGCTTACCGAGGCCTATGAATGCTTTCATGCGACTCCTATCCCTGGTTTTGCTCATGAAATCCTCTTGAAAGAATTCAGGCGCTACATGTTTATCGGGGGAATGCCGGAAATCGTATCCCGATACATAGAAACAGATGACATTACTTCTCTTTCACCCATTTACCAATCCCTTTTGATTTCATTTCAGGATGATGTAGAAAAATACGCACGTTCAGGCGCGGCAGCTGGTATCCTCCGGCACGCCATCAAAACCCTGCCCTTTGAAGCGGGGAAACGCATTCATTTTCATGGCTTCGGAAACAGCAATTACGGCTCCAGAGAAATGGGAGAAGCGCTTCGTACACTGGAAAAAGCCATGCTGTTGCACCTTCTCTATCCCACCACCGCTACCCAATTGCCGCTTATACCCAATCGAAAACGCTCTCCCCGTCTGCAGTTTCTGGATACCGGGCTCTTATGCTCTGCGCTTGGCCTTCAGGGTGGGTTATTTGAGGCGATGGAATTAAATGCGGTTTACAACGGCATTCTCGCTGAGCATATTGTCGGACAGGAACTATTGGGGATTTCAGACGGCAGTTCAGTCCCGGTGTTCTGGGTACGGGAAAAGAGACAGGCAAATGCAGAGGTGGATTTTCTTTTAAAATACAAGTCGCAGGTTATCCCGGTGGAGATAAAATCCGGGAAACCGGGGATACTGCGTTCCCTCCACGCCTTCATTGAGCAGTCAGG
Source organism: Acidobacteriota bacterium (assembly GCA_003650445.1). Lineage (GTDB taxonomy): Bacteria > Acidobacteriota > Holophagae > Thermotomaculales > Thermotomaculaceae > UM-FILTER-49-7. The sequence goes on along the minus strand of QMQE01000096.1, from coordinate 6,387 downwards.
GGCCAGGATAGCCGTTCGTTTGTATTCAGGCGGCTTTCATGTGCAAGAGGCGATTACACCTGTTCAAAGGGTCCGTTACACTCTCTACAACCTGCCTTTGTACATGGCTTCTCGGTTGCCGGAGTATCTGGGCTGAACAGAATGAAGGAAATTCACCGCCGAGGACGCAGAGGGGTAGGAGCGGAAGGGACAGGTAATTGCCAACTCATTGATTTTTTCTGCCACCCACTTGCCCACTTCTGGAAAGGTTGAGTAAAAGCCAAAGCTGAGGTTAAGTAAAAGCAGGGATTTGAAAAGGACGGGTAATTACCAACTCCATGACTCTTGTAATCTTTCATTTAACATTCAACAATTAGCATCCGACATTTGGCCACAGGCCGTAAGCGTCCACGCACAAGGCTCACTTTTCCGGGGCATGTAAAATTTATTTACCGGCACAGAAGTGAAAGTCTTATGATAAATCAATGAGTTGCAAAAAAGTGTGAAATTTTAATTACACGGGGGAATGGGTGGCATGGAGGGGTTAAAGTTATCTAACAGACAGAAAAAACGGGTCTTATGCAAACCTGGCACGGGGCTGGCATTATGAAGCTGTGATTAAATTTATTGGAGGTTTCAGATGAAAAAAGTTTTTGGAATGACAATGGTAATCGCACTGGCAATGGTACTCGGTTCTTTCACCCCGGCACAGGCAGCTCCGGCGAAAGCAGGCAAGAAGGTGAACAATGTGCAGCAGCATGCGCAGATCATCAATATCAACAGCGCTTCGGTGGACCAGCTGATTACGTTGAAGGGAATCGGCCAGAAGAAGGCCCAGGCCATCGTGGCTTTCCGTACCAAGAACGGTAACTTCAAGAAAGTTGAGGATGTGATGCTGGTGAAGGGAATCGGCCAGAAAATGTTTGATAAAATGCGCAAATTCATTACCGTCAAGTAGGGGGGAAAAGGGGGCAATCGCCCCCTTTTTTAGTGTGAGTGAAAGTGCGAGTGTAGGAAGAGACAAAGACAGGGAATTGGCCAGAGAGTAAAGTGCCAATTCCCTGATTTTTCTTACTCTTACTCCTACTCTTACTCTTACTCCTACTCCTACTCATCCCTCTCTCACACCGAGTGGACAGAGAAGCGGCAAGTCTTGGCATATGGACACCAGCGGCAGTGGTCGTGCTGTTCTGTCGGGTTCATTGGAACACCGGGTTGGAGGTGATTCAGCAGTTGTTTGATGATTTTGATGAAGTTTTCCTCTCCCATGATCTGCCCTTTGAATTCTGCTGCTTCGCCCTTCCCAAGTAGGAACAATTCGGATGCCACTCCTGCGAAGGGGATGTTCCGGTTCCGGGAAACAAGGAAGGAATACAGCGGCAACTGGATGGAGTGGAGTTTCTGTGACAGTTTTTCAGGAAAATCTTCCCCGGCGTCTTTGGAGAGAAATTCGTCCCAGCCCCTTTTCCCCGGTGTTTGGGCAAATGAACCGGTTTTGTAGTCCACTACCCGCCATTCTTCTACCTCGGTTTTCCTGTCTTTTACCTTGTCCAGCCGGTCGATTTTCCCGAATAGCTTTACACCATCGAGGGTTGCCTTCAATTCTTCTTCCAGCCCGGCGATGGTGATTTCTTTTTTGTTCAATTCTTTGTTCAAGAGCGAGAAGTATTTCTCCAGGCGTTTTTCAGCGAGGAAGAGCAGCAGTTGAAGGTGGGTCGGGGGCAGGTTTTTCAGTTTGTCCGTGAGGAGCCGATTTGCTTCATTCATTGTCTCTTTTTCTACGGTTTTCAGCAGATCGAAAGTCAATTTCCTGCCTTTAGCGATTTTGAAGCCGTTTTCCAATGCCTCGTGAACGAGGGTACCCACTTCACGGGGGTTCTGCCCCTCCTGAAGAATGGTTTCCTCCGGCAGTTTCAATACCCGTTTCAGGTAGAAACGGTGGGGGCACTGGAGAAGTTCGTCGAGGAAGCTGGCAGAAATGCCGTTTTTGAAGTAGGACTGAAGAATAGCGAAGTCCGCCTCTGACAGGATATGAATGCCGGTTTTTGTGAATTGAACAAGCTGCAGGGCGGCGGATTGTACCTTTTTCCTTTCAAAGTCCCGGATTTCCAGTTTTCCGTCTTTTTCAAATGCAGTGCTCTCGGCTTCAAAGAGGAGCTGTTCGATGTAGCGGGAGCGGATGCTTTTTCGTTCACTGGTTTCACCTTTCCGGTAAAAGAGGGCGACGTTTCTGGCAGAATCCACCAGGCGGTAGAAGTGATAGTCGTGGACCATTTCCCGTTCTCTTGGCCCCGGAAGCCCCAATGCGGGGCGAAGCCCGGTGGGCAGAAGGGGATCCGGCGGAGTTTCAGCCGGGAGAATGCCTTCGTTAACATCCAGTACGAAGACGTGTTCAAATGACAGCATCCGGGATTCCAGAAAGCCCATGACCTGAAGCCCCTCCAGGGGGTTTCCCTCAAAGCGGACAGATATGGCGGATGCCAGGTGGCGTACCAGCATGAAGAGGATGCGGGGGGAGGTAAAGCGGGTTTCCCGGTAGCGGCTGTTGTTGAAACGGGGGAGAATCTGTTCGATAAAATTGCGGAGCATCCGCTTTTCCGGGCCCTCGTCGGCGGTGCTGGGCAGGGTTTTCAGAACGGAGATTGCGACGTTTTCCAGCACATTTCCGATTTCCGAGAGGGAACGGGCCCGGATAAAGGGAAGGACAGCGGTTTGAAAGAAAGTAAGAGAAGCTTTGCACTCGTTTTGTTCTGCCAGTTTTTTCAATTCGGCTTCCGTCATCAGGTTTTTCCCGTTCTCAAGAAGAATTTGTTCAAATGGCGGGCTGTTTTCCGGCCTTTCAGCCTCGGTGAGGAGGGGACGGACCAGCGGATTGCTCATGATTTTCAGAATGATGGAAACGTACAGGAATTGGCTGTCCGCTGTTTTGAGCCCCAGTTCCATCAGGGCGTTCATCAGGCGGAAGAAACCGGTTTTGATGAATGGATAGCCGGCAGTGACGTTGAGCTTGTCCTGAGGAATGACCTGCAGCACCGGGATCAGCGAAGCAGTAGCCGGGAGCACCACAGCGGCATCGGTGGGCGTGTTCTCAAAACGTTCGGGTTTGTCCGAGAGCATGCGGTAGAGCTGGGTTGCCTGGGAATGAATGTCAAAACTCTCAAAGAAGCGGCAGTTGTTTTCTATTGTCAGAGACGCTTCGCATTCAATCTTTTCCGGTTTTATACCCCAGAGTTCTCCCGACATCCATTTGTCGAAGATCCGGTAGGGATGAAATTTTGGATGACGGCTCTCCAAATCGGTCTGGAACATCACCACACAGTCCCCCCGCTTAAACAGTTTGCTGAAAAAGCGCTTTTCACTGACGGTGAGTGCGCCGAATCCCGCAATGATGACCGGGGACTGGAGGGTGTCGGCAAGGGGTACTGCACGGCGGTAGAGGTCGCCGTCGGCAGTGAGCCCCTGTTTTGTCAGTTCCGTGCGATAGGCCTGTACAATACCGTCGAGGCGGGAGAGGATTTCTACCGCCTCCGGAACGGTTTCTTCCACGTATTCAAAGTCGGAGACGGATTCCACAAGGTTCATGTCCAGCTCGTCGAGGAGTGCGGCCAGGCGGATGCACCATGGGAAAACCGGGTCGGGTTCGCCGCCGAGGGTTTTGTATAAGTCTGGCATCTCCTTTTTCAGCAAGTCCAGGAGGAGAAAATAGCGGTCAATGTCCTGCAGCAATTTTGGAGCCGGGCTCTCATTAGCAAAGACGATGGTTTGCACCAGGTCGGAGCCGGACATAGCGGTGACATTCAGGGACAGGGGAACGCCCAGCGCGTGGTTGAAAAAGCGAACCGCCCGGCGGTTGGGGAAAATGACGCTGATTTCCCCATTGCCTGATTCAATCATTGATTTTGCCATGGCAACTACCTTGTCAATGAATCGGCAGCCCACGTCCACGGCGATGAGGCGGGAGGGCTGATGAAGCGTGTTTGTGTCAGGCCTGGACATGGTTCACCTCCCCGGTATCAAGATAAGCCAGAATCCCGTCTATCGGTTTTCCAAGTGGATCTAAAATCTTAGTGTAACGCTTGATTTGACGACGATAGCGCGTGTCGGCCCGGCCGGTTTTGTAGTCGATGAGAATAAACCGGCCGCTTTTCTCAACCAGTCGGTCCACCCGGACCATTTCACCCTTTGCCCCCACAAATTCCTTTTCGTTCCATGCCCGCAGGTCCGGTGAAAACCAGGGTTTCAATGCGAGAAGGATTCGGGAGATGGCGGCAATATCCGGGGCTTCGTGTGTCTTGTCCATGGCCATTCCGAGGGAAGCGGCAGCCCGGTTCAACGCGGTTTTGGAAATTTCATCGAGATTGTTCCAGTTATCGTCTTCAATATGAAGGATAAAGCTCAGGGCTTTGTGGAGCAGTGTACCCCTGAGCCTCGCTTCAAATTCAAAGGGCTCATCCCTTGTGTCGGCGAAGGACAGGAGGCTGGATGCCTGTCGAAAGGGGGGCTGAACGGCTTTTTCGCCTGTCTGTTCCGCTGCCCCGGCTATTTCGCCGGGGTTTCCGCTGCAGAAGAGGCCGGATTTATCAAATGTCAGTCCGGCGGCATCCATCATCTGCTGGAACACGCCGGAGATGCCGGTCTTTTTCGTTCTCGACGTTGCTTCCGGGGTGCCGATGTACAGTTCCCGTCCCGCACGGGTCAATGCCACGTACATGAGATTGATGCTCTCCACAATTTCCCGGTCTTTGGCGTCCCGGTAGATTTTCCCTAGTTCCGGATCCAGCTCGGCAATTTCTTTGTTTATCTGCAGGTATTTTCCACTTCCCGGTTCCGCCTCTCCGATGATAATGCCCTGGCTGTTTACGAGTTTCCAGTCAAGGAAGGGGATGAGAACCACCGGGCTTTCCAGCCCCTTGGCCTTATGGATGGTCATTACCCGGACAACGTCCTTTGTTTCCGGCATGGACAGTGAGATTTCATCCATTTTTTCATAGAGGTGGTTTACGATGTCCACGGTGTCGGTGATGCCGTTTTCCTCAAGGCTCAAAATTTCTTCGAGAAAACGGTCAATGAGGTTGCGGTCCGGTGTATTTTCCAGTTCCAGAAAGGATACCAGCCTGGTAGCCAGTTCGTATCCGGAGTGGTCGGTCCGGAGTTTTTCCAGGGGTTTCAGCCAGTTTTTATAAAATTCGGGGGCGTTTTCCTTCAGGAAATGCAGTGCCGGAATTTTTCTGTTGGTCTCATCCCCATGTTTTTGTAAAAGTTCGGTGGCATTGGAATCGTTCAGTCTTCCGAAGAAGCCGGTTTCAATAAGTCCCCACAGGTAGGTATCCGGTTCCGGCAGTACCATGGCGGAGAGTAGTGCCAGCAGGGATTTAACAGCGAGGTTCCCGAAGAGTTTCAGTGAATCCTCCGTGACAAATGGGATGCCCATGTCCACCAGCCAGCCGGCAATTGTCCGTACTTTTTCCCGGGAGCGTGCCAGAATCAGGATGCTGCCGGGGCCGAAGCGGGTGGCGGTATCCTTAATGATTTCCTTGCTCCATCCCTCAATTTCTGCGGTTCTGGAGTCTTTGTCGGTAGCCTGGAAGAGCTGTACGGTGACCATTCCATCCGGGGCATTCGGTGTTGTTTTCTGGGTAGCGTGTGCATAAATTTCCGTGAGGCCGGAGAGATTGAGGCCGTTTTCCAGTAATTTCATGCTGCTTTCACAAAAGAGTGCGTTGTTGAATCCGACAATTTCTTTCGCAGAGCGGAAGTTTGTGCCGAGGGTTTCCTGCTTGAAGTTGTCTCCCACAGGCAGGCGAATTTCTTTCTGTTCCGGTACTTCCCGGAAGAGCTGGTAATCCCCACCTCTCCAGCCGTAAATTGCCTGTTTTGTGTCTCCCACGAAGAAGAGTGAACCGCCTTTGGATAAGGAATTGGCCACCAGAGGTGCCATGGCATTCCACTGACTTCTCGAAGTGTCCTGAAATTCGTCAATGAGGTAGTGCTGGTATTGTTCCCCCAGCCGACAAAAGGCCACCGGTGCACCGGATGCCTCAAGGAGCCGATGGATAACAGGGGCCATTTTGCCGATTTCAAAACTGTTGAGTTCCTTGAGAAATCGTTTTTCAAGTTTGAGGTATTCGCCAAACACCTGTGCAGGCGCCCGGAATGCCTCCACTGCCCTGGAAATAGTGTAGTTTCTGTATTCGTGATGGAAAGTATTCAGTATTTCCTGGAGCTCGTCGAGATTTGCTACCTCGGCTTTCTTATTTTTCAAATCGGCGAGGGGGTGTCCATCGGTCATCCATTTGGGGAAGTTGCCGTGACTAATCTGTTTTTTCTGTTGGTCTGGTTTAAATCTGACCCCGTTGAATATCTTTTTTCCCAGTGCGTTCATTTCTTCAATGAGTTTCAGCCCCTGTT
>QMQE01000095.1 GCA_003650445.1 Acidobacteriota bacterium | reverse complement strand
GGTAGTGGTAAGAAAAATCAGGGAATTGGCCATTCCCTGTCTTTTGATTTACCCTGATTTTTCTCATCTTTCATTTAGCACCCAACACCTATCACTCAACATTCGGCGCAACGCACCGCGGGAGTAGTGGTAAGAAAAATCAGGGAATTGGCCATTCCCTGTCCCATCTCTTCCCCTCCGGTCAGAACACAGAACACTTCTTCATCACTCATCCCCCATCACACGGCGCTATACGTCGTTGCCCACTTCGCATTTGACAACCCGGGTTCCGCGAATTGCGTATTCAGGAGCACCCTTCAACTTCAAACCTCTGAACGGGGTATTCCGGGAACGGGATTTGAACTTTTCAGGGTCAATGACAATCTCACGGTCAGTTGAGAATATTGTCATATCGGCTTTCGCACCAACCCGCAGACGGTCATCTTTTATACCGATTATCTTCGCCGGGTTTGTGGACATGCATTCCACAATGCGTTTAAGCGGAACATCATGTTGATGGTAAAGCATACTCAAAATAGCAGGAATAGCCGTTTCAAAGCCGATAATTCCAAAAGCGCAGATGTCAATCTCGCAATTCTTGTACTCGTGGGGATGGGGTGCATGGTCGGTGGCAATACAGTCGATCGTTCCATCTTTGATTCCTTCAATCATAGACAAGCGATCAGCCTCTATGCGGATTGGTGGTTTCATGACAAAATTTGTATCAAAGTTTTCCAGTGCTTTGTCATTGAAGAAAAGATGGTGAGGTGTCACTTCGGTGGTAACATGCTCTCCACGGCCCTTTGCCCGGCGAACCATATCCAGGCTGTATTCGCTGGACAGATGAGAGATATGGAGCCAACCCTTCACATATCGGTTCAGAATAATATCACGGGATACAATGATGTCCTCCGCCACTGTCGGCATGCCTTTCAACCCCAACTTGGTAGACATGAAGCCCTCATTTATCACTGCGCCACGGGTCAGGGTCGGCTCTTCGGCGTGTTCCATCACCGGGATGCCGAATAACTGGCAGTATTCCAGTGCCTTTTTCATCAGCTCGGCGGTGGCAACGGGGCTGCCGTCATCACTGACCGCCACAATGCCCTCGTGAACCATCTCCCCGATTGCGGCCAGTTCCTGCCCGGCCCTGCCTTTGCTCACCGCTCCCACTGGACAAACCTTCGCGTATCCGGCCCGGTGTGCTTTTTCCCGTACCAGCGACACAATGGCCGCGTTATCCATGCAGGGATTGGTATTGGGCATGGCAGTTACGGTAGTAAAACCGCCGTTCATTGCCGATTTGCAGCCGCTTTCAATGGTTTCCGCCCGCTCGTTTCCCGGCTCCCGAAGGTGGGCGTGGGCGTCTACAAAGCCCGGCGCAACAATCATGTTGCCGGCATCAATGGTTTTATCCGCCGTACTTTCATCAATATTCACATCTATTTTTTCAATTCTACCGTCCACAATCAGGATATCCAGCACCTTGTCCATACCTGAATCCGGATTGATGACATGTCCGTTTTTAATGAGTAAGTTCATTTATTTTTCCTCCTGCCAGCAAATAGAGTACCGCCATGCGGATTGAGATGCCGTTGCTGACCTGTCTCAGTATCACGGAGCGCTTCCCGTCCGCCACCTCTGAATTGATTTCAACCCCCCGGTTGATGGGGCCGGGATGCATGACAATGCTGTTTTCTTTCAATCTTTTCAATCGTTCCCGGCTCAGGCCGTAAAGCATGTTAAATTCCTCCAGTGACGGGAAAAAACTCTCTTTCTGCCGCTCTTTCTGGATGCGGAGCATCATCACCACATCTGCGTCCTCAATCGCCTTGTCAAAATCCGTTTCCACTCGTACGTTCAGGCCCTCAATTTCCCTCGGTATCAGGGTCGCGGGGCCGGACAGCACCACGTCATTTCCCATTTTTGTCAACAGGAAGATGTTGGAGCGGGTTACCCGTGAATGGGCAATGTCCCCGGCAATCACAATTTTCAATCCGGTGAGAGTGCCCATCTTTTCCCGAATAGTGAACGCGTCAAGAAGCGCCTGAGTTGGGTGTTCATGAGGTCCATCTCCTGCATTGGCAACCGATGCGTCAATATTGTCAGCGAGGAATTTTGCCGAACCTGGAGATGAGTGCCGCATCACAACAATCTGTGGTTCCATGGATTCCAGTGTTTTGATTGTGTCGTAAAAGGACTCGCCCTTGGTCAATGAACTGGCGGAAGCGGAAAAGTTCAGGATATCCGCACCGAGGCGTTTCTCCGCAATCTCAAATGAGGAGCGGGTCCGGGTCGAATTCTCCATGAAAAGATTCAGAATCAGTTTTCCCCGAAGGGCGGGAAATTTCTTATTGTTACCTGCACAAAGTTCCTTGAAAATTTTTGCGCCATCCAGAATCTGCTCGATTTCAACCTTTTCCAGAGGCTCAATCCCCAACAGGTTCTTATGTTTGATAGACATGCTATTCCCCATTCTTTTTCAAGAGCAGGACTTCATCCCGCCCGTCTTCTTCCGTTACGTGAACCTGAACCATTTCATCGGAAGAAGTTGGAATGTTCTTGCCCACCACATCCGCCCGGATAGGCAGCTCCCGGTGCCCCCGGTCCACCAGAACCGCGAGACGAATATAAGTCGGGCGCCCGAAATCCAGAATGCCCTCAATTGCGGCGCGAACCGTTCGTCCGGTGTACAACACATCATCCACCAGCACTACTTTTTTGTTCGTTACGGGAAAAGGTATTTCAGTCTCCTTCAAGTACGCGTTGGCAACATTGGTTATCAGATCATCCCGGTACAAAGTAATGTCCAGTAACCCCACAGGCACTCTTGTTCCTTCCACTTCCGCGATGCTTTCCGCAATGCGCCGCGCAATGTGGTCACCGCGGGTTCGGATTCCCACAAGAAGCAGGTCCTTGCACCCCCCTGTCATTTCCAGGATTTCATGGGTCATCCGTTTGATTGTGCGGCCCATGGTTTCAACATCCATCAACGTCTTTTCATTTGGCATAGAACTCCCCCATTAAAAAAAAAGCCGGATACGCCGACTTATGATTAACTGAATTTTCGATTTGATTGTACTGGTAATGTGCATCCTTCACCTCTTTCCGGCATCACAGTACCGAATTAAAGAGCTGACTATATTGTGGTCCAATCGGAGATTTTTCGCAAGGACTTTTTTAAGAATGAGAAAAGGTTGAGTAAAAACCAAGGCTGAGGTTGAGTAAAGACAAGGAGTTTTTCATCTTTTCCTTTTCCGGGCTCAACCTCAAACTCAAACTTGTCTCTACTTTTCTGCTAGAAAAATGAGATACTGGCTTGCCATGAAAAAGATGAAGACAGATGCACTGACAACACGAAAAATAGCAAAATTCTGGGCTCCATTGGCCGCCACGTGGCTGATGATGGCTACCGAAGGGCCTTTTATCGCCGCAATTATCGCACGGCTCCCGGAACCGAAGTTCAACCTGGCAGCTTATGGTGTGGCATTTTCCTTCGCGCTGATTGTAGAATCCCCTATCATCATGATTATGACGGCTTCCACAGCGCTGGTGAAAGACCGTCATTCCTTTCAAAAACTCTTTCGTTACACACTTTTTCTCAATACCAGCATTACCCTGCTCATGCTTATTTCCCTGACACCGGGGATTTTTAACTTCGTCACCGAAGTTCTCATCGGCCTACCGCCACATATTGCAAAACTAACTCGAACGGCGGCACTTCTGCTGATTCCCTGGCCTGCCGCAATCGGTTTTAGAAGATTTTACCAGGGAATTCTGATTACCCACGGCAAAACACGGCGCATTGCTTTTGCCACGGTTTTCCGTCTTGTGTCCATGGCGGTTACGGCAACTCTCCTGTTTGAAGAACACCGACTCAGCGGCGCTGCAGTCGGTGCTATTTCTCTGTCCACCGGTGTAGTTCTGGAATCCTTTGTGATCCGGTTCATGGCCGCCCCCTACATCCACAAACTGCGTAAAACACATCCGGTTTCAACTCACCCGACATTAAACTACCGCTTCATTTCCGTCTTTTACTACCCGCTGGCAATCACGTCTATTCTTGCCCTTGGCGTGCAACCGCTGGTGACGTTTTTCATGGGCCACAGCCGCTTCCCGGTGGAATCTCTTGCAGTGCTTCCCGTAGTCACATCCCTTGTCTTTGTTTTTAGAAGCATGGGATTGTCATTTCAGGAAGTTGCCATCGCGTTGATGGGAGAAAACAGAGAGGGATACCGCTGTCTGAAACGCTTTACCACCATTCTCGCACTGGCCACCAGCTTTTTACTTGGAATTATCGCTTTCACACCGGCATCCCACGTATGGTTTCGACAGATATCCGGATTGTCAGCAGAACTGGCAAATTTCGCGATTCTGCCTACCCGGATTCTGGTACTCATGCCTGCATTGTCCGTGTTAATTTCATGGCAACGGGCAAACCTGGTTCATGTTCGACAAACCGCCCCCATTACGTGGGCCACTGTCATTGAAATCAGCGTTATTGTGCTGATCCTGTTTATATCCATCCGCTATCTGAACGTGCCGGGCGTCGTAGCCGCCGCATCCGCCTTTCTTATTGGCAGGCTGGCAGGAAACGCCTGGTTGGCAGCCCCACGGAATCGGGCCGCAGACCTTCGTTGATGAAATTCGGCAACACAAAAAATATCCTGAATTTTCCTTGAAAATCTGAATGCCAGAGAATACAATCATCAAATGGAAATCAAAGATTGTGCATCTGCATTTAATTCCATTCTCCATATCTTTAAAGGGAGAATGACGGATTTCTAACACTATTTTTTGCATTTTTGCCATTTATAGACTAAAAGAGGGGGTTCCTGTGAAAAAACTTTTTCAGTTTGTATTAATGTTCCTGCTAATCGGAAGTATGGTGTCTGCAACACCTGCCATGGCTCAGACTATAATCCTTAATGAATTTCAGGCCGACCCGGCGTCAGACATCACAGGGGATGCTAACGGAGATGGAGTAAGAGATGGCTCACAGGATGAATTTGTTGAGCTGGTTAATGTTTCCGCAGGAGATGTTGACATGTCAGGGTGGACACTGGCTGACGGCTACAGTGTTCGTCATACCTTTCCCACTGGAACTGTCCTTTCTTCCGGTTGTGCTATTGTCGTGTTTGGTGGTGGTACACCTACTGGTTCTTTCGGAGGTTCAACAGTCCAAATCGCCTCCACTGGGATGTTGGGGTTAAACAACGGCGGAGACACCATCACTCTCAACGATGGAACTTCTGATGTTTTTTCCTATACTTACGGATCAGAAGGCGGACATAATCAAAGTGTAACTCTGGATCCGGATCTCACTGGAAATTTTGTATTACATTCTACAGCCACAGGGTCTGGTGGCGCTCTTTTTTCCCCCGGTACGAAAATTGACGGTTCCAGTTTCTGTGGCGGCCCTGTCAACCTCCCAGTCGTTGTGAATTGCGACAGCCCGTTCAACACACTGGAAGGTGCCGGCGGAATCCATCAGGTCAGTGCGTCGGACGCCGATGGCACCATCGCAAGTATCACTATTACCGATATCTCCCCGGCACTCACCGCCGACACCATCACCATTGGAAACTTCACAGCAGGAGACCCGGCTACCGCGGATGTAACGGTCAGCACGGATGTTCCCGCTGGCCAGTACGCCGTTGAAATTACCGGAACAAACAATGATTCCACACCCCAGACCGGCACCTGTACCCTTACGGTCAATGTGGGTACCGGCTGGATAGTTAACGAATTTCTTGCCGACCCCACACCGGGGGCCGATGCCAACAATGATGGCACTGTCAATTATAATGACGATGAATTCGTGGAAATCGTCAATGCAACCGGCTTTGACACAGATATTTCCGGGTGGACACTGGCTGACGGATACAAAGTTCGTCATGTGTTCCCATCTGACACAATAATCCCGAATGGCTGTGCCATTGTGGTCTTCGGCGGCGGTTCCCTCGTCGGCAGCTTCGGCGGTGCCACTGTTCAAACCGCCTCAACGGGTTCTCTGGGCCTCAATAACAGCAACGACAGCATCACTTTGAAAAGTGGCAATTCCATAATGTCCACCATCAATTACGGGGCATCTTCAGACGGAATAAGCGCGACTTTAAGCCCGGATATCAACGGTGTCTCCTATGTGGACCACAATACAGCAACCGGTTCCGGCGGCGCAGTTATGTCCCCCGGCACAATGGTGGACGGCACACCGTTCTGCACCGGAGGGGGCGAGCCTGTTATTGTCGATTGCGGCGGAAATATGAACGCCTTTGTCGGCCTCGGCGGCACTCACGCTGTCAGTGCTTCCGATCTTGATAACAAGATTGTCGCAATGGCGATTTCTGTAACACCGTCACCCGCCACCGGCACGATCACTCTTGAAAATTTTGTGCCCTCCGCCAACATGGGTGATACCGCAATAGCCGACGTTGTCGTGTCCTCGGACGTACCGGAGGGGGTATATGCTGTGACTGTAATGGCTACCAACGACGCCATTCCACCTCATTCAGGACGTTGCTATCTCACTGTCAGCGTTATTTCCCCCCGGCCCATCCATGAAATTCAGGGCAACGGCCTCCATTCCCCTTATGATGGCAACGGCGTATACACACAAAACAACATTGTCACCGCCCTTGCTTCCTATGGTTTTTACATGCAGACACCGGATGCCGACGCAGATGCTGACCCGGATACTTCCGAAGGAATTTACGTGTACACCGGAAGTGCCCCTACAGTTTCCGTTGGCGATATGGTGGATGTGAATGGAACTCTTCAGGAATATTTTGACTTTACTGAGATTTCAGGCCACCCGGTGGTGACCGTCACTTCTTCCGGGAACCCCTTGCCTGCGCCTATTGAATTAAACAGCAGCAATCCGTCGCCCAATCAACCGCAAACCGGATTGGAACTGGAACGCTACGAGGGTATGCGGGTTCATGTGGCAGCCGGAACCATTGACTCCGGAACCGATAATTATGGAAATGTACTGGTTACAGCGGCATCCACTCGCTCATTCAGGGAGCCCGGCATTGAATATCCGGGACAAAGCGGACTACCGGTTTATGACGGAAACCCGGAAATTTTTGAAATGGATCCGGATGCCCTGGGCCTGCCGGACCAGCTTTACCACGGGGGCACGCCATTCAGCGCAATTGGAATCATGGGCTATAGTTATGGGGAATACCAGCTTCAACCCACTTCTCTGACAGCCACAGTAACCACCTACCCTGTACCTGTTCGGGACAGACAGGTTGGTGAATTTACTGTGGCGACCCAGAACATGTACCGCCTGTTCAATGATCAGGATGACGGTCATACCACATATGGCGAGCCCATCCTGACGGCAGAGGAATATGCCGATCGCTTGACCAAAGCATCCCGTCTCATTCGGGAAGTGTTGAAGTCTCCGGATATCCTCGGTGTACAGGAAGTGGAGACAATTGGTGTTCTCCAGGACCTGGCAGATCAGATCCACGCTGACGACCCTTCAGTCCACTACACTGCCTATTTAACCGAAGGAAATGATATCGGGGGCATTGATATTGGGATTCTTGTCCGGGATTCCATCCAGGTAAACAGTGTTACCCAGGTGGAACCAGCTGCAACCTTCGTTTACAACACGGTCACCTACACCCTCCATGACCGTCCACCGTTGCTTCTGGACGGTGTCTATACCGGTTATGGAGAAAATTTTCCCATCAAGGTTCTGGTTGTTCACAACCGGTCACTCCTCGGAATAGACGGCTCCGATGCGGGGCGAGTCAAAGAAAAACGCTGGCAACAGGCAGACCACATAGCCCAGTATATTCAGGCCCTCCAGAACGCAGAACCTGATATTCGGCTGGTGGTGATGGGAGATTTCAACGCCTACGAATTTACCGATGGTTATGTAGATTCTGTCGGCATTATCAAGGGTGACCTTGATCCCCTTGGCGCTGAGCTCCCCGGAATTGACCACATCAGCCCTGACCTGACGGATCAAATGCTCAATGTGCCTGCAGCCAATCGATACTCGTATGTCCATAACGGCAGCGCTCAGGATATTGACCACATACTGACATCCCAGGGCATGAACCCCTTTGTGGATGCAATCGTTCCCGCCAGAGCCAATGCCGATGGCGTCGAAAGCTATGAAAACGACCCCACCACACCGGAAACATACAGCGATCATGACGGCCTTGTACTCTTTGTAAGGGATTTGAGCGCTGTACACCTGAGTGTGAATTTCACAGCATCCGCAAACGGAAGCATCAGTGGAAACACTGCGCAGCAGGTCTTGTACGGACAAAATGCCTCAACTGTAACGGCCGTTCCGGACAGCGGCTACTCATTTACCGGTTGGAGTGGGGATTACACAGGAACAGACAATCCGTTAACCTTAACAAATGTGACCGCCGACATGGAAATTACTGCCGGGTTCACCATTCAGAACTTCACCATTTCAGCATCTTCCGGTTCCCACGGCCAAATCAGCCCGAATGGAACAGTTCCGGTAAACTACGGTGGCTCTCAGACGTTTACATTCACCCCGGATACCGGTTATCACGTCTCTGACGTAACTGTAGACGGCGCAAGTATCGGTGCGGCAGGCCATTACACCTTTGCGAACATTCATGCCAGCCACAGCATCTCTGTGGCATTTTCCGCCAACATTCCCCCGGTAATCGACAGCTTCACTGCGGACGGTTCAGCCGGAAACGCGCCTCTAACCGTAAATTTCACCTGTCTTGCCCATGACCCGGATGGTGGTGGAATTGTCAGCTATCTCTGGCAAATCACCGGACGAAGGGCTGACACTGTGGTCACCACAACCGGTACCCTGGCCTACCGATTTCTCCTGCCCGGTGACTATCAGGTAGCTGTAACAGTAACCGATGACGAAGGAGAAACCGCTACTGCAGCATTGGATACCGGCTCAGGAGAAGGCGGTATCAACGTGGCCCGCTCAGCTCCCATAGCAATCCCCCTCCCCAGCCTGATTCAGCTGAACCAAATAACCAAGAACGGCACTGCAGCCATTCAAACCACGGCAGTCAATGAATTTAATGAAGACGCAACCGTCACACTGGACGCAAAAGATGCAAGCGGTGAAATTATGAGCACTGCCACAGTAACCATACCGGCAAATGGCTCCGCTGTACTGTCTTCAGAAAGTTTCAGCGGACTTTCCTATGACACCATCCAGGCAACGGCTGACCGCCACCTTTTACTCTTCTCAAGGGTCAGCACCGACACCGCAAAGATGACGGCAGAGCTCTCCACCCAGCTCAAGAGCCCGCTCTATGTTCCACACATCGCGGAAGAGGTGGATTACTGGAATACCTACGCCTACCTCGCAGACAGCAACCCGCTGATGCTGGATGTGACGGTGGCGGGACAAACCGCTTCATATGCGGCTGTCCCAGCTGAAACACT
>QMQE01000094.1 GCA_003650445.1 Acidobacteriota bacterium | reverse complement strand
GCCCATGCCCACTACATCTGGTATTACTTTGTAGCCATCGGTTTCGCAGCGGCCATTGCCCTCTTCATCTTCAGGCTTGTCACGACTCGGTCCGAAGGGCCAAGTCGTGATAGTGATTTGTGATTTGTGAGTTGTGAGTTGTAGAGAGAAGTAACGGAATCGGTACGTTCCCGGTTTTCTCCCAATTTCCACAAGTTATTGCTTTGCTTGCGACGCTATCCCTGCCTTCTCTCTTAGCAAGTCACAAGTTACGAGTCACAGGTCACAGTCCGGCCCTCGGGCCGGACATTACATTTTGTTACAAACCTCTCCCCTGACATTCCGTATAATCCAGTGAAATGAAACAGCCTGGGAACAGGCAGTAAAGAAAGGGGAAACATTTATGAAAAAAATTATTGTCATCCTGGTTTTGATTGCCGTGGCAATTGGCGCCTGGTTTTTTATTACAAACAGGAAAGAGAACAACAAAGAGGCCGCATTCAACACTGTGAAGCTGAAACGGGGAACTCTGGAAAACACGGTATCCAGCACCGGTACCCTCAGCGCCATCGGCACGGTGGAAGTAGGTACCCAGGTTTCCGGTACCTTAAAACAGGTATTGGTGGATTTTAATGACCATGTGAAGAAAGGGCAACTCCTCGCTGTACTGGACAAGCGCGTATTAAAATCAGCTGTCCAGGAGGCCAAGGCGAGTGTAATGAAAGCCCATGCTGAGCAGGAGCAAGCCCAGGCGGATTTCAAACGAAGCAAACGCCTGTTCGCTGACAAGATGATTTCCGAGCAGGAATATATCCAGGCCAAAACCGCACTTGAAATGGCAAAGGCCTCCGTAATCTCGGCGGAAACCGCACTGGATCGTGCCCAGACCAATCTGAATTACGCGGAAATCCGTTCTCCCATTGACGGGACAATCATCCAGCGCAACGTCGAATCCGGCCAAACTGTTGCGGCCAGTTTCTCCACCCCTACTCTCTTTCTCGTGGCCGCTGATCTCTCCAAAATGGAAATTCAAGCACTGGTAGATGAAAGCGACATCGGCCAGATCCGACTGAATCAGTCGGTTCGTTTTACGGTGGAGGCCTACCCGGACAAAACATTCACCGGCTTTGTCAATCAAATTCGCCTTCAACCCACCACCGTCAACAACGTGGTAAATTACACCGTTATCGTAAACGCGGACAACCCTGAACACCTGCTGTTGCCCGGGATGACCGCCACAGTAGATTTTGTGGCGGAACACATTGAGAATGTCCTCCTGGTACCCAATGCGGCACTGCGATTCAAACCCACTGAAGCCATGAAACAAACCATGCGGGAACAGATGAAAAAGCGCATGGGAAATTCACATGGCAGGCAACGGACTGGACCTGAAAGCAACCCGGGCCCCGCATCAATTGCAACCAGCCGAAGCCGCAGGCGGGGCTTCAAAATGGTATGGATTATAGGAGACAACGGGAAACCGGAAATAGCTGGATTTGTACCCGGCCCTTCAGATGGGAAATTTACTGCAGTTAAGAGTTCCCGGAAGTTGAAGGAGGGAATGGAAATTATTGTCGGCCTCATGGAGAACGGAGGCAGCCAGTCCAACCGGCCATCATTCCGCCGGCGACTGCTCTGAGGTGAACGACATGAGCACCGTTATTGAAACCCGGAATCTTAAAAAAAACTACGAGATGGGAAGCGTTATCGTTCACGCACTGCGGGGGATTAACCTCTCGGTTGAAACCGGGGAATTTGTCTCCATCATGGGCGCATCCGGCTCCGGTAAATCCACATTGATGAACATGTTAGGATGCCTGGACACCCCATCGGACGGGGAATACCTGCTGGACGGAGAAAACGTAAATAACCTTACCCGAAACCAATACGCAGACATTCGAAACCAGAAAATCGGATTTGTTTTCCAGGGATTTAACCTGTTGGCAAAAACCTCCGCACTGGAAAATGTTGAGCTTCCGCTTTTTTATGATCGTTCCAACCGGGTGCCCCATACACTAAAGGCAGCAATGGGTGCGCTGGAACGGGTGGGACTGGCAGACCGGGTTCATCATCAGCCAAATCAGATGTCCGGAGGCGAGCAACAGCGCGTAGCTGTTGCCCGGGCTCTTGTCAACAATCCCGCCATCATCCTTGCCGATGAGCCCACCGGAAACCTGGATAGCCACACCTCGGTGGAAATTCTGGCACTGTTCCAGGAACTGAACGATCAGGGAATCACCGTGGTTCTTGTTACCCATGAGCCGGACATCGCCCTCTACAGCCGCCGGGTAATTCAAATGAGCGACGGGCGAATTGTCGGGGACAGGACGGTCAAAAACCGGCTCATCGCGAAGGAAGTCCTGCCGACTCTCCCCACAATTGAGAACGGGGAAAACGGAGAAGATAAATCATGAAGTGGAGAAACGTACTGAAGGCCGCAATCAAGTCTATCCTTAAGAACCGGATGCGAAGCCTGTTGACTTCACTGGGTATCATCATTGGAGTCGGTGCCGTTATCGTCATGGTAGCCATTGGCCAGGGTTCCCAGTACCGAATTAAGAAAGAAATTGACGCTCTCGGCGCCAACATGCTCATCATTTTCCCTTCCCACAGCCGCATGGGCGGCGTCAGCCGGGGCGCGGGCAGTTACAACCGATTTACCCTTGCAGACACCCGCAAGCTCCAGAAAGAATCCTCGCTCTGCGCCGGAATCTCCGCCATTGTGGCCTCCAGCGGGCAGATTATCGGTGGTGACAGCAACTGGAACACCCGAATCTACGGGGTAGATCCCAAATATCTTGAAATCCGGGCATGGCCCCTGAAAAGCGGCTCCTTCTTCACTGAACGGGACGTCCGGGCCAAGGCAAAAGTCGCCGTAATCGGCCAGACAGTGAAAGAAAACCTCTTTCCCGACTCCAATCCGGTGGGTGAACGCATCCGAATCAACAACACCCCCTTTCAAATTATCGGCGTACTGTCCGAAAAGGGCCAGGACCCCCGGGGCATGGATCAGGATGACGTGGTTCTGGCGCCCTCCACCACCGTGCTCTACCGGCTCAAGGGCGGCCAGTACATCAGCTTCATGATGGCATCCGCCATTTCAACAAAGGATATCGGAGCAGCTCAGGAAGAACTCACCGGACTCCTGCGAGACGCCCACAAGATCAAGCCGGGGGAAGATGACGACTTTGTCATTCGAAACCAGGCTGAAATAACCGAAGCAGCAGCATCCGCCGCCCACATTCTCACCCTGCTGCTGGGCTCCATCGCCGCAGTCTCGCTGCTGGTCGGAGGCATCGGTATCATGAACATCATGCTGGTCTCCGTCACCGAACGAACGCGGGAAATCGGCATTCGATTGGCGGTAGGAGCAAGGGAAAGCGACATCCTTGTCCATTTTCTCACCGAAGCGGTTGTCTTGAGCTTGATCGGAGGCCTTATCGGGATTGGAATTGCCTACGGAGTCGGCGAAATCCTGAACCATTTCACTGAACTGACGGCACTGATTCACCCTGAAATCGTCATGATGGCATTCGGCGTCTCCGGGGCCGTGGGCATCTTCTTCGGCTTCTACCCCGCAAAAAAAGCCGCCCGCCTCAATCCCATTGATGCGCTTCGTCACGAATGATTCCGCCTGTGGCGGAATCATTCGTGACCATGACTTGTAACTGGTAACTTGTAATTTGTAAGGAAGGGGAAAGAAAATACAAGAGAAGTGGGAGCATAAATCTCACTGTCTTTTCCCTCTCTCTTTCTTCACAAGTCAGAAATTACAAGTTACAAATCACTCCATTCTGGAAATGGTATACTCTGTAGCAGCAAAACAATAGGAGCAAACCATGGAAGCTTTTGTGACCGGAGGGACAGGGTTCTTAGGACGCCATCTCGTGGAACTACTGGTGGAAAACGGATGGAAGATTACGGCACTTCATCGCAGAACATCTGATACCGGCCATTTGCAGAAACCTGAAATCACCTTGGTGGAAGGGGATGTTACCGATATTGATTCGCTTCGCCTCGCAATGCCGGAAAAACCGGACGCCGTTTTCCACGCTGCCGCCGATACCAGCCAGTGGATACTGGCGAACCGGAAACAGACCGCCGTCAACGTGGACGGCACAAGAAACATGACAAGTGTCGCGCTGGAAAAAGGCGCCGGACGTTTCATCCAGACCTCCAGTATTGCCGAATTCGGCTTCCACCCCGGGGTCATTACCGAGGAAACCGTGTCCAATGCCATGAACGGCCGATCCAACTACATGCGAACCAAGTGGCAATCCGCAATGGTTGTGGATCAGGCAATTGGAAAAGGGCTGGACGCTGTTTTTCTGAATCCCTGCCACATTCTCGGCCCCTACGACACACATAACTGGAGTCAATTATTCTTTCTCATTCAGGAGGGCCGACTTCCCGGCATTCCCGGGGGAACCGGCACCTTCTGCCACGCGAGGGAAGCCGCCCGTGCCCACATCACCGCCTTCGAGAAAGGCAAAACCGGGGAACGCTACATCTTGGGCGGGGTGGAGGCACCTTTCCTCGAACTGGCTCAGGAAATCGGCAAGGTTATCGGAAAAAAGACCCCGGGAAAACCCCTGCCAACAACGGTCCTCAAAACCATCGCACGATTTTCCCAGTGGATTTCCTACATCACCCGGAAAGAACCGGACCTGACCCCGGAAAAGATTGAACTCTCCACCGAACACCTCAGAGCCAGCTCCGAAAAAGCCATCCGGGAACTGGGCTACCGCCCCGTCCCCCTCGTGGACATGGTCCGAGACTGCCACAATTGGCTTGTGAACTCCTGCCTTTTGCCGGAGCATGACGCGTAAAGACAGTCGGGTTTGCATAATACTCTTTTCTTCCTATCTTACCATTCACCATTGACTATTCACTACCCCTCCTGTTTTACCTATTTTCATCAAGCATTGCATCCAGTATAAATAAAACATATTAAAAACGGCAGAAAAAAGGCCGGGAAACAACCAGTATGTTTGGGATTTCCCCCCGCACTTATGCTACACTTTGGTAAAGATTGTAAGGGGGTAATCATAGACGTATTCACAGCCATTCACACCTACTATGAACAGAAACCACAGGTTATGCGCGATGAAGCCATTCGTTCCTTCGGTATTGCGCCCCAGACCATTATACTGGCCGCAAATTCCCTTGGATATGGCGCCTGCCCGATGGATAGGTTTGACTTTGAGGCAGTCGAAAAGCTGATTCACCTTCCGGACGATTACACTGTCGCTATGTACGTGGCAATGGGAAAACCCGTCAAAGACCCGTGGCCTCGCGGCGGTCAGCTTGCAATGAACGAAGTTGTGATTCGGAATCATTCTTAAGAATCGTTGATTAACACCCAGAGGTAGAAAATGCGCCGTACATTCCTGATTCGGACCTTTATCCTTGTATTCACCTGTGTCTTGGCTTCAAGTTTTCTCTATGCAAAGGAAGCCACATCTCTAACTACTTTATACACCAACGACCTTCATGCCCAGTTCCGCCCGATCCCTGCATCCTGGCTGAAGGGAAAACCACAAATCGGCGGTTTTGCCCGCCTCACTACCCTGATTAAGCAAACCCGGGCTCATGATAAAAATGTTATCCTCCTTTCTGCGGGAGACGTCATGACTGGCCCCCCGGTCAGCCGCCTGACCAAAGGGAAAGCCATTTTCGATATGCTGAACCTCATGAAATACGATGCCATGTGCCTCGGCAACCACGAATTCGACCAGGGTTGGGAAAACACAGTCAAACGCATTTACCAGGCTGATTTTCCGGTACTTGCGGCAAACATCTTTCACAAAGGGACCGACATTCCCTTTGCCCTGCCCTGCGTCATCCTCCGGCGGGGAAAAATCCGGATCGGAATTATTGGAATTCTCGGACGCCATGCCGCTCTGGAAACCATCAACAAACAGCTGGTCACACCGCTGGAATTCCGGGATCAGATCGCGGTACTTCAAGAATGGGTGCCGAAAATCCGGCCTTACGTTGATATCCTCATCCTGCTGGCGCACGAGGGGAAAGCCGGAATGCAGTCCGCCAACGCCGAAGGAGACCCTCAGCGGAAACTCACAAAAGATATTCAGGTGGCGTCAACCGTCCCCGGCATTGATGTTCTGATTACAGGGCATGCCCATCGAGGTGTGGAAACCCCTATCGTCGTTCCCGAAACCGGCACACTGCTTGTATCGACCTATGGCCTGAGCACCCGCCTGGGGCGGCTGCTTCTGACGCTTGACCCAGAAACGCATAAAATCATCAGTCACAAAGGCGTACTCATCCCTGTACTGGCCAATCGCATCGCGCCTGATAAAGAAGCGGAAACCAGAATTGAAAGATGGGAACACAAAGTACAGGCCATCACGGATGAAGTCATCGGAACGACAGACATGGCTCTGTTGCGGGACTACTACCGGGAATTTTCCGTCGGCGATCTCGTCGCCGACGCTTACCGAAAAGCAGCAGGGACCGAAATTTCCATGACCAATGCCGGCGGACTCAGGGCAGATATCCCCCAAGGCCCCATTACCGTGGGGCAGATCCTCGCAGTGTACCCCTTTGAAAATCCGGTTTTGCGGATGTCTGTCACCGGGAAACAACTCCTTCAAATGCTGGAACACGGCGCATCTCTGGAATATGGAATGGCCCAGATATCCGGACTGTCCTGCACCGTTGATCTATCCCGGCCAGTGGGGCATCGGGTTGTCAGTGCGTTTGTCATGGGGAAACCCTTGAAACGGGACCAGACATATACCCTGGCTACCAGTGATTATCTGGCCGACGGTGGTGATGGATACACAATGTTGAAGAAATGTCGTAAAGTGGAACCCTCCGGCGCTTTCTGCACAGAAGCCATTATTCAATTCATTCGAAAATACCGCCACATTCGATACAAAGAATTGGATCGCGTCCGGGTTCTGAAAGCACCCTCACTTGTTGCTCACGGATCCGGTAAGTAATTTCATCGTTATCCTCTTGAATTAATTTCCGGAGCGCAGGGTGAAACGCAACACCATAAAACCCATAAAAGCGGAAACCAGTGAGCCCAGAACAATGCCAAGCCTTTCGTCAAACAGAAGATTTACACCCGTTTGTTCAAAAGCAAGTGACCCGATAAACAAGCTCATCGTAAAACCTATTCCACATAGAGCTGCAGTGCCGTACAGAGAGGTCCAGGACATGCCTTCTGGTAAACTGCTCAGTCCCAGCTTTACAGCCAGCCAGCAAAGAATAAAAACACCTGCTTGTTTTCCAGCAAATAAGCCCAGTGCAATCCCCATGGGAACACCGTGAAGGATTTGCTCTGCCCCCACACCCGAAAAATTGATTCCCGCATTCGCAAAAGCAAAAACCGGCAGGACAAAAAAAGCAATTGCGGAATGCAAATCATGTTCCATGGATTTGAGCGGAGAATAACTGTTGTCTATTTTCGATTTTATTGGGATAAACATGGCCAGAATAACACCCGCCAGTGTCGCATGCACCCCGGATTTCAACAGGGCCACCCACATTATGATGCCGACAAAGACATACAGGCTTTTTGATTCCGAATGCCGCTTGTTTAATACGCTAAGAACCAGAATGCAGCATGCAACAACTCCCAGCGCTGCAAAAGAAATTTTTGCCGTGTAGAAAACAGCGATAATCACGATTGCTCCGATATCATCAAAAATCGCAAGAGAGGTAAGGAATATCTTTATGGATTTTGGTACCCGGGGTCCCAGCAGAGACAAAACACCTAATGCAAAAGCAATGTCAGTTGCTGCCGGAATCGCCCATCCCTTCATGGCTGTGGCATCCCCGGTATTGAAATAGATATAGATTATTGCGGGAAGCGCCATACCCCCAATTGCACCGATGCCCGGCAAAATTATGTTTCTTTTATCCGAAAGTTCACCTTCAATCAGTTCCCGCTTTAACTCCAGACCCACAAGAAAAAAGAATACCGCCATTAAACCGTCGTTGATCCACAGCAGTAAAGGTTTCGCGATTTCCAGTGCGCCTATGCGAATTGAAACAGGTGTGTCCAGA
Source organism: Acidobacteriota bacterium (assembly GCA_003650445.1). Classification (GTDB taxonomy): domain Bacteria; phylum Acidobacteriota; class Holophagae; order Thermotomaculales; family Thermotomaculaceae; genus UM-FILTER-49-7. The sequence continues at coordinate 1,495 of QMQE01000094.1, read as the reverse complement.
AGCAAGTCATAGTAATCCCGCAATGGCGTATTCGCACAAATAACAGCCAGAACAGCCGCAGCCATAAGAACGATACCGCCAGCTGACTCCAGTTTGAGAAAACCGTTTATGAAAGATTTCCGATTCATACACCTCTCCATTTTAAACTCAGGTACATTCAGCCTATCACAATGAACCTTCACCTGAGCGATCCATAGTTTTTAACTTATTTTTTCATCAGGTTAGATTATAGGCATTTTCACAGTTCTTTGTCCATACCTTCTTCACATGATCAAAATTCAGAAGGTTGGCAAATGTGGCGGCGAAACATATTGATCAAGAATGGAAAAACAAGCTGCTATTTCCGGGACAAGCTGGCTTCAACTCCCACACTGCCATCGGGAAGGCGATGCAACAAGGCCAATTCGTGATTCAGTTTAGCTCTAATTGCTTCAACTTGAATCCTGAAACGCCCCAGTTTCTTCTTCGGGAGTTTCGCTGCGGCAATCATGCGGACACTGAGGGGATTCAGCCACTTTCCCCGTGGTGACTTGATGCCGAAATGAAGGTGCGCGGCTGTAACCCGACCCGTTTTCCCCGAAAGTGCTATTTTCTGGTGAGACCGGACCACCTGCCCTTTGGCCACCAGAAACCGACTCAAATGAAGATAATAGGTCCGGGTGCCATCCATGTGTTTCAGTACAACCATATTCCCATCCAGCTTCGAGTACCCCGCCCGAACCACCCTGCCCTTTGCCACCGCGAACACAGGAGTCCCAACCCTGGCGCGAAAATCCACGCCATGATGAAAAGCACGTTTTCCCGTTACCGGGTGTCGGCGCCAGCCAAAGGTGGAAGTTACGTGAATTCGATTCAGTGGGTAACGCAATGACGAATGAACCAAAGCATGGCCTTTCCGGTCATAATGGCCGGTCCACACAGAACCTTCCTTACCGTCATCGTAACGAAACCCTTCATGAAACCCTGTACGCTTCCCCCGGTATGACACGTAAAGCACCTGACTTGGCGGCACAACCTCGCCCTTGAAGAAGCGATCTCTCACAAGCAATTGGTATTGGTCACCTTTCCTTGCCTGGCGCCTGAAATTTACCAGGCATTCCAGCACCCCATTGGCAACATTTCGGAGGTGGTTGGAAACATCCCCTCTGTCCTTCAGCGCCTGGTTCAGCGTCGTTCCAATCTCTCCTTCCACGAGCCGAACTCTTCGTTCGGTCGGGTAAATCGTCAACTTATAATCATAATCTTTCTTTTCTCCGTTCCACACAAGAAAATGACGGGTAATCATATCCGGCTGAAACACAAACTTAACAATTCGTTTTCCGTCTGGAGACAACAAAATTTTGAACGACTGCCCCGCTTTCAGGCGGCGAAAATCCACTTCTCCGCGAAGGGCGTTCACCACACCCATTGCCTGCCTCAGGCCAAAGCCATCCACCGCGAGAATGGAATCCTCAAACCCCTTCCCGGGGAGAATCTCTCCCTTCAGCCAGTTTTC
>QMQE01000093.1 GCA_003650445.1 Acidobacteriota bacterium | reverse complement strand
CCGGTAGCTTTCCTTCCGGCAGGCGGCGATGATGTCATGGAAGCTGTGGTTGATGAGGGAAGTGGCGGTGATTGCCACCACGTCCGCTTCTTTCAGCCTTTTTTTGATTTTTTCGGCAGGCAGGTCTCCCTTTTGCGGGTCCAGTTCGAAGATGAGAATGTCGCTGAACTGTTCCCGTACCCTTTCCACGAATGGAAAGTGGCCAATCATGCCGAGAACACCGCCTTTCCCCTTTTCCACCAGCAGTTCCCGGGCGTTGAGTTCTTTCAGGGGCAGGCCCTCCTCGTTTCGGGTGCTGTTGATGGCGGCGATTCCCACAGATGCCGCAAGGGTACTATCAAGACGGGCAAATTCCGCCAGTTCCCTCGCGTTTCGCGTGGTCAGTGTACCGGCACCGGGTACGCCCTCATGCTGCCAAAGAGGGGGTTTCAGGGTGCTGGCAAGGCCGAAGCCGCTGCTTTGTACAACTGTATTGAAACAACCCGTCAGTACCCGGCGAACCGGTACCGGTGGGGTGGATTCAATGAGCGATTCAAGTACGTTCATGTTTACAGAATCGGTGCCACCATGTTTACTACAATCGCTGCCACGAGGGAAAGTCCCACGTGTACGGGGCGAAGGGGTTTCCTGAACAAGCGGAAATCGGCCGGAATCTTTGCCATTGCCATAATTAGAGCGGCGTTGACGATGCTGTCAATGACGAGGAAACGAATCAGGATAGCTGGGGCGGTAAAGGCTATGCCCGGGGTGATACCGGCTATGAACTGAGTCCCCACAAAAATGCTTTTCCAGGTGACAGCCAGGGTGAGTACGGTGGCAAAATTGAATGTTTTTTCCGGTTCTTTGCTGAGGATGAAAAATGCCGCGCCGGATTCAAGGAGAATTGCCATTACCGGGTTTATTGTATCCATGGGGGACAGGAAAGGCAGGGCCAGTGCGGTAAGCTTGATGGCTGCGGCAATGGCTGCGGTTTGAAAGATAATGTTTCGGTTGCCGGTTCTGACAAAGGCCCGGTGCATGAAGAAGAAGCCAATGGGAAACATTACCAGCCCGGACAATCCGGGAATGGCCAGGAAATGGGAGAGGCCGTGGATCAGGGTGCCTACGACAGCTTCGCTAATTCCCCACATGGACCCGAAAACGGCTGCAACGAGCCAGTATTGTTTATTTTTCATTATGATTCCTCCTTGAGTACAAAGTTTTCAATCAGGTTAAGCGAGACGGTTTTTCGGTAGTTTGCGTCGGAGCGCTGGTCCGTAATTGGCTGAATCAGGGTTCCATAACTTTCCAGAAGGTCCGGCATCAGATTGGCAAGGTCGGTTAAGGGCTGCCCGATGAGCCTGTTTTCAAGTTCCCTGGATCGGACAACGGTGGGGGCCACTGCGCCGAGGGCAATGCGGATGTCCGCCAACATATCCTTTTCTTTCAGCATGAAGGCAGCGAATGCGACTTTGGAAAGGGCGTTTGCTTTTCTGGTCCCCACTTTCCGGTATCCCTCTGCCGTGAAGTGGGGCAGGCGGAAGTGAATGCCGATCAGGAGTTCATCATCCCGGAGGATGGTTTTGCCCGGCCCGGTAAAAAAGGAGAGCAAGGATACCTGACGTTCCCCGGAAACGGACTGCAGCGTGAGGTGGGTGTCCAGAATTGCCAGCGGTGGCAAAGTATCGCCGGCAGGGGAGGCGTTGCAGATATTTCCCCCCATGGTGCCAAGGTTTTGAACAGCAGGTGCGCCGATGAGGGAGCAGGCTTTTCGGAGAATTTCCGGTGTGTGCCGGTGATGGATGATTTCCCGATAGGGGACACAGGCACCGATGGCGAACTCGCCATTCTTTTCCTGGAGTTTTGTCAATTCCGGCAGGTGGCCGATGAACATCACTTCCCGGTCGAAAGCGGGAACAAGCCCCGGGCCCTGCCGGTAGCGGACCATGAGATCGGTTCCCCCGGCATAGGGAAGGGCATGGGTTTCATTTCTTATTTTCAGCGCTTCCGTCAGTGTTTCAGGATGATAGGTTTTTACCATTTTCCATTCCCCTGTTTTGCCGCCAGTTTAATCCCGTCGACAATCATGTTGTAGCCGGTGCAGCGGCAGAGGTTTCCGGAAATTGCCTCCCGGATATCGGTTTCGTCCGGGTTGGGATTGTCCTTCAGCAGGGCGTAGGCGGCCAGTACCATTCCCGGTGTGCAGAACCCGCATTGGACCGAGCCGGCATCGCCGAATGCCTGCTCAATGACCCGGTATGCCGGGGTGGTCTTAAAATGAACAATGGTTTCCACGTTCATTCCATGGACGCTGCCCACTGCCACGAGACAGGAGTTGACCAGTTTCCCATTGAGGAAAACCGAGCAGGCACCGCATTCACCCTCGCCACAACCCTCCTTGACGCCGGTTTCGGAAAAATCATCCCGAAGTACGTCCAGGAGGCGCCGCATGGGGTCGGTTTCCAGTGAAATTTTCTCGCCGTTCAGTGTAAACGATATAATCTGGCTCATTTTTCTACCCTTTTTATCAATGTTTCCGGCTTTGCCGGGATCTCATGAACCGGGATTCCCAGCGCGTGGCCGACAGCGGCGGCATAGGCCGGAGCGGCTCCGGCAATGGGAAGTTCCCCGGCGCACTTGGCACCAAATGGCCCGTATTCGTAGGGGTTGTCCACCAGTTCGCTCTCAATTTTCGGTGCGTCCACAGCAGTAGGGATAATGTAATCTGTGAAACTGCGCTGCCGGTAGGCACCATTTTCGGTATCCATGACCTCGATGGAGGCGTAACCCAATCCCTGTAAAATACCACCTTCAATCTGGCCCCGGATGATGTCTTCGTCAATGGCGACGCCCACATCGTGAACGGCCCAGACGCCCTTGATGGCGGTTTCATACGTGAGGGTGTCCACTTCGACTTCCACAGCCACAACCCCCCAGGAATAGGCCGGGTAGGCGTCACCCTGGAGCTTGTCCTGGTCCCACTGAATATAGGATGGGTGCCGGTAGCTTTTGGATACCGAGAGGACCTCGTTCTCATCCCAGCGGGCTTTCAGTTCTTTGGCCGCGGATTCCAGCAGGTGCCCGACGATGATGACGGTCCTGGAGGCTACAGTGGGCCCGGAATCCGGTACCCGATCGGTGTCGGGGTTGGGATAGTCGATATTTTCGATAGGTAGCTCCAGCGTAGTTGCCACAATTTTTCTGAGGGTGGTCTGGGCGCCCTGTCCCATTTCTACATTGGAAACGAGAATTTCCGCCCGGTCTTCTGCCAGTTTTCGCACGGTTGCGGTTCCCTGGATGATTTCCTCACCCTTTCCGGTGAAACCGCAGCCGTGGAGGTAGATACCCAGCCCGATTCCGTTTCTGAACCGGCCTTTCCGGGAGGCAAACATGCCTTCTTTCTTTCGGTAATCCGAGAGTTTTAATACCCGGTTCAGCATTTCACGTATCTTTATTTCGTCCCGGAGGACACCGCCGGTGGCGGTGGTGTCGCCCTTTTGGACAAGGTGAATTTCCTTGAAGGTCAGGGGGTTCATCCCCAGTTCCGCTGCAATCTGTTCCATGTGCATTTCCACCGCGAAAAATGCCTGTGGAGCACCGAACCCGCGAAATGCGCCGGAAGGAACATGATTGGTCGCCAGGACCCGTCCACGGACAATGACATTTGGGATATTGTATACACCAATGGCGGCGAAGAGTGCCCGCTGAAGCACCACTGCCGACAAACCGGCATATGCTCCGCCGTCCAGCGTGATGTCCGCTTCCATGGCGGTGACCCGGCCGTTTTCATCCACAGCGGACCGGTAGCGGCTGACTGAGGGGTGTCGTTTGGTAGTTACCGCGAGGTCTTCCCCCCGCTCTAGTACCAGTTTGACCGGTTTGCCGGTTTTGATTGCCGCCATTGCCACGTGGCCGGCCAGCAGGGAGGGGTATTCTTCTTTCCCGCCGAAGGCCCCGCCGGTTGTTGCCTGAATAACCTGTACCCGATTTTCGGGAAATCCGGTGAGTTGAACCATTGCGTTTTTCACGTAAAAGGGGCATTGCATGGAGCCGGTGACGGTGAGTTTGCCGTCCGTGTAGCTTCCAATCATGCCCTGGGGTTCCATGTAGGCCTGTTCGTGGTAGCCGGTTTTGAATTCCCCCTCAATAATTGTTTTTGCAGCATCAAAGGCAGAATCCGGGTCTCCTTTTTGGAATTCATAAGCGGCAAAAGAGTTATCATCTCCAAATATGGGTGATTCTGCCGTAATGGCGTCTTCAAGGGAGAGAACCGGCGGCAGGTCTTCATAACTGATTTCTATGGATTTCAGAATCTGATTTACCTGTTCTCTGTCCGGTCCCACGACCAGCAGAATCGGTTCTCCCACGTAGTTGACGACTTCTTCCGCGAAGAAGGGCCAGTCATCTTCCAGCATCTTGATTCGGTTTCGGCCCGGGACATCATTTTTGTTCACGATGAAGTATCCGTCCGGAAGTTCTGGCAGTTTGATATCAAGAATCCGGGCGCGGGGGCGATCCGAGCGCAGGGTCCGGGCAAAGAGAAGGCCGTCGGGCCGGATATCGTCTGTATAAATTGCCCGTCCTGAAGCTTTGTCCGGACCGTCGAGGCGATCCACAGGGGTACTGATTGTGTTCTTCATTCGTTTTCCTTAACCCTATTATAAGTGGTTTCCGTGTCAATATCCAGCAGAATTCCCTCGTCATCGGTGTTTATCGGAACAGTTTCGAAGCGGTGGAGGATGTTTCTGAGGATTTCGTCGGCCGGGGCGGCAAGAATTGCCTTTCTCACAGCCCTGTCCAGTAGCACCGGATGGCCTTTTTTGCCGTTGAAAACCGGTGAAATCACATTTCCCCGGTGAGAAAGAAGCGCTTTGCACGTTTCTTGCGTGAAAAAGGGAATGTCTCCCGGTGTCAGGAGAAAACGGGGTGTCTGAACCGCCGCTGTTCCAATTTTTACCGATGAGAACATGCCGGTTTCAAAATCCGGGTTGTGAACCAGTTCCACGGTGGGGAAGGGGCGCATCAACTCTTCCACTTTTCCCCGCATGTAACCGGTGACCACCAGGACTCTGTCGCATATGGCAAGGAGGGTTTCCACCGGGTGGTGGAGCAGGGGCTTGCCTTTAAGTGGGAGTGCAGCTTTGAACCGGCCCATCCGGCTGGAAAAGCCGGCTGCAAGTACAAGCCCTGTTACCGCTTCCCGGTTCACCGGATTTCTCCCAGCGTTTTTACGGGGCTTGCGGGTAAAGTGACGCCTTTTCTCGCGGAAACAATGTCCTTGAGTCCGTTGCCGGTGGAGAGAACGACGATGTCCGCTGCTTTGTCCAGTTCATTTTTCAGTTTCAGGAAACCGGAAAAAGCGGTTGCAGCCGCCGGTTCCGCGAACAATCCGGCGTTGGAAGAAAGCTGTTTCTGTGCGTGGAGGATTTCCCCATCGGAAACGGTAATGCATTTTCCGTGGTACTTCTTCAGGTTTGAAAGCGTATGGATGCCGTTTCTCGGCACGTCCACCGAGATGGAATCCGCCACTGTGTCCGATGGCTGTGGTTCGTTAAATCCGCCGACTTTCATCGCCCGGCAGATGGCACTGCTACCCTCGGCCTGGACCGCGACAATGGTGGGCATCCTGTCTGCAAGTGTCAGTTGCAAAAGATCGCGGAAGCCCTTGAAAATCCCGCTGATAATGACGCCGTCTCCAACCGGGACAAACACAAGCTCCGGGACACGGCCCAATTGAAAAAAGATTTCCAGTGCGACGGTTTTCTTTCCCTCAATGGTCAGGGGATTGTAGGCGGTATTGCGGTTGAGCCCACCGTTTTTCGCGGCGAATTCCATGGAAAGCTCATAGGCATCGTCGTAGGTGCCATCCACCAGGATAACCCGTGCACCGTACTGAAGGGATTGCACCATCTTGGCTTCCGGTGCTGTTTTCGGGATAAAAATTGTGACATTTAGCCCCGCTGCCGCACCAACGCCGGACATGGAAGATGCCGCGTTCCCGGTGGATGCCACGATGACGCTTTTGATGCTGTGTTGCCTTGCAAATGCTGCGACAAGATAAGATGCCCGATCTTTCAGGGAACCGGTGGGGTTCAGCCCATCATCTTTGATGAACAGATTGTTGAAACCGGTCTTTTTCCGGATCCGTTCCGGTTCCCACAGCGGTGTATTCCCCACCGGAATAGCCGGGAAAAATGCCTTTGGCACCGGCAGGAAGTCCCGGACATCCCGGCTTTCAGGTGCCAGCCCGAAAAGTTGCACATCCAGCACACCCCGAAGTGGACGGTTTGCTTCCTGTTTCTTTGCGCAATCGGGGCAGGTGTACACACCGGGGGCGATGGCGTAGCTTTTCCCACACTCGCTGCATTTGTATGTAAACCGTAATGTCTCTTTATTCATCTTCATTCTCCGTTGGGTGTGGCCCCGTAAAGCGGGTACAGGCACCGGGGAAGTTGCCAGTCCCCGTTTTACTTAACACTCCTGAAACAGCCGGAACGGCTGTTTCAGGCTCTCCCCCCCATTGTCAGGGCCAGCAGTGCCCTTGCGGTGTGGAGGCGGTTTTCCGCTTCATCGTAGATGATGGAATGATCACTGTCCAGCACGGCATCCGTAACTTCCTTGTTGCGGTCAGCCGGCATTGCGTGCATCAACTTCATGTCCGGTTTTGACAGGGCGAGGCGCCGTTCGTCATAAATCCAGTCTTTGTTCTTTTCCAGATTTTCCTTCATGATCCGGTTGTGTTCGTCATCATCCACGTAATGATCAAAATATCCGAATCCGCCCCAGTTCTTGGGAATGACAATATCAGCATCCCGAACCGCTTCATCCATATCGTTGACGATGGTCAGGTTTCCACCGCCCTGTGCCGCATTTTTCTTCGCCTTTTCGATTACATTTTTCTGAAGTGGAAATTCTACCGGGTTTGCCACCACAACATTCATGCCGAAACGGGGGAAGAGCAGGGCCTGGGACTGGGGTACGGACAGTGGCTTGGCGTGGGATGTGGCATACGCCCAGGTGACCGCAATTTTGATATCTTTCAGGTCTTTACCGAAGTATTCCTGAATCGTCATGAGGTCGGCAATGGCCTGGAGGGGATGGTAGATGTCATCCTGCATGGAAATGACCGGAATATCGGATTCCCGGGCAATTTCCGAGATGTATTTATTGCCGATCCCGTGAAAACAATTCCGAATGGCAATTCCGTCTCCCATTCTGGACAGCACCTTTGCGGTATCTCTCGGAGATTCTCCATGGGAAATCTGCATTTTGTCCACGGTCAGGTCATGGGCATGGCCCCCAAGCTGGGTCATGGCCGCTTCCATGGAGTTGCGGGTGCGGGTGGACTGTTCAAAGAAAATCATGAACAGTGTCCGTTCCGGCAGCAGAATGGTGCGTTCCCGGAGCGCGTAGCGACGTTTCAGGTCTGTGGATACGTCCAGAACCGTGTTGATTTCCTGCTTTGTCCAGTCGTCGAATGTAATCAGGTGTTTTCCGCGAAAGAGTGTGCTCATTCTTTTCCTCCTTTTTCCAGCATGTAGGGTAGAGCCGCGTAAAACGCGGACGCTTTTTCCAGATGGGCAACCGGGGTTTTTTCGTTGGGTGCGTGGGCGAGGACTTCATTTCCCGGCCCGAACCCGATAACGGGAATTTTGTGTTTACCACAGATTGCCACGCCGTTGGTGGAAAATGTCCACTTGTCAATTTTCGGTTCCCCTTCAAAGAGGCTTCGGTATGCGTTGGCCCCCGCCTGAACCAGGGGATGGGTTTCCGGTATTTTCCACGTGGGGAAGTATTTTTCCTGGGTGAAAACAGTTCCCTTGTAGCTTTTTCGTTCATACACCGGGATGGTAATCTCCGCGCCGTCCGGGAGAAATTCCTGAAGTTCGGCAGTGGCGGTTTCCTTCGTTTCACCCCAGGTCAGGCGCCGGTCAAGGTAGAGGCGGCAATAATCGGATACGGAGCAGAGGGAAGGGGAGGAAGACTGGCAGAGTGACGCGGTCACGCTGCCTTTTCCGAGAAATTCATCCGGTTTCAGGCGCTTGTGGAGCTTTTCCACTTCTAAGGCGAAGCGGGCGGCCTTGTAGATGGCGTTATCGCCCCGTTCCGGCTCGGAACCATGGCAGGAAAGACCGTGAAAGTGAATCTCGAATTCCATTCTGCCCCGGTGTCCCCGGTAGAGGTTCAGGTTGGTCGGTTCGGTGGAAACAGCGAAATCCGGTATCAGTTTCTCCTTTTCAATGATGTAATTCCAGCACATCCCGTCGCAGTCTTCTTCCATGACGGTGAAGGTGAAATAGACGGAGTATTCGCCGTCATATCCCAGTTCCTTGAGGATTCGCCCTGCCGTAACCATGGCTGCCGCGCCCCCTTCCTGGTCCGCGCTGCCCCGGCCCAGAACATACCCGTCCTTGATTTCACCGGAGAATGGGTCGAAATCCCACAGTTTTCGTTCGCCGACATCCACGGTGTCAATGTGGGCGTCAATGGCGAGGATTTTCGGGCCATGGCCTACCCGGCCGATAAGGTTCCCCAGTCCATCTACCCGGACTTCGTCAAAACCCGCTTCCCGGCACTGACGGGCAATTTCCTGGATTACAGCCTCTTCTTCGCAGCTCAGTGACGGTATTTTTACCATTGCGGACAGATTTTCAGCCGTTTTGTCCCGGTACGCCGCCGCTTTTTCCCGAATTTCCGATATTTTACTCATTGTTACCTCCAAAAAATCCGCATATATTTTCTATTTGATTCGCTTCAGAAGATTTTCCATTGAATAGCGCCAGTGCTCTTCCAGCACGGGCAGCGCGTTATCTTTTCCGTCATTTTCAATGACAGTGAGCAGACGGGCATGGTCGTTTACAGAATGGGAAACCAGCTCAACATCCCGCATATAGCCAAACTCGTAGCGCCGAACCACTGCCTTCAGCTCCGCGACGGCATTTTTCAACCGCTGGTTTTCATATCCGGAGAGCAGCACTTCATGCCACTGTTCATCCAATGAAATCCGTTTTTCCACCTTGTCTGCGCTGTTTTCAAGGGATTGGTTAAGGCGCCGGAGTTTTGCCAGAAGTGACCCGGCGAGGGGAGGGGATTCCCGGAGTGCCAGGCATTCCAGAGCCCAGACCATAGGATAGGTTTCCACCACAACATCGGCCGTCATTTTGCTGACCACAAAGCCCCGGTGATGGAGGTTGACCAGCAGGCCCTGTCGGGCGAGACGGAGCAGTGCTTCCCGTACCGGCGTACGGCTGACCCCCATTTCCTCGGAAATCTCGGTGTCCCGTACCGGTGCACCCGGGGCAAGTTCCCCGGTGACAATCCGGTTCAACAGGTCTTTGTAAACAATTTGTCGTAACGGTTCCGGCCGAATCCCTTCTCTCATGCCCCAGATTGTATACAAAATACAAAATACAGTCAAGGATTTTCTGCGCAAAAGAAGAAAAAGGTTGAGGTTGAGCAGAAGGCAAGGTTGAGTCCAGAGGGGAGAAGACAAGGAAAATCAAAAGACAGGAAATGGCCAACTCTTACTCGGAGAGAAAAGGTTGAGGTTGAGCAGAAGGCAAGGTTGAGTCCAGAGGGGG